>NZ_JBWKCM010000046.1:0-31958 GCF_056436485.1 Streptomyces sp. NPDC043746 | reverse complement strand
TCCCGCCTCTGCCGAGGCTCCCGCCTCTGCCGAGGCTCCCGCCTCTGCCGAGGCTCCCGCCTCTGCCGAGGCTCCCGCCTCTGCCGAGGCTCCCGCCTCTGCCGAGGCTCCCGGCTCCGCAGGGGCTCCCGGCTCCGCAGGGGCTCCCGCTTCCGCCGAAGCTCCGGGCCAGGCTCCCGCCGGTCCGCCCGGCTCCGCTTCCGCCGGAGCCTCTGCCGGTCCGGCCGCCTCCGCCGACCTTCCGGATCCCGCCGAGTACGGTCGCGGCCTCCAGCTCGTCGCCACCCTCGCGGAGTCCTGGGGCATCACCTACCGCACCGGCCTCAAGACCGTCTGGGCCCGCCTCCCCGTCGACGACTGGAGCGGCCCGCCCGCCCCGCCTGACCGGGACTCCCTCAGGCGCGGGCTGCGCGCCGCCGAGATCCTCGCCCCCGCCGCCCGGCGCACCGAGCGCGACGACGCGGTCTGGGGCGGCCGGGGCGCCCCGGCCTTCCTCGCGGAGGCGTCCGACCTGCTGGCCGGGCAGCTCGACGAGGACCTGGTGGCCGCCATAGCGGGCCAGCTGCTGGTGCCCCGCCTCGCGGACTGGTGCGCGATCTGGCTGGAGGCCGAGGGCGGGGGACCGGGCGCCGAACCCCGGCTCGCCCGGGTCTGGCACAGCGACGAGACCGGTACGGAGCCGCTGCGTACGGCCCTGGAGCGGGAGCCCCTCCGCCTCCCCGCCGACATCGGCCCGGGCCCCGTACCCGTCCCCGTACCCTGGCGGGCGCAACACGGCCCGCACGCCCGGGGCGGCCTGCGTCCCGGCACCCCGCCCGCCGGGGACGTCCCGCACAGCCCGGACGCCCCGCATCCCGGCAGCCGCGACGGGGCCGCGCTCGCGTTCCGGATCACGGCGGGCGGCCGGGCGCTCGGGACCGTGCTCGTCGGCCGGGAGGGTGTCACCCGGTTGCCCGAGGCCGTCGCCTCGCTCATCGAGGACTTCGTCCGCCGCCTCGGCCTCGCCGTCGGCGCCGCCCGCGCCTACACCCGCCAGGCCACCATCAGCCGCATCCTCCAGCGAGGCCTGCTCCCCAGCAAGGTCGCGGAGATCCCCGGGGTGACCAGCGCCCTCGTCTACGAGCCGAGCGACGACGGCGTGGTCGGCGGTGACTTCTACGACATCTTCCCGTGCCCCGGCGACCGCTGGTGCTTCGTCCTCGGCGACGTCCAGGGCTCCGGGCCCGAGGCCGCCGTCGTGACCGGCCTCGCCCGCCCCTGGCTCCGGCTCCTCTCCCGCGAGGGGTTCGGCGTCGGGGAGGTTCTGGACCGGCTCAACCGGCTGCTGCTGGACGACGCCATGGAGGCGGCCGAGGCCGCCGCGCTGATGGTCGCCGCCGCCGGGGGCCGACAACTCCACGACGGCTCGCAGTCGCGGTTCCTCTCCCTGCTGTACGGGGAGGTCGTGCCGCTCCCCGGCGGGGGCGTCCGCTGCACGGTGGCCAGCGCCGGGCACCCGCTGCCGCTGCTGCTCCGCCCCGACGGCTCCGTACGCCCGGCGGCCGAACCGCAGGTGCTGCTGGGGGTCGTCGAGGACGTGGCGTACGAGAGCCAGACCTTCGACCTCGCGCCCGGTGACAGCCTGCTCTGCGTCACGGACGGGGTGACCGAGCGGCGGTCGGGCCCGCTGATGTTCGACGACGGGGACGGGCTGGCCCGGGTTCTCGCCGGATGCGCCGGACTGCCCGCCGACGCCACGGCCGACCGCATCCGGAGTGCGGTCCACGAGTTCGCCGAGCAGCCGCCGGACGACGACGTGGCCCTGCTGGTCCTGCACGCGGACTGAAACGTCTCCGGGGCGAGCGACAATGGACGGTATGCCTTCCGTACTGCCCGATGGTGAGCCCGTGCCCGACGACGGGGCGCTGCCCCGCCATGCCCTGGAAGGCGCAGCCGACCGCCCGCTCGGCTTCTACCTGCACGTTCCGTACTGCGCCACCCGTTGCGGCTACTGCGACTTCAACACCTACACCGCCACCGAGCTGCGCGGCTCCGGCGGGGCGCTCGCCTCCCGCGACAACTACGCCGCCCACCTCGTCGAGGAGGTCCGCCAGGCCCGCAAGGTCCTCGGTGACGACCCCCGCCCGGTCCGTACGGTGTTCGTCGGAGGCGGGACCCCGACTCTGCTCCCCGCCGCCGATCTCGTGCGGATGCTGGCGGCGATCAGGGAGGAGTTCGGGCTCGCGGAGGACGCGGAGGTCACCACCGAGGCCAATCCGGAGTCGGTCGACCCGGCCTATCTCTCCGCCCTGCGCGAGGGCGGCTTCAACCGGGTCTCCTTCGGGATGCAGAGCGCCAGACAGCACGTCCTGAAGATCCTGGACCGCACCCACACCCCCGGCCGGCCCGAGGCCTGCGTCGCGGAGGCGCGGGCGGCGGGGTTCGACCACGTCAATCTGGACCTGATCTACGGCACCCCGGGCGAGTCCGACGACGACTGGCGGGCCACCCTGGACGCGGCGATCGGGGCGGGCCCCGACCATGTCTCCGCGTACGCGCTCATCGTCGAGGAGGGCACCCAGCTCGCCCGCCGCATCAGGCGCGGCGAGATCCCCATGACCGACGACGACGCGCACGCCGACCGCTATCTGATCGCGGACGAGGCCTTCGCCGCCGCCGGTTTCGCCTGGTACGAGGTCTCCAACTGGGCCACCACCGAGGCAGGCCGCTGCCTCCACAACGAGCTGTACTGGCGCGGCGCCGACTGGTGGGGCGCGGGTCCCGGCGCCCACAGCCATGTCGGCGGGGTCCGCTGGTGGAACGTGAAGCACCCGGGCGCGTACGCCCAGGCGCTGGCCGAGGGCCGCTCACCCGGCGCCGGGCGGGAGATCCTGGCCGAGGAGGACCGCCGGGTGGAGCGTGTCCTGCTGGAGCTGCGGCTCCGCGAGGGCTGCCCGCTCGACCTCCTGAAACCCGACGGCCTCGCCGCCTCCCGCCGAGCCCTCGGCGACGGGCTGCTGGAGTCGGAACCGTACGGGAGGGGCCGCGCGGTCCTCACCCTGCGCGGGCGGCTCCTGGCCGACGCGGTGGTGCGGGACCTGGTGGACTGAGGCCGGGGCCCGGTAGCCGACAGCCAGGGGCCCGGAGGCCCCTGGCTGTGACGTCACTCCGGCAGCGTCACGAAGTCGATCAACTCCTCCACCCGACCGAGCAGTTGCGGCTCCAGGTCCTTGTAGCTGCGCACCTTGGACAGGATGTGCTGCCAGGCCGCGCCCGTGTTCTCCGGCCACCCCAGCGCCCGGCACACCCCCGTCTTCCAGTCCTGGCCCCGCGGCACCACCGGCCACGCCCCGATCCCCACCGACGACGGCTTCACCGCCTCCCACACGTCGATGTACGGGTGACCCACCACCAGCACATGCGGGTCCGAGACCTGCGCGGCGATCCGGGACTCCTTGGAACCGGCCACCAGGTGGTCCACCAGCACCCCGAGCCGCGCGTCCGGGCCGGGCGAGAACTCGCGGACGATGGACGGGAGGTCGTCGATGCCCTCCAGGTACTCCACGACCACGCCCTCGATCCGCAGGTCGTCGCCCCACACCCGCTCGACCAGCTCCGCGTCGTGCCGGCCCTCCACGTAGATCCGCCCCGCCCGCGCCACCCGGGCCCGCGCACCGGGCACCGCCACCGAGCCGGAGGCCGTACGGGTGGGGCGCACCGGGCCGCCGGGGGCCGGGCGGACCAGGGTGACCACCTTGCCCTCCAGCAGGAAGCCGCGCGGCTCCATCGGGAAGACCCGGTGCTTGCCGAACCGGTCCTCCAGGGTCACCGTGGGCCCCTGGGCCGTCTTCTCGCAGCGGATCACCGCCCCGCAGAAACCGGTGGCGACCTCCTCCACGACCAGATCGGGTTCGGCGGGGACCTCGGGCACGGGGGCGGACCGCTTCCACGGCGGGGTCAGGTCCGGCTGGTAGCTGCGCATGGCACGACGATAATTCGCCCCGCCGGTACGGAGATTCGCACCCCGCCACGACACGCGAGCCGGAGTGCGCGCCCGCGCGCCGCGTGAGCCACACGCCCGCCCGCCGCCCCACGCGACGCCGAAGCACCTCGCCCCGCCCCGCGGCCCTCACCCGACCCGAGGCCCCGCACCCCACCCCAGGCCCCTCACGCCACCCCGAAGCCTCACCCCACCCCGAACCGCTCCGCCAGCGCCTCCCGCTGCCCCCGGACGAACGCCGCGTCCACCACCGCCCCGTGCCCCGGTACGTACAGCGCCTCCTCGCCGCCCAGCTCCAGCAACCGGTCCAGCGCCGCCGGCCAGCGCGAGGGGACCGCGTCCCGGCCCGCCTGCGGGTCGCCGGACTCCTCCACCAGGTCTCCGCAGAGCACCACCGGAGGCTCCCCGTCCGCGCCCGGGACCAGCACCGCGAGGTCGTGGCCGCTGTGGCCCGGGCCCACGTTGGCCAGCAGCACCTGGCGGCCGCCGCCCAGGTCGAGCGTCCACTCACCGGTCACCTCGTGGTGCGGCACCACCAGCGTGTCCACCGCCCGGTGCGCCTCGTCCTCCGCGAGCCCGTGGTGCACGGCCGAGACGGCCAGCCCGTCCGCCGAGCGCTCCAGCAGTGCGGCGATCCCCACCGCCCCGTACACCTGCGCCCCGGCGAACGCCGCCGTGCCCAGCACATGATCGAAGTGCGGGTGGCTCAGTGCGATATGCGTCACCCTCCGGCCGAGCAGCGCCTCGGCCTGCCCGCGCAGCTCGGCGCCCTCGCGCAGCGTCGAGCCGGTGTCGTACAGGAGCACCCCGTCCGCCCCGGCCACCAGTGCCACCGTGGCGTCCCAGCCCGGAAGGCGCCGCCGGCCGACACCGTGACCCAACCGCTCCCAGCCGTAGTCTTCCCACAACACGTCCATGGGGCGACGCTATCGGCAACGTCCCGTACGGCTCGGCGGCGGCATGGCCGGTCACCCTTGCCCAGGCCCCACCCCACCCCCGTACACTGATCCGGTGGGTGGCTGGCACTCGTATGCAGCGAGTGCCAGACGGAGAGCCGGGGACAGAGCCCCGGGGAACGACAGTTGGAGGTGTGCGCCATGCTCAGCGAACGCAGGCTCGAGGTGCTGCGCGCCATCGTCCAGGACTACGTCGGCACGGAGGAGCCCGTCGGCTCCAAGGCGCTGACCGAACGGCACCAGCTGGGAGTCTCCCCGGCCACCGTCCGCAACGACATGGCGGTGCTGGAGGAGGAAGGCTTCATCGCGCAGCCGCACACGAGCGCGGGGCGCATCCCCACCGACAAGGGGTACCGCCTCTTCGTCGACAGGCTCGCGGGCGTCAAGCCGCTCTCCTCCGCCGAGCGCCGGGCGATCCAGAACTTCCTCGACGGCGCGGTCGACCTCGACGACGTGGTCGGCCGGACCGTGCGGCTGCTCGCGCAGCTGACCCGGCAGGTCGCGGTCGTGCAGTACCCCTCGCTGACCCGTTCGACGGTGCGCCACGTGGAGCTGCTGTCCCTCGCCCCCGCCCGGCTGATGCTCGTCCTGATCACGGACACCGGCCGGGTCGAACAGCGTATGATCGACTGCCCCGCGCCCTTCGGCGAGGCATCGCTCGCGGATCTGCGGGCCCGGCTCAACAGCCGGGTCGTCGGACGCCGCTTCGCCGATGTCCCGCGGCTGGTGCGGGAGCTGCCGGAATCCTTCGACAGCGAGGACCGGGGAACGGTTTCCACGGTTCTCTCCACCCTCCTCGAAACCCTGGTCGAGGAGACGGAGGAGCGGCTGATCATCGGCGGCACCTCCAACCTCACCCGCTTCGGGCACGACTTCCCTGTGATGATCCGGCCGGTGCTGGAAGCACTGGAGGAGCAGGTCGTCCTGCTGAAGCTGCTCGGTGAGGCCACGGACCCAGCCATGACCGTGCGGATCGGGCACGAGAACGCCCACGAGGGGCTCACCTCCACGTCCGTCGTCGCGGTCGGCTACGGTTCGGGCGACGAGGCAGTCGCCAAACTCGGCGTGGTCGGACCGACCCGCATGGACTACCCCGGAACGATGGGAGCGGTACGCGCAGTGGCACGTTACGTCGGACAGATCCTGGCGGAGTCGTAAGTGGCCACGGACTACTACGCCGTACTCGGCGTACGCCGCGACGCATCGCAGGACGAGATCAAGAAGGCATTCCGTCGGCTCGCCCGCGAGCTGCACCCGGATGTCAACCCGGATCCGAAGACCCAGGAGCGGTTCAAGGAGATCAACGCCGCTTACGAGGTGCTGTCGGACCCGCAGAAGAAGCAGGTCTACGACCTCGGCGGCGACCCGCTCTCCGCCAACGGCGGTGGCGGCGGCGCGGGCGGCTTCGGAGCCGGTGGCTTCGGCAACTTCTCCGACATCATGGACGCGTTCTTCGGCAACGCCGCCCAGCGCGGGCCCCGCTCGCGCACCCGGCGCGGCCAGGACGCCATGATCCGCCTGGAGATCGACCTCAACGAGGCGGCCTTCGGCACCACCAAGGACATCCAGGTCGACACGGCGGTCGTCTGCAACACCTGCAGCGGCGAGGGCGCGGCCCCCGGCACCTCCGCCCAGACCTGTGACATGTGCCGCGGCCGTGGCGAGGTCTCGCAGGTCACCCGGTCCTTCCTGGGCCAGGTCATGACCTCGCGCCCCTGCCCGCAGTGCCAGGGCTTCGGTACGGTCGTGCCGACGCCGTGCCCGGAGTGCGCCGGTGACGGCCGCATCCGCTCGCGCCGCACGCTCACCGTCAAGATTCCCGCGGGCGTCGACAACGGCACCCGCATCCAGCTCGCCGGTGAGGGCGAGGTCGGCCCCGGCGGCGGCCCGCCCGGCGATCTGTACGTGGAGATCCACGAGGTCGCGCACCCGGTCTTCCAGCGGCGCGGCGACGATCTGCACTGCACGGTCACCATCCCGATGACCGCCGCCGCCCTCGGCACCAAGTGTCCGCTGGAGACGCTGGACGGCCTGGAGGAGATCGACATCCGGCCCGGCACCCAGTCCGGCCAGTCGGTGCCCCTGCACGGGCGCGGCATCACGCATCTGCGCGGCGGCGGCCGGGGCGATCTGATCGTCCACGTCGAGGTGGTCACGCCGAGCAAGCTGGACGCGGAGCAGGAGCGGCTGCTGCGGGAGCTGGCGAAGCTGCGCGGCGAGGAGCGGCCCCTGGGCCAGTTCCAGCCAGGTCAGCAGGGCCTGTTCTCGCGGCTGAAGGACGCCTTCAACGGCCGCTGAGACGTTTTCCGCCTTTCACCGCGCCGCCCTCCGGTCCCCGACCGGAGGGCGGCGCGGCGTTCGGCAGGAGAACCGGTCACGCCGGACGCTGGCTGATTCGGCCCTGTGCGGCGGACGTGGCACGATGCGTTCATGTCCTCCGCGTTGACCGATCTCTGCCGGTATCCGATCGTGCAGGCCCCCATGGCGGGCGGCGCTTCCGGAGCTCAGCTCGCCGCCGCCGTCATCGAGGCCGGTGCGCTCGGGTTCCTGGCCGCCGGGTACAAGACGGCGGACGGGATGTACAACGAGATCAAACAGCTGCGCCGGCTCACCGGCGGCCCGTTCGGCGTCAACCTCTTCATGCCGCAGCCCGCCCTCGCCGACCCCAGCGCCGTCGAGGTCTACCGCCACCAACTGGCCGGTGAGGCCGCCTGGTACGAGACCCCGCTCGGCGACCCCGACAGCAGCGCCGGTGACGACGGGTACGAGGCGAAGGTCGCCATCCTGCTGGAGGACCCCGTCCCGGTGGTCTCCTTCACCTTCGGCTGCCCCACCCGCGACACGCTGGACGCCTTCGCGAAGGCGGGCACGTACACCGTCGTGACCGTCACGTCCGCCGAGGAGGCCCAGGCCGCCCAGTGGGCGGGCGCCGACGCCGTGTGCGTCCAGGGCGTCGAGGCGGGCGGCCACCAGTCCACCCACCGCGACGATCCGCAGGCCGACCACACCGGCACCGGGCTGCTCACCCTCGTCACCCAGGTCCGCGAGACCGTGCAGCTCCCCATCGTCGCCGCGGGCGGTCTGATGCGCGGCGGCCAGATCGCCGCCGTCCTGGCGGCCGGGGCCGACGCCGCCCAGCTCGGCACCGCCTTCCTCATCTGCCCCGAGTCCGGCGCCCACCTGCTCCACAAGCAGGCCCTGACCAACCCGCTCTTCGTCCGCACCGAGCTGACCCGCGCCTTCTCCGGGCGGCCCGCGCGCGGCCTGGTCAACCGGTTCATCCGTGAACACGGCCCGTACGCCCCCGCGGCCTACCCCCAGGTCCACCACCTGACCACCGGGCTCCGCCAGGCCGCCGCCAAGGCCGGGGACGCCCAGGGCATGGCCCTGTGGGCCGGGCAGGGCCACCGGATGGCCCGCGAGCTGCCCGTGGCCGAGCTGGTCGAGCTGCTCGCCGCCGAACTGGAGGCCGCCCGCACGGCCCTGAGCACGAGGAGCCCCCGGTGACGGCACCCGTCTTCGTCGTCGAACGGATGCCCACCGGACCGGAGTTCGTGCTCGACGGGCCCGAGGGGCGGCACGCCGTGTCGGTCCGGCGGCTGGAGCCCGGCGAGGACGTCGTCCTCACCGACGGGCTCGGCCACTGGGCGGAGGGCGTGGTCCGGGCCGCCGAGGGCAAGGACCGGCTGACCGTCACCGGCATCGGGACCATCCACGAGGAGCCGGAGCCCGCGCCCCGGATCACCGTCGTCCAGGCGCTCCCCAAGGGCGACCGGGGCGAGCTGGCCGTCGAGACGATGACCGAGACCGGCGTCGACGCGATCGTGCCGTGGCAGGCCGCCCGCTGCATCACCCAGTGGAAGGGCGACCGGGGCGCCAAGTCCCTGGCGAAGTGGCGCAGCACGGCCCGGGAGGCGGGCAAGCAGTCCCGCCGCGTCCGCTTCCCCGAGGTGGCCGGGGCCATGACGACCAAGCAGGTCGCCGCGCTGCTGGCCGGTGCCGACTTCGCCGGGGTCCTGCACGAGGACCGCGACCACGACAGCGCCCCGCTCGCCACCGCCGAACTCCCCGCCGCCGGCGGCATCGTGCTCGTCGTCGGCCCCGAGGGCGGCGTCTCCCCGCAGGAGCTGACCGCCTTCGCCGAGGCGGGGGCCCGCCCGTACCGGCTGGGCCGCAGTGTGCTCCGTACGTCCACGGCGGGCACGGCCGCGACCGCGCTGCTGCTGGGGCGCACGGGGCGCTGGGGCTGAACACGGTCCGGCGTCGCGCCAAGCGCTGGGTCGGCGACCCCACGGCCGGGCGCCGGGGAGGAGGAGTAGGGCCTGCCGCCTGCCGCCTGCCGCCTGCCGCCTGCCCTCTGCCGCGCGACGCCCGGCACGCGCGCTCGCGGCGTGGCCGAAAGGCCCTGGCAGCTCCGCTGCAGGACCATGGGGGCGCCGTGCGGTCGCACGCACCGGACGCCGCGCGGTCGCCCACCGGGCAGCGACGGCGGTTTGACGACAGGCCATAGCATGAGCCGTACGGATCATCAGCGAGCGAGGAGGCCCGGAGCCATGGCGGGAGAGCCGCAGACCGACTGCCTGTTCTGCAAGATCGTCTCGGGAGACATCCCGGCGACCATCGTCCGGGAGAGCGAGACCACCGTCGCCTTCCGCGACATCAACCCGCAGGCCCCGACCCATGTCCTGGTCATCCCGAAGACCCACTACCCGGACGCCGCCTCGCTGGCCGCCGCCGAACCGCGGGTCGCCGCCGATGTGCTGACCGAGGCCGCAGCGGTCGCCGCCGACGAGAAGATCGACTCCACCGGCTACCGGGTCATCCTCAACACCGGCTCCGGCGCCGGCCAGACCGTCTTCCACGCGCACGCCCACGTCCTGGGCGGCCGCGGCCTCCAGTGGCCGCCCGGATAACACCCGCACCGCAGGAGCGTTTCCCCATGTCCGTACGCGAGCTGGTGGTGCTCGGCACCGCCAGTCAGGTCCCCACCCGGCACCGCAACCACAACGGCTACCTGCTGCGCTGGGACGGCCAGGGCATCCTCTTCGACCCCGGCGAGGGGACCCAGCGCCAGATGCTGCGGGCCGGGGTGGCCGCGCACGACATCGACCGGATCTGCGTCACCCACTTCCACGGCGACCACTCCCTCGGGCTCGCCGGGGTGATCCAGCGCATCAACCTGGACCAGGTGCCGCATCCCGTCACCGCCCACTATCCGGCGAGCGGGCAGCGCTTCTTCGACCGGCTGCGGTACGCCACCGCCTACCGCGAGACGGTCCGGCTGTCCGAGGCCCCGGTCGCGGGGGCCGGCGGGGTGCTCGCCACCACCCCCGCGTACACCCTGGACAGCCACCGGCTCTCGCATCCCGTCGAGTCGTACGGCTACCGCGTCACCGAGCCCGACGCCCGCCGGATGCTGCCCGCCCTCCTCAAGGAGCACGGCATCGCCGGACCGGACGTCGGCCGCCTCCAGCGGGAGGGAGTTCTCGGCGGCGTCACCCTTGAGCAGGTCTCCGAGCACCGGCGCGGGCAGCGGTTCGCGTTCGTCATGGACACCCGGCTCTGCGACGGGGTGTACGCGCTCGCCGAGGGGTGCGACATGCTCGTCATCGAGTCGACCTTCCTCGACGAGGACGAGAAGCTCGCCACCGACCACGGCCACCTGACCGCGGGCCAGGCCGCCCGGGTGGCGAAGGAGGCCGGCGTACGCCATCTGGTGCTGACCCACTTCTCGCAGCGCTACAGCGACCCCGGACTCTTCGAGGCGCAGGCCCGCACCGCCGGATTCGACGGCGAACTCACCGTGGCCCAGGACCTGATCCGGGTCCCGCTGCCGCCTCGCCACCACTGACCCACCTTTCCCGACCCCGCCGGCACCACCGCTGTGCGCCCATCCAGCACCACCGTTTGCGAGAGACCGTGCACCTCCCCAAGGCAGAACTCCACCTCCACATCGAAGGCACCCTCGAACCCGAACTCGCCTTCGCCCTCGCGGAACGCAACGGGGTGACCCTGCCGTACGCCACCACCGACGAGCTGCGCCACGCCTATCGGTTCGAGGACCTCCAGTCCTTCCTGGACCTCTACTACGCGCTGATGGCCGTGCTGCGGACGGAGGAGGACTTCACCGAACTCGCCGACGCCTATCTCACCCGCGCCGCCGCCCAGGGCGTCCGGCACGCGGAGATCTTCTTCGACCCGCAGGCCCACACCGCCAGGGGCGTCCCCGTCGGCACGGTCGTCGAAGGGCTGAGCCGGGCCCTGGAGCGCAGCGAGGAGACCCACGGGATCTCCACCCAGCTCATCCTGTGCTTCCTGCGCGACCTCTCCGCCGAAGCGGCCCTCGGCACCCTGGACGCCGCCCGCCCCTACCTGCACCGGATCAGCGCGATCGGCCTGGACTCCGCCGAGGTCGGCCACCCGCCCGCCAAGTTCCGCGAGGTGTACGAGGCGGCCACCGCCCTCGGCCTGCGCAAGGTGGCCCACGCGGGGGAGGAGGGGCCGCCGGAGTACATCAGGGAGGCCCTGGACGTCCTCGGCGTGGAGCGGATCGACCACGGGCTGCGCTGCATGGAGGACCCGGAGCTGGTGGCGCGGCTGGTCGCGGACCGGGTGCCGCTGACGCTCTGCCCGCTCTCCAACGTCACGCTGCGCACCGTGGACACACTGAAGGACCACCCGCTGCCGGAGATGATGGCGGCGGGGCTCCTCTGCACGGTCAACTCCGACGACCCCGCCTACTTCGGCGGGTACGCCGGGGACAACTTCGACGCCGTTCGGGACGCCCTCGCCCTGGAACCGGAGCAGCTGCGCACCCTGGCCCGCAACTCCTTCGAGGCGGCCTTCCTCGACCACGACGAGGAGCGCCGGGCGCGCTATCTGTCCGAGGTCGAGGCGTACGTGTTCGCCTGACCGGGCCCGCCGTCCGGACCGGCCGTCCGGATCGCGCTGCGCACCAGCCGCCTGCGCCGTACGCGCAGTTCGGTGACGGGCTGCTCCGGTGAGCCGAGCTTCGGCACCGCACCGGGGAGGCTGCCGGTGGTGGCGGCCAGCAGCGCGGCCGGGGCGCCACCGCGGCGGCGGACCGAGCCGGGCACCAGCGGGCGGCCACCGGTGTGCAGCGCCACGGCGGTGACGGGCGCGGCGACCAGGAGCGTTGCCGCGCCGAGGACCAGCCCCATCACCGGGTAGCCGGCCTCCTCGGAGAGCACGCTGCCCAGGAGCGGGCCGCAGGCGACGCCCACGGAGGAGGCCGAGCCCGCCAGGACCGCCCAGCGGCCCCGCACGTCCAGGGAGGCGGCAAGACCGATCAGATAGGAGAGGACCACCGGGTAGACGGTGTTCCACAGGATCTCGCCGGTCGCGAACGAGGCGAGGTCCCGGGCCGAGGAGCTGAGCACGATGCTCCCCGAGATGATCACGGTCCCGAGCCCGATCGGCACCGCCCGGCCCACCCGCGCCCCGAGCACGCCGGCGCCCATGATGCCCAGCAGCCCCGCGCCGAGGGCGGTGGCGAAGACCGCGCCGACGGTGACCTCGGTCAGCCCTGCCTGCGTGATGCCGATGCGGCTGCTGACGCCCCACAGCGCGTTCTGCGCCATGGACCAGACGAGCATGCCGCCCGCCAGGACGAGCCCGGAACGGCGGTGCGGCAGACGGCCGGTGAGCGGGGAGGCGGACTCCTCGGGGGCCGTGGGGCCGTTCAGCCGGGCGGTCGCGGGCCAGACGAGCAGGGCCACCAGCGCGACCGCGGCGAAGGGGAGCCGGTGGCCGCCGCCGAGGTGGGGGATCGTCAGATAGAGGGCGCCCGCCGTGGCGGAGACGGTGAGCAGCCCGAGCGAGGACGTCCGGTGTGGGTCGCGCCGGGCCGCGATCCCGGCCGCCGCGACCGCCGTCGCCGCCCCCGAGCCGAAGCCGCCGACCACCACGGAGGCCACCACCAGCGGTACGGACCCGGCCAGCGCGGCGGAGCCGTACCCCACGGTGGCCAGCACCAGACCGACCCGGGCGGGGGTCCGGGCCCCGTACCGCTCGACCCGCCCCGCCAGCGTGAAGCCGGCGCTCGCCGAACTCAGCAGCAGCACGCTGCCGACCAGCCCCGCCTGCGCGGCACTCAGACCGAGATGGGCGCTGAGCCGGCCGACGATGGTGGGGAGCAGGTAGGAGGCGAGGTAGCCGGCCGTGAAGACGGCTACGACGGGCCACGCGGTGCGCGGGCGCGAGGACATGGGCGTTCCTGGAGACATGCCTGAGCAGGCAGGGGGAGGGGAGGGTGAGCGACGCGCGCGGGGCAGGGCGGAGCGATGCCGACGCGCGGGCGGGGTAAGGCAGCGGAAATACAGGGGAATGCGGGAGATACGAGAAATGCGGCTCTCGTCGGGCAACGTCCCCGAGGGTGCTCGCGGGGCAATTTGTATCAAGCGCTCCCAGCCCACCGAAAGCCGCCTCGCTGTGATCTGGGCCACTTATGCGTTTATGCACCCGGAAGCCGGGTAGCAGCGCATGTTTATGCAGGTCAGCACCGCCCCTCGGGCAGCCCCGCATCGGTGGGGAGGCTCCGGACGGCGCCCGAATCGGGCAGACTGGCCGGATCCCACACTGTCCAGATCTGCCGCACGGCCGGGGAGCGCACGGTGAGCACTGACACTCCAGGGATCGACCCCCTGCTGGCGCTGCGCGCCCCGCAGGACCCCGCCTGTGACGTCTTCCTGACGGGCACGGTCTTCCTCGACATCATCTTCACCGGCCTCGACAGCGCCCCCGTGCGCGGCACCGAGTCCTGGGCCCGGGGGATGGGCTCCAGTCCCGGCGGCGTCGCCAACATGGCCACCGCACTCGCCCGGCTCGGCCTGCGCACCTCCCTCGCCGCCGCGTTCGGGGACGACCACTACGGGGAGTACTGCTGGGACACGCTCGAACAGGGCGAGGGCATCGACCTGTCGATGTCGCGCACCGTCCCCGGCTGGCACTCCCCGGTGACCGTCTCGATGGCGTACGAGGGCGAGCGCACGATGGTCTCCCACGGCCACGAGGCCCCGGCGCCGACCCCGACCCCCTCGGAGTCCGTCCCCTCGGAGTCCGTCCCCGCCGGAGCCGCCCCCGACGCCGCCCCGCACCCCGCCTTCCCCCGGTGCCCGCCGCGCGCCCGGGCCGCCATCGCCTCGCTCGTCCCGGGGCGCAGCGAGCCCTGGGTGGCCGCCGCCGCCGGGCACGGCGCGCTGATCTTCGCGGACGTCGGCTGGGACGAGACCGGCCGCTGGGACCTGGACGCGCTGCCCGACCTGGCGCATTGCGAGGCGTTCCTGCCCAACGCCGAGGAGGCGATGCGCTACACCCGTACGGACTGTCCGCGCGCCGCCGCCCACGCCCTCGCGGAGCGGGTCCCGCTGGCCGTGGTCACCCTGGGGGCCGAGGGCGCCTACGCCGTCGACGGGCGGACCGGGGCCGCCGCCCAGGTGCCCGCCATCGAGGTGGAGGCACTCGACCCGACCGGGGCGGGGGACGTCTTCGTGGCCGGGTTCGTCACGGGCACCCTGGCCGACTGGCCGCTCGCGGACCGCCTCGCCTTCGCCGGGCTGACGGCCGCCCTCTCCGTCCAGGAGTTCGGCGGCTCCCTCTCCGCCCCCGGCTGGGCCGAGATCGCCGCCTGGTGGCAGCGCATCCGCACGCTCGACGACCAGGACCCCGCCGCCCTGGAGCGGTACGCGTTCCTGGAGGAGCTGCTGCCCACCGCGGCCCGCGCCTGGCCCCTGCGGCGGGCGGTCCCCACGATCGGCTTCCGTCAGTGAGAAGGCGCCGCCCTCGCACACACGGCCGGTAAAAGGACTCCGCGTTGTCACCGCCAAGTCGTAGGCTTGGTGATCCAGAGGTTGTCGAACGGCGAGAACCCTGCAACGGGAGGTATGCGCAGGCCCGAGGGCCGGCCCATGACTCAGTCATCCACACAGCCGCAGGCGCGCGCCCAGATCCGCATCCCGGCCGCACACCCCATGGTGATGCTCCTCGGATCGGGTGACTCGCTGTTGCGCGTGATCGAAGAGGCCTTCCCGGCGGCCGACATCCATGTCCGGGGCAACGAGATCAGCGCCACGGGCGAGGCGGCCGACGTCGCCCTCATCCAGCGCCTGTTCGACGAGATGATGCTCGTGCTCCGCACCGGAGCGCCGATGACGGAGGACGCAGTGGAACGGTCGATCGCCATGCTCAGGGCGGCCGGCACCGGCGAGGGGGACCCCCAGGGCGAGACACCCGCCGAGGTGCTCACGCAGAACATCCTCTCCAACCGCGGCCGCACCATCCGACCCAAGACGCTCAACCAGAAGCGGTACGTCGACGCGATCGACCGGCACACGATCGTCTTCGGCATCGGCCCGGCGGGCACCGGCAAGACCTATCTGGCCATGGCCAAGGCGGTCCAGGCGCTCCAGTCCAAGCAGGTCAGCCGCATCATCCTGACCCGCCCCGCGGTCGAGGCGGGCGAGCGGCTCGGCTTCCTGCCGGGCACGCTCTTCGACAAGATCGACCCGTATCTCCGCCCGCTCTACGACGCCCTGCACGACATGCTCGACCCCGACTCGATCCCGCGCCTGATGGCGGCGGGCACGATCGAGGTGGCGCCGCTGGCATACATGCGGGGACGTGCTCAACCGGTCTTCACCAACGTGCTGACCCCCGACGGGTGGCGCCCCATCGGCAGTCTCCAGGTGGGTGACCTCGTCATCGGCTCCAACGGTGAGCCGACTCCCGTCCTCGGTGTCTACCCGCAGGGTGAGAAGGACATCTACCGTGTCAGCGCCCAGGACGGCTCCTGGACGTTGTGCTGCGGCGAGCACCTGTGGACGGTCCGGACGGCCGCCGACCGCCGCCGGGACAAGCCGTGGCGGGTCCTGGAGACCAAGGAGATGATCGGCAACCTCCGGGCGGCACACGCCCGCCGTTACGAGCTGCCGATGCTGACCGCGCCCGTGAGCTTCCCCGAGCGCGAAGTCCCGATGGACCCGTACGCACTGGGTCTGCTGCTGGGCGACGGCTGCCTCACCGGCTCCACCACCCCGTCGTTCGCCACGGCCGACCCCGAGCTTGCCGAAGCCCTGCAGGAAGCACTCACCGGTGTCACCCTGCGGCACAGGGGTGGGCCGGACTACGTGCTGAACCGGACCAAGGCCCCCGGCGATGTGGTGACTCTGGAGAACCCGGTCACCGCGGTCCTGCGGCAGTTGGACCTCCTCGGCACCCGGTCCCACTCGAAGTTCGTTCCCGACGACTACCTGCACAACTCCGCCGAGATCCGCCTCGGGGTGCTCCAGGGTCTCCTTGACGCCGACGGCGGTCCGGTCACGCAGTCGGACCGTACCTGCCGCATCCAGTACACGACCGCTTCGATCGCCCTTCGCGACGACGTGATCGCGCTGGTCCGGTCGCTCGGCGGAGTGGCCTACACACGCCGTCGGCCGACGGAGGGCCGGGCACCCGCGCTCGCCCACGGCAGGCCCGTGCACCACCGGTACGACGCCCACGTCGTCGACATCCGCCTCCCCGAGGGCATCGAGCCCTTCCGCCTCGCCCGCAAGGCGGAGAAGTACCACGGGGCCGGCGGCGGTGGACGCCCGATGCGGTTCATCGACAGCATCGAGCCGGCCGGGCGGGAAGAGGCGGTCTGCATCCAGGTGGCGGCGGAGGACTCGCTCTACGTCACCCAGGACTACCTGCTGACGCACAACACGCTCAACGACGCCTTCATCATCCTCGACGAGGCGCAGAACACCAGCGCCGAGCAGATGAAGATGTTCCTCACCCGCCTCGGCTTCGACTCCAAGATCGTCATCACCGGTGACATCACCCAGGTCGACCTGCCGAGCGGCACCAAGAGCGGACTCCGGCAGGTCCAGGAGATCCTGGAGGACGTGGACGACGTGCACTTCTCCCGGCTCACCTCCCAGGATGTCGTCCGGCACAAGCTCGTCGGCCGTATCGTCGACGCGTACGAGAAGTACGACAGCCGAAACGGTCAACGAGACGGTCAGGCGGACGGCCGGGAAGACGGCCGACGCGACCGCCGCAAAGGGAAGTAGTCGCAGCGCACCATGTCGATCGACGTCAACAACGAGTCCGGAACCGAGATCGACGAGCAGGCGATCCTCGACATCGCCCGCTACGCCCTGGCCCGGATGCGGATCCACCCGCTCTCCGAGCTCTCGGTGATCGTGGTGGACACCGACGCCATGGAGCAGCTGCACATCCAGTGGATGGACCTCCCCGGCCCGACCGATGTCATGTCCTTCCCGATGGACGAGCTGCGTCCGCCGCGCAAGGACGACGACGAGCCCCCGCAGGGGCTCCTCGGTGACATCGTGCTCTGCCCGGAGGTCGCGAAGAGGCAGGGCCAGGAGGCGCCGACGCAGCACTCCATGGACGAGGAGCTCCAGCTCCTGACCGTCCACGGAGTGCTGCACCTGCTGGGGTACGACCACGAGGAGCCCGACGAGAAGGCCGAGATGTTCGGCCTCCAGGCCGCCATCGTGGACGGCTGGCGCGGTGAGCAGGGGCTCACCGGCCCGTCACCCGCCCCCACCGTCTCGTGATCGCGCCCCTGATCACCGGAGCCGTCCTGCTGGTCGTCGTCGGCTGGCTGGCCGCCTGTGCCGAGGCGGGCATCGCCCGTACGTCGAGTTTCCGGGCGGACGAGGCGGTCCGGTCCGGGCGGCGCGGCAGCGCGAAGCTCGCGCAGATCGCCGCCGACCCGACCCGCTATCTCAACGTCGCCCTGCTGGTGCGGGTCGCCTGCGAGATGTCGGCCGGGGTGCTCGTCACGTACGTCTGCCTCCAGACGTTCCCGGAGACCTGGGAGGCGCTGGCCGTCGCCATGGGCGTCATGGTCCTCGTCAGCTATGTCGCCATCGGGGTCTCCCCGCGCACCATCGGCCGCCAGCACCCGCTGAACACGGCGACGGCCTCGGCGTACGTCCTGCTGCCGCTGGCCCGGATCATGGGCCCGATCCCGCAGCTGCTGATCCTCGTCGGCAACGCGCTCACCCCCGGCAAGGGGTTCCGCAAGGGCCCGTTCGCCAGCGAGGCCGAGCTGCGGGCCATGGTGGACCTCGCGGAGGCGGAGTCGCTGATCGAGGACGACGAGCGCCGCATGGTGCACTCGGTCTTCGAGCTGGGCGACACCCTGGTGCGCGAGGTGATGGTGCCGCGCACGGACCTGGTCTCCATCGAGCGGTTCAAGACGATTCGCCAGGCCCTCACCCTCGCCCTGCGCTCCGGCTTCTCCCGGATACCGGTCACCGGGGAGAACGAGGACGACATCGTCGGTGTCGTCTATCTGAAGGACCTGGTCCGCAAGACCCACATCAACCGCGACTCCGAGGCCGACCCGGTCGCCACCGCGATGCGCCCCGCCGCCTTCGTCCCCGATACCAAGAACGCCGGGGACCTGCTGCGCGAGATGCAGCGGGACCGCAGCCATGTCGCCGTCGTCATCGACGAGTACGGCGGTACGGCGGGCATCGTCACCATCGAGGACATCCTGGAGGAGATCGTCGGGGAGATCACCGACGAGTACGACCGCGAGCTGCCGCCCGTCCAGGAGCTGGAGAACGGCTGCTACCGGGTGACCGCCCGCCTCGACATCGGGGACCTGGGCGACATCTTCGGGCTCGACGAGTACGACGACGAGGACGTGGAGACCGTCGGGGGCCTGCTCGCCAAGGCGCTCGGCCGGGTCCCGATCGCCGGGGCCTCGGCCGTCGTCGACCTGCCCGACGGCCGCCGCCTCCGCCTCACCGCCGAGTCGCCGGCCGGCCGCCGGAACAAGATCGTCACGGTGCTGGTGGAGCCCCACGAGAAGGAAGCGGAGACGGAGACCGTATGACCCCCGAGCGGCTGCGCGCCTTCTGCCTGGAGTTCAACGCGAGTGTGGAGGAGTTCCCGTTCGGCCCGGAGACCTCGGTCTTCAAGGTGCTCGGCAGGATGTTCGCCCTCACCGCCCTGGACGCCGACCCTCTGACGGTCAACCTCAAGTGCGACCCGGACGACGCGGTCCGCCTCCGCGAGGAGCACCCGGCGGCCGTCGTGCCCGGTTGGCACATGAACAAGCGCCACTGGAACACGGTGACCGTCTCCGGCGTCCCGGAGCGGCTGCTGCGCGAGCTGATCGAGGACTCCTACGACCTGGTGGTGGCCGGTCTCCCCAGGGCGGAGCGGCTACGGCTGGACCGGCCGTAGGCCCCGGGGAGGGAGCGTGCGGCGACCCTGCCCGCCGGGGCACGTGATCCACCGCGCCCGGCCGCTTCGTATGCTCGTGCCATGACCGACACCACCGACCTCGACGCCGAGGACCGCAAGATCGTCACCCTGGCGCGCAGCGCCCGCGCCCGCAACCAGGTGGCCGAGGGCGCCGCCGTCCGCGACGAGACCGGGCGTACGTATGTGGCGGGCACCGTGGCGCTGGAGTCGCTGAAGCTCAGCGCCCTGCGGACCGCCGTGGCCATGGCCGTCGCCAGCGGCGCCACCTCGCTGGAGGCCGCCGCCGTCGTCTCCGCCGCCGAGACCCCCGCCGAAGAGGACCGCGCCGCCGTGCGGGACCTGGGCGGACCCGACACCCCGGTGCTGCTCGCCGGCCCGGACGGCACCCTGCGGCTGCGCGTCACCGCGGGCTGACGGACGGCCCCGCCGGGAGCGGCGGGGCCCTTTCGGCGCGTCCGTGCGGACCGCTGTGCGGGAGTGCCGCCGCGATCGGGGAGAATGGTCGCCATGAGCGCTCGACCGAACCAAGAAGCCGCTGCCCAGCGGGCGGAGAACGACGCCCCCCACCGGGCCGGTTTCGCCTGCTTCGTGGGCCGCCCCAACGCGGGCAAGTCCACCCTCACGAACGCTCTGGTCGGCCAGAAGGTGGCGATCACCTCCAACCGGCCCCAGACCACCCGGCACACCGTGCGCGGCATCGTCCACCGCGACGACGCGCAGCTGATCCTGGTCGACACCCCCGGCCTCCACAAGCCGCGCACGCTGCTCGGCGAGCGGCTGAACGACGTGGTGCGCACGACGTGGGCCGAGGTCGACGTCATCGGCTTCTGCCTGCCCGCCGACCAGAAGCTCGGCCCGGGCGACAAGTACATCGTCAAGGAGCTGGCGGGGATCAGGAAGACCCCCAAGATCGCCATCATCACCAAGACCGACCTGGTCGAGTCCAAGGCGCTGGCCGAGCAGCTCCTCGCCGTCTCCGCGCTGGCGGAGGAGCTGGGCTTCGAGTGGGCCGAGATCGTGCCGGTCTCGGCGGTCGAGAAGGAAGAGGCGGGGCGCGGTCCCTCGGACAAGGGCGGTGGCGGGCGAGGGGCAGGCCAGGTCGACCTGCTGGCGGACCTGATCGCCCCGCTGCTCCCGGAGAGCCCGCCGCTCTACCCGGAGGGCGACCTCACCGACGAGCCGGAGATGGTCATGGTCGCGGAGCTGATCCGCGAGGCCGCGCTGGAGGGCGTACGGGACGAGCTGCCGCACTCCATCGCCGTCGTCGTCGAGGAGATGCTGCCGCGCACGGACCGCCCGGCGGACAAGCCGCTGCTGGACATCCACGCCAACGTCTACATCGAGCGCCCCAGCCAGAAGGGCATCATCATCGGCCCGAAGGGCAAGCGGCTGAAGGAGGTCGGCACCAAGTCGCGCAAGCACATCGAGGCGCTGCTCGGCACGCCGGTCTTCCTGGACCTGCACGTGAAGGTCGCCAAGGACTGGCAGCGCGACCCGAAGCAGCTGCGGAAGCTCGGCTTCTAGGGTCTCGGCAGGACAGGAGCCGGTCTCACGCGCCCTCCTTCAGGACGCGTGAGACCAGCGTGCGCTGCGCCCCGGTCAGATCGGGGTCAGCGCAGTACACGGTGCGGTCCCCGACCGCGATCGCATACCGGAAGCCGTCCGGAACCCCGGACGGCGGCTCGTCCGGGGTGGTGGCGAGGACCTCCGCGGCGAGCGACTCCCACTCCGCCGCGTCCTGACGGCCCGCGGTGTCGATCGCCTGGGTGCGGGAGATGCCGGCGAAGCCGCCGGTGCGGGTGACCTGGATACGCATGGGGTCCTGTCTAGCCGGGGCCGGGCGGGCCCTCAACCCCGCCGTACGGGGCCGGGGCGGTCACGCCGTTCACTCCGCCGTCGGTACGCCCACCTCGGACCAGGCCTTCAGGACCGCCTCCTTCTCGCCGCGCTCCCCGAACCGGCTCCCCGCCGCCGCGACCGTCAGCCGGGCGAACCGGGCGAAGTCCGCGGTGGCCGTCAGCTCACCGCCGGTCAGCACGTCGAACCAGATCTGCCCGGCCCGCTCCCAGGCGTTGCCGCCCAGGGCGTTGGCCAGCAGGTAGAAGGCGCGGTTGGGGATGCCGGAGTTGATGTGGACCCCGCCGTTGTCCTCCTCCGTCTCGACGTACTCCTCCATCGAGGCGGGCTGCGGGTCCTTGCCGAGCACGTCGTCGTCGTACGCCGTGCCCGGGGCCTTCATCGAGCGCAGGGCGTCCCCGTCGACCCGGGGCGCGAGCAGCCCGGCGCCGATCAGCCAGTCGGCCTGCTCCGCGCTCTGGCCGAGCGAGTACTGCTTGACCAGCGAGCCGAAGACGTCGGAGACCGACTCGTTGAGCGCGCCCGCCTGACCCTCGTAGCGCAGGTTGGCGGTGTACTGGGTGAGGCCGTGGGCCAGCTCGTGGGCGATGACGTCCACGGCGTTCGTGAAGTCGAGGAAGATCTCCCCGTCGCCGTCCCCGAAGACCATCTGCTCGCCGTCGTAGAACGCGTTGCTGTACTCGCGGCCGTAGTGGACGGAGCCGATGAGCGGCAGCCCCTTGCCGTCGATCGAGCTGCGCCCGTAGGCGGAGAGCAGGAGGTCGAAGGTGGCGCCGAGTCCGGCGTACGCGCGGTTGACGCTGGCGTCCGAGGTGGGCTTGTCGCCCTCGTCCCGGACCTTGGTGCCCGGCAGCGACGTGCCGTTCCGGCAGTCGTACAGGGTGCGGTGGGGCTTGGAGGGGACCGCGCCCGCCGTGGGGGTGGCGGGCGCGGTGGACAGGGCCGTCAGCCGACGGCGGTTGCGGCGGAGGCCGTCGGCATCCAGGGTGCGGCGGGCCGGGTCGGCCAGCCGGGGGTCGCCGGAGTGCGACAGCTTGTCGAGGACGTGGGGCGGAACGATGGTGCAGAAGACAGGGTTCAGCCCGTCCTCTTCGGTTCGAGGCTGCATGCCATCGACTGTGGCACTCCGTCACCGTGATGTCACTGGTTGCGACCGTGATTGACGAAATAGAGTGATGAGTCACCGTTTCCCCCTCATCGTCGCCCGGTCCCGCATACTGATACGGACCGACACCCCGGGTCACCCTCGGCTAGGCTCGTCGCATCATGCGTTTCGGGCTGCTTCTCCTTAGCTGCCGCGGCGAGGGCCTGTAGTCGTAGGCCGACCCCCTCCCCGCGGAGTCTGGTGCTGTGCAGCGACACCGTCGGCCGACCCCCTGTCGGACCCCGAGGAGCCCTACGCCATGACCGCCGTGAACCCCACCGGTGCAGCGAACCCCGCGAGCGACGCCGTCGGCCGCCCCACGCCCGTCACCAACACGACGCAGCTCCAGAAGCCGTCCGGGATGCCGGTCCACAAGTACCGCGGTTACGAGGCCGTGGACATCGCCGACCGCACCTGGCCGGACAACCGGATCACCGTGGCGCCCCGCTGGCTGTCCACCGATCTGCGCGACGGCAACCAGGCGCTGATCGACCCGATGAGCCCCGCCCGCAAGCGCGAGATGTTCGATCTGCTCGTACGCATGGGCTACAAGGAGATCGAGGTCGGCTTCCCGTCCTCCGGCGAGACCGACTTCGCCTTCGTGCGCTCCATCATCGAAGAGGGCGCGATCCCCGAGGACGTGACGATCTCCGTCCTGACCCAGGCCCGCGAGGAGCTGATCGAGCGGACCGTCGAGTCGCTGGTCGGCGCCCGCCGGGCCACCGTCCACCTGTACAACGCCACCGCTCCCACCTTCCGCCGCGTCGTCTTCCGCGGTTCGAAGGAGCAGGTCAAGCAGATCGCGGTGGACGGGACGCGGCTGGTGATGGAGTACGCGGAGAAGATCCTGGGCCCCGAGACGATCTTCGGCTACCAGTACAGCCCGGAGATCTTCACCGACACCGAGCTGGACTTCGCCCTGGAGGTCTGCGAGGCGGTCTGCGACGTCTGGCAGCCCGAGGAGGGCCGGGAGATCATCCTGAACCTGCCCGCCACCGTGGAGCGCTCCACGCCCTCCACCCACGCGGACCGCTTCGAGTGGATGTCCCGCAACCTGACCCGCCGCGAGCACGTCTGCCTCTCCGTCCACCCGCACAACGACCGGGGTACGGCGGTGGCGGCGGCCGAACTGGCCATCATGGCCGGGGCCGACCGCATCGAGGGCTGCCTGTTCGGCCAGGGTGAGCGGACCGGCAACGTGGACCTGGTCACGCTGGGCATGAACCTGTTCTCCCAGGGGGTGGACCCGCAGATCGACTTCTCGCAGATCGACGAGATCCGCCGCACCAGCGAGTACTGCAACCAGATGGAGATCCACCCCCGCCACCCGTACGCGGGCGATCTCGTCTACACCGCCTTCTCCGGCTCCCACCAGGACGCCATCAAGAAGGGCTTCGACGCCATGGAGGCCGACGCCGCCGCCCAGGGCAGGAGCGTGGACGACATCGAGTGGGCCGTGCCGTACCTGCCGATCGACCCCAAGGACGTCGGCCGCTCCTACGAGGCCGTCATCCGCGTCAACTCCCAGTCCGGCAAGGGCGGCATCGCCTACGTCCTGAAGAACGACCACAAGCTGGACCTGCCGCGCCGGATGCAGATCGAGTTCTCCCGGATCATTCAGGCCAAGACCGACGCCGAGGGCGGCGAGGTCACCCCGACCCAGATCTGGTCCGTCTTCCAGGACGAGTACCTGCCCAACGCCGACGACACCGCGGCCCGATGGGGCCGCATCCAGCTGCGCTCCGGCCAGACCACCACCGACACCGACGGCCGGGACACCCTGACCGTCGAGGCCACCGTCGACGGCACGGACACCGTCCTGACCGGCACGGGCAACGGCCCGATCTCCGCGTTCTTCGAAGCGCTGCAGGCCATCGGCATCGACGCCCGGCTGCTGGACTACACCGAGCACACCATGAGCGAGGGAGCCTCCGCCCAGGCCGCCTCGTACATCGAGTGCGCGATCGACGGCAAGGTGCTGTGGGGCATCGGCATCGACGCCAACACCACCCGTGCCTCGCTCAAGGCGGTCGTCTCCGCCGTCAACCGAGCATCCCGCTGACACCCGGCAGCGCCGAGCCGAACCCCGATCGCCCGCTCCGGGCGGTCGGGGTTCGGCCATATCCGAGGGTTGTGACCTCCGGAGTACTGACGCCACATCACGCATGTGGCTAACATCACGTCCAGCACACGGCAATGTCGCCGGAGCGTTACGGAGGTGTGCGACGTGCGGTCAGCCAAAGGACGACGCGCTCTGAGGCCGGTCCTCTGCGGCATCCGCACGGTCTGGGACGCCGTCGGCGACGGGGCCTTCTTCTGCCCCGGCTGCGGCGGCGACCGCAACTACCGCCGCCTCACCGGCCGCCGCCGGCTCACCGTCCTCGGCATCCCGCTGGCCCGCCGGGGCGAGATGGGACCCGTCGTGGAGTGCGCCGCCTGCCGCGTCCGCTTCGGCCCCGACGCCCTGGACCACCCCACCACCACCCGGTTCTCCTCGATGCTCCGGGAGGCCGTCCACACCGTCACCCTGGCCGTCCTCGCGGCCGGCGGGACCACCTCCCGTACGGTGCTGGAGACCGCCGTCGGGGTCGTCCGCGACGCCGGACTCGACGACTGCACGCAGGAGCAGCTGTACACCGTGGTGGAGGTGCTCGCCGCCGACGCCGGGTTCGGCACCGCGGCCGACCCGACGGCCGAGGCGTGCGGCCCCGCCCTCGCCATCGAGCTGCACGAGGTGCTGGCCCCCCTCGCCCCGCACCTGGCCACCACCGGCCGTGAGTCGGTCCTGCTCCAGGGGGCCCGCATCGCGCTCGCCGACGGGCCTTACGGACCGGCCGAGCGCGAGGTCCTGACGGCGGTGGGCGGCGCCCTGCGGCTCCCGGCCGACGACACCGCCCGCCTGCTCGCCGCGGCGGCCCGCACGCCCTCGTAGCGCTTGCCGGGATCCGCTGCCGCCGCCGGGGGCCGGTGGGCGACAATGGGCCCATGAGCTTGTTCCGGGACGACGGCATCGTGCTGCGTACGCAGAAACTGGGCGAGGCCGACCGGATCATCACGATCCTCACCCGCGGTCACGGCCGGGTCCGCGCCGTCGCCCGGGGGGTGCGCCGCACCAAGTCCAAGTTCGGTGCCCGGCTGGAGCCGTTCTCCCATGTCGACGTGCAGTTCTTCGCGCGCGGCAGCGAGCTGGTCGGCCGCGGGCTGCCGCTCTGCACCCAGAGCGAGACCATCGCCCCGTACGGCGGCGGGATCGTCGCCGACTACGCCCGCTACACGGCCGGCACCGCGATGCTGGAGACCGCCGAGCGGTTCACCGACCACGAGGGCGAACCCGCCGTCCAGCAGTATCTGCTCCTCGTCGGCGGCCTGCGCACCCTCGCCCGGGGCGAGCACGCCCCTCACCTGATCCTGGACGCGTTCCTGCTGCGCTCGCTGGCCGTCAACGGGTACGCGCCGAGCTTCGAGGACTGCGCGAAGTGCGGGATGCCGGGGCCCAACCGGTTCTTCTCCGTCGCGGCGGGGGGCGTCATATGCGGTGACTGCCGGGTCCCCGGCAGCGTCGTACCCTCGGCGCAGGCCCTGGAGCTGCTGAGCGCGCTGCTCAGCGGCGACTGGGCGACGGCGGACGCGTGCGAGGCGCGCCATGCCAGGGAGGGCAGCGGGCTGGTGTCCGCCTATCTGCACTGGCATCTGGAGCGGGGCCTGCGCTCGCTGCGGTACGTGGAGAAGTGACGCGGGGCCTCAGGAGAACCACGCGGGCCCGAAGAAGCACGGCGCGTTACGTGAAGAAGTGACACAGGGAGACTGAGAAGCTCATGGCAGTACGCGGGATCCTCGGCGGCCGTAACCGGCGCACCTACAAGACCCCCGAGCCGCACCCCTCGGGCGCGACGCCGCCGAAGATCCCCGGCGAGCTGGTGCCCCAGCACGTCGCCGTCGTGATGGACGGCAACGGCCGCTGGGCCAAGGAACGGGGGCTACCCCGCACCGAGGGCCACAAGGTCGGTGAGGGCGTCGTCATGGACGTCCTCAAGGGGTGCATCGAGATGGGCGTCAAGAACCTCTCGCTCTACGCCTTCTCCACGGAGAACTGGAAGCGGTCCCCGGAGGAGGTGAAGTTCCTGATGAACTTCAACCGGGACGTGATCCGCCGCCGCCGTGACGAGATGGACGAACTCGGCATCCGCATCCGCTGGGTGGGCCGCATGCCCAAGCTGTGGAAGTCCGTCGTCCAGGAGCTCCAGGTCGCCCAGGAGCAGACCAAGGACAACGACAGGATGACGCTGTACTTCTGCGTCAACTACGGCGGCCGCGCCGAGATCGCGGACGCCGCCCAGCGCATCGCCCAGGACGTGGCGGCCGGGAAGCTCGACCCGTCGAAGGTCAACGAGAAGACGTTCCAGAAGTACGTCTACTACCCGGACATGCCGGACGTGGACCTCTTCGTGCGCCCCAGCGGCGAGCAGCGCACCTCGAACTACCTGATCTGGCAGAGCGCGTACGCGGAGATGGTCTTCCAGGACGTTCTGTGGCCGGATTTCGACCGTCGGGACCTCTGGCGGGCCTGCCTGGAGTACGCGCAGCGCGACCGCCGCTTCGGCGGGGCGCAGGAGGCGGAAGCCGCGAAGTGAGTACGGGGAAGGGGCGGGTCCGGCGCACGAAGCACCGGGCCCGCCCCTTCCGTAGGTCCCTTACGCCTTCTTTCCGGCGCACTCCGCACAGGTGCCGAAGATCTCGACGGTGTGTGCGACGTTGACGTAGCCGTGCTGGGCGGCGATCGTCTCGGCCCACTGCTCGACGGCCGGTCCCTCCACCTCCACGGCCTTGCCGCAGAGCCGGCAGACCAGGTGATGGTGGTGGCTGTCGGTCGAGCACCGCCGGTAGACGGCCTCGCCCTCGGTGGTGCGCAGGACGTCGACCTCACCCGCGTCGGCGAGGGACTGCAGGGTCCGGTAGACCGTCGTGAGGCCCACGGAGTCGCCGCGGTGCTTGAGGACGTCGTGCAGCTCCTGGGCGCTGCGGAACTCGTCGACCTCGTCGAGGGCCGCCGCCACCGCCGCCCGCTGCCGGGTGGACCGGCCGCGTACCGGCGCTGCGTTCGTGCCACTGATCGGCGCCGTGGCCACAGGTGCCTCCTCGTGTCGCCCGTACATGTGTCGGGCCATTGTGCCAGTCCGCCCGGGCGCCGTACTCAAACGCGCACGTCACTCGGCCACGTGCGCGTCACACCCCGTGCGCGTCACACGGTCTCAGACGTGCGCGCCGTCCGAGCCCCGGCGGGCCGCCGGTACTTCCAGGGTGCACTCCGCACCCGTCGCCGCGCTCGCCCGGGCCCGCCGCTTCGCGAGCGGAGCCGCGAGCACGGTCAGCGCGACGAACACCGCGATGGCCAGCAGCACGATCGTCGCGCCGGGCGGAACGTCCTGGTAGTACGAGGTCACGGTGCCGGTCAGGGTCACCGCCGTACCGATCACCACGGAGAGCACGAACGTCACCCTGAAGGACTTGGTGATCTGCTGCGCCGCGGCCACCGGCACCACCATCAGCGCGCTGACCAGCAGCAGCCCGACGACCCGCATCGCGACGGTCACCGTCACGGCGGCCGTGACGGCGACCAGCAGGTTCAGCACCCGCACCGGCAGCCCGGTGACCCGGGCGAACTCCTCGTCCTGGCTGACGGCGAACAGCTGCCGCCGCAGCCCCACGGTGACCAGCACCACGAAGGCGGCCAGCACGGCGATGGCGACGACGTCCGCATCGGAGACCGTGGAGAGCGAGCCGAAGAGGTACGAGGTCAGGTTGGCGTTGGAGCCGGTGTCGGAGAGGTTGATCAGCATGACGCCGCCCGCCATGCCCCCGTAGAAGAGCATCGCCAGGGCCAGGTCGCCGCGCGTGTGCCCGTACCAGCGGATCAGTTCCATGGTGACCGCACCGGCCACGGCGACGGCGGTGGCCATCCAGATGGGGCTGGTGGAGAGCAGGAAGCCGAGGCCGACACCGGTCATCGCGATGTGGCCGATGCCGTCGCCCATCAGGGCCTGCCGGCGCTGGACCAGGTAGATGCCGATGGCGGGCGCGGTGATGCCGACCAGGACGGCCGCGACGAGCGCCCGCTGCATGAAGGGCGGGTTCAGGAATTCGAACAGCATCAGGTCAGCAGTCCCGTCCGTACGGGCTCGGCGGCCGCGTGGGGGTGTACGTGGTCGTGGCCGGGCAGGGCGTGCTGGCCCAGCGCCTCCGGCGGCGGGCCGTCGTGCGTGACACAGCCGTCGCGCAGCACCACGGCCCGGTCGATCAGCGGCTCCAGCGGCCCCAGCTCGTGCAGCACCAGCAGCACGGAGGTGCCCAGAGCCACCTGCTCGCGCAGCGTCGCCGCCAGGACCTCCTGGCTGGCCAGGTCCACCCCGGCCATCGGCTCGTCCATGATCAGCAACTCCGGCTCGGCGGCCAGCGCGCGGGCGATCAGGACCCGCTGGTGCTGGCCGCCCGACAGGGCGCTCACGGAGTCCTTGGCGCGGTCGGCGAGGCCCACCAGCCCGATGGCCCGCTCCACGGCCGCCCGGTCCGCCTTCCCGGGCCACCGCAGCCGCGTACGGGAGAGCCGGCCGGAGGCGACGACCTCGCGGATGGTGGCGGGCACCCCGCCGGCCGCAGTGGTGCGCTGCGGTACGTAACCGATCCGGCCCCACTGCCGGAAGCGCCGCAGCTCGGTGCCGAACAGCTCGACGGTGCCGCCGGTCAGCGGGACCTGGCCGATCGCGGACCGGACGGCGGTGGACTTGCCGGACCCGTTGGCGCCGAGCAGGGCGACCACCTCGCCGCGGCGCACGGTGAGGTCCACCCCGCGGAGCACGGGGCGTGCGCCGAGCGTGGCCGTGGCGCCGCGCAGGCTGACCACGGGCTCGCGGGTGCTGTTCTCACGCTCCGGCATGAGCGCCTCCGATCCGAACGTCACAGGTGGTGCGGGTGGTGCGGGTCACTTGGCGCCGAGTGCCTTCTGCAACGCGGCGAGGTTGGACTCCATGACCTCGATGTAGTCAGCGCCCTTGGACTTCTTCGTGATCCCCTCCAGCGGGTCCAGGACGTCGGTCCTCAGCCCGGTGTCCTTCGCGAGGGTCTTCGCGGTCTTGTCGCTGGCGAGCGTCTCGAAGAAGACCGTGGTGGCCTTCTCCTTCGCCGCGATGGTGTGCAGCTCCTTGATCCGGGCCGGGCTCGGCTCGGCCTCCGGGTCGATGCCCGCGATGCCCTGCTGGGTGAGCCCGTAGCGCTCGGCGAGGTAGCCGAAGGCGGAGTGGGTGGTGATGAAGGTCTTGGTGGCGGTGTTCTTCAGCCCGCTCTCGTAGGCCTTGTCGAGCTTGTTCAGCTCGGTGACGAGGGCCTCGGTGTTCTTCCTGTAGTCGGCCGCGTGGTCCGGGTCGGCCTTCTCCAGGGACTTGCCGACGCCCTGGGCGACCTCGGCGTACTTCACCGGGTCCAGCCAGATGTGCGGGTCGGCGCCGCCGTCCTGGCCGTGGTTGTGGCCGTCGTCCTCGGAGTGCTCCCCGTGGGCCTCGTCCTCGTGGCCGTGCTCGTCCTCGTGGCCGTGGCCCTCTTCGCCCTCGTGGCCGTGGCCGTGGCCGTCGACCTCGGCTCCGTGGTCCTCCAGCGTGGTGAGGGTCGCGGCGTCGACGGTGTTCTTCACACCGGACTGCACGATCGCGTCGTCCACGGCGGGCTGGATGCCCTTGAGGTAGAGCACGTAGTCGGAGTCGCTGATGGCGCCGATCTGGCGCGGGGTGAGCTCCAGGTCGTGCGGCTCGACCCCCGGCTTGGTGAGGCTGGTGACCGCGACGTGCTCGCCGCCGATCCGCTCGGCCAGGAACTGCATCGGGTAGAAGGACGCCGTCACCTTCAGCTTGTCACCGCCGCCGCTTCCGTTGCCCCCGTCCGCCGTGTCGGAGGTGGAGCAGGCCGAGAGAGCGGTCAGGCCGAGCACGACTGCTCCGGCGACGGCGGTGGTGGGTATCAGACGACGTACGTTCATGACTGTCATTTTCAACAAAACTGGAAACGATTGTCAACAAGTCTGATGAGATGCCCGGAAGGTCACATAGGGGAGCCGCCGGGGTTCCGTGCCCCACCACCGATTTGATCCAGGGGGTGCGCGCGCCGGTAACCTGAACCATTCGCCCGCCCGTCTCCCGACCACCACCCCCCACGAGGCGCTTCGCGCCGCACCTGTCCTTGTTTCCATCGTCGTATGAAGAGAGCACCGTGGCCGCCGACAAGATCGACACCATCGTCAGCCTGAGCAAGCGCCGTGGCTTCGTCTACCCCTGCAGCGAGATCTACGGCGGTCAGCGTGCCGCCTGGGACTACGGGCCGCTGGGCGTCGAGATGAAGGAGAACCTGAAGCGCCAGTGGTGGCGCTACATGGTCACCGCGCGCGAGGACGTGGTCGGCATCGACTCGTCGGTCATCCTGGCCCCCGAGGTCTGGGTCGCCTCCGGCCACGTCGCCACCTTCTCGGACCCGCTGACCGAGTGCACCTCCTGCCACAAGCGCTACCGCGCGGACCACCTGGAGGAGGCGTACGAGGACAAGCACGGCAAGCCCCCGGTCAACGGCCTCGCCGACCTCAACTGCCCCAACTGCGGCAACAAGGGCACCTTCACCGAGCCCAAGCAGTTCTCGGGTCTGCTCTCCACCCACCTCGGCCCGACCCAGGACTCCGGCTCGGTCGCCTACCTGCGCCCCGAGACCGCCCAGGGCATCTTCACCAACTTCGGCCAGGTGCAGCAGACGTCGCGCAAGAAGCCGCCGTTCGGCATCGCGCAGATGGGCAAGTCCTTCCGGAACGAGATCACTCCGGGCAACTTCATCTTCCGGACCCGTGAGTTCGAGCAGATGGAGATGGAGTTCTTCGTCAAGCCGGGCGAGGACGAGGAGTGGCAGCAGTACTGGATGGACCAGCGCTGGAACTGGTACACGGACCTCGGCATGCGCGAGGAGAACATGCGCTGGTACGAGCACCCGAAGGAGAAGCTCTCCCACTACTCCAAGCGCACCGCCGACATCGAGTACCGCTTCCGCTTCGGCGGCAGCGAGTGGGGCGAGCTGGAGGGTGTCGCCAACCGCACCGACTACGACCTCAAGGCGCACTCCGAGGCCTCCGGCACCGACCTCGTCTACTACGACCAGGAGGCCAACGAGCGCTGGACGCCGTACGTCATCGAGCCGGCGGCCGGTGTCGGCCGCGCGATGCTGGCGTTCCTGCTCGACGCCTACGTCGAGGACGAGGCCCCCAACGCCAAGGGCGTCATGGAGAAGCGCACCGTGATGCGCCTCGACCACCGCCTCGCCCCGGTCAAGGTCGCGGTCCTGCCGCTCTCCCGCAACCCGCAGCTCTCCCCGAAGGCCAAGGGCCTGGCGGCGGACCTCCGCAAGAACTGGAACATCGAGTTCGACGACGCGGGCGCCATCGGCCGCCGCTACCGCCGCCAGGACGAGATCGGTACCCCGTTCTGCGTCACCGTCGACTTCGACACCCTCGACGACAACGCGGTGACCGTGCGCGAGCGCGACACGATGAAGCAGGAGCGCGTCTCCCTGGACCAGATCCAGGCGTACCTCGGCGCCCGCCTGCTCGGCTGCTGACGCTTTCCGTACTTCTTCCGTGCGTACTTCTCCCGTACGCGGGTGGGGGGGGGGGGGGGGGGGGGGGGGGGGGGGGGGGGGGGGGGGGGGGGGGGGGGGGGGGGGGGGGGGGAGGGGGGGGGGGGGGGGGGGGGGGGGG
>NZ_JBWKCM010000045.1:27954-32475 GCF_056436485.1 Streptomyces sp. NPDC043746 | reverse complement strand
CCCCCCCCCCCCCCCCCCCCCCCCCCCCCCCCCCCCCCCCCCCCCCCCCCCCCCCCCCCCCCCCCCCCCCCCCCCCCCCCCCCCCCCCCCCCCGCTCCCGTGCTCACCAGCCCACCGCGTCCAGAGGACTACAGCGCGCCGAACCCCACACGCCGGGTGGTCGGCTCACCGATCTCCACGTACGCGATGCGGTCGGCCGGCACCAGGACCTTGCGGCCCTTGTCGTCCGTGAGGCTCAGCAGCTCCGCCTTGCCGCCCAGTGCAGCGGCGACCGCGCTCTCGACGTCCTCGGCGGAAAGCCCGCTCTCCAGAACGATCTCGCGGGGCGTGTGCTGCACCCCGATCTTGACCTCCACGGCTATGTCCCTCCGACGGTCAGTCCCTGCGCGGCGAACCGCGCCGTACGCAGCCACATTAGCCCGGTGGGAGCACGCCTCACGGTCCGAGCGGCATCGCCCGCAGCGAACACGCTCCGGGATCCGGCCGGAACGGGGGTCAGTGCTGCTCGACGCCGTGCAGCGGGAAGCCCGCGATGCCCCGCCAGGCCAGCGAGGTGAGCAGCTGCACCGCCGTGTCGCGCGGGACGCTGGAGCCGCTGGAGAGCCAGTAGCGCGCCACCACCTGTGACACGCCGCCGAGCCCGACCGCCAGGAGCATCGACTCGTCCTTGGAGAGCCCCGTGTCCCCGGCGATCACGTCGGAGATCGCCTCGGCGCACTGGAGGGAGACCCGGTCCACCCGCTCGCGCACGGCGGGCTCGTTGGTCAGGTCCGACTCGAAGACCAGCCGGAAGGCGCCGCCCTCGTCCTCCACGTAGGCGAAATAGGCGTCCATGGTCGCCTCGACGCGCAACTTGTTGTCGGTCGTCGACGCCAGCGCCGTCACCACGGCCTGGAGGAGCGACTCGCAGTGCTGGTCCAGAAGGGCCAGATAGAGCTCCAGCTTCCCGGGGAAGTGCTGGTAGAGCACCGGCTTGCTCACCCCGGCGCGCTCGGCGATGTCGTCCATCGCGGCGGAGTGGTAGCCCTGTGCGACAAAGACCTCCTGCGCGGCGCCCAGAAGCTGATTGCGTCGGGCGCGGCGGGGAAGGCGCGTGCCCCGCGGGCGCGCTGCCTCTGTCTGCTCGATGGCGCTCACGCCGCCTCCCAAATGTGTGTTCCAGCACAGCCGATCCGTACACGCCGCGCCGTACAGCCATCGTACTTTTGGGTAACCCCGGTGCGCGCGGCGCGGACGCAGAATTTCACGTACCGGACGGCTGCGGAAGCCGCAGTTCTCCGAGGTCATGGGCAAAGCGGGGCGTTCCGTCGGCAATCACCCCGGCCTACCGGTAGTCGTCCTCGTCCAGCGGGATCACCCTGCGCTGTTCGGCCACATCGGCCTCGTCGGCGGCGGCCAGGTCGGCGTCCTCCAGCCGCTCGTCGTTCTCGGGTCGGACGTCCCTGCGCTGTTCGGCGGCGTCCGCCTCCGGGGTCTCCGGGCCGGAGGGCCGCGGCTCGTCGTCCGTGAAGGTGTCCGGCTCGCTCGGGTCGACCGTCATCGGTGGCTCCCTCTCTTCCCCTCGAAGCTGCTCCCTTTGCAGCGTAGGAGCAACACTCCTACCCCGCGATGCGGCCTGTGACCGCGAACACATGAACTGGTGCGTGATCGTCTCGTAACATTGCCGCATGTCTTCGACCGAGCTGCCGGGTGCCCCGGCCGTCGCCGCAGCGGCGGCTCCCACGGTCGGCGCCGTCCGGGTCGCCGAGGGCGAGCGGCTGCGTTCGGTGGCCCTGCCGGGGCTCACCCTGGCCATCCGCTCCCGGCCCGCGGGCCGGGAGGGACTGCCCCCCGCGCTCTTCGTGCACGGGCTCGGCGGCTCCTCGCAGAACTGGTCGGCGCTGATGCCGCTGCTGGCGGACGTCGTCGCCCCCGACGCCGTCGATCTGCCCGGATTCGGTGACTCGCCGCCGCCGGACGACGGCAACTACTCGGTCACCGGGCACGCCCGTGCGGTGATCCGGCTGCTCGACGCGGGTGAACGCGGCCCTGTCCACCTGTTCGGCAACTCCCTGGGCGGCGCGGTCGCCACCCGGGTGGCAGCCGTCCGCCCCGACCTCGTGCGCACCCTCACCCTCGTCTCGCCCGCGCTGCCCGAGTGGCGGGTCCAGCGCCCGGCGGTGCCGACGGGTCTCCTGGCGGTGCCGGGGGTCGCTTCCCTGTTCGCCCGACTCACGAAGGACTGGACGGCGGAGCAGCGGACCCGCGGAGTCATGGCACTCTGTTACGGCGATCCGGCACGGGTCTCCGACGAAGGCTTCCGCAACGCGGTGGCCGAGATGGAGCGTCGGCTGGAGCTGCCGTACTTCTGGGACGCGATGGCGCGTTCGGCCCGGGGCATCGTGGACGCGTACACCCTGGGCGGCCAGCACGGACTGTGGCGCCAGGCCGAGCGGGTGCTCGCACCGACCCAGCTCGTGTACGGCGGACGGGACCAGCTCGTCTCGTACCGGATGGCACGCAGGGCGTCCGCGGCCTTCCGCGACGCCCGGCTGCTGACCCTGCCCGACGCGGGGCACGTGGCGATGATGGAGTACCCGGAGGCGGTCGCCCAGGCGTTCCGGGAACTGCTGGACGATTGCGGCGGGAGCTGATCCGGGGCGTGGGACGACACAGCCGAAAGGGCCCCGAGGCCACCCGCCCGGACGCCGCGGCGGCGGAGCAGGGCGTCCGGCCCGCCGTACCCCGGTCCGCCCCCGGTACCGGTCGGCGCAGGCGCCAGGGGCCGGTGCCCCCGGCCGAGAGGCCCGCACCCTTCCAGGACGCCCCCCAGGTGCGCGGCGGCCACCCCGAGAACCACGAGCCGGGCGGCGGCTGGGGGACCGGACCGGCGTACGCCCAGCAGCACGCGACGCCGTACGCCCAGCCGTACGGCGCTCCCGGGCGCCAGGACCAGAGGCCGGGGCGCGACCGGGCCCCTGATGAGGGGCGCGGTCCAGGTCAGGACTACGAAGCCGCCGCCCGGGAGCAGGCCGTGGCGCGTCAGGCGTCCGCCCAGCGGGTCGCCGCCGGCGGCCGGACCACGCGGCAGCCGGCCGCCGGGCCCGGCGCGATGCCGGGTCCGCGCCGGGAGTTCGTCGACGCCTTCGACGGGGCCTTCGGCGACGAGGCGCCCGCCCCGGCCGTCTCGCCCGACGCGGGTGCCCCGAAAGGGCCGGAGGGCGGCCCGTGCGCCACATCCCCCGAGCGGCCCGGACCCAAGGGGAACCGGGGGCGGACCTGCACCGGGGTCGCCGCGGCCGCCGTGACGACCGTCCTCGCGGTCGTGGTGGCCGGACAGGTCGCCGACGACTCCGCCGACCGAGAGGCCGCCGCCTCCCGGTCGGCGGGCGTCGAACGGGGCGGCGGCGACGGCGCCTCGCGCTCGGACGCCCGCCCCACCCCCGAGCACCCCGCGAGCAGGCCGCCCGAGGTCAAGCCCCTGTCGTACGCGGAGAAGATGGCGCAGCCCTATCCGCTCGCCGCGGACCTGAAGGCGACCGGGGAGTTCGAAGCCGTCCCCGGACTGGCGAAGGCGCCCGGCAAGGGACAGAAGCACCGCTACCGGATCGATGTCGAGAAGGGGCTCTCCCTCGATGCCGGTCTCTTCGCCGAGGCCGTCCAGAAGACGCTGAACGACAACCGGAGCTGGGCGCACAACGGCGCGATGACCTTCGAGCGGATCTCCTCGGGGCACCCCGACTTCGTGATCACGCTCGCCAGCCCCGGAACGACCGGTGAATGGTGTGCGAAATCCGGTCTGGACACCACGGTCGACAACGTCTCGTGCGATTCCGCCTCGACCGACCGCGTGATGATCAACGCTTATCGCTGGGCGCAGGGTTCCGCCACCTTCGGCCCGAAGAATCTGCTGGCCTACCGTCAGATGCTCATCAACCACGAAGTCGGCCACCGGCTCGGACACAACCATGTGAGCTGCCGCACGCCCGGTGCGCTGGCTCCCGTGATGCAGCAGCAGACGAAGACCCTCGACATCGACGGAATCAAGTGCAAGCCCAACCCCTGGGCGTACCCGGACAGTTGACGACATCTGTCGTTACAGGACGGCCGTTTTGATGCGCTCCGGCAGGGATCAGGGCGGCCGTTCGTGCCCTTGCGCGTGCCACGCGGCCCCGCACCCTTCGAGCTCACCGCCCTGAGCCGACGCTTCTCGGCGTGACCGGGTACCGCGCAGCCGGCGTTCTCTCCCGTCGGCGCCCGTCCGACGGGCGATCAGGGGTACGAGGACCCCGCGAGCCGTACGCGAAACAGCCGCCGGCCGCCGTTCCCGCGCCCGATCCCGGGCTCACGGCGGTCCGCCGGGCCCTGGGCAAGGGGCTGGCCGAAGCCTGACCCTCCGTGACAGCAGACCGCCTTATCGCGACGGAACGCGACGAGGGTGGGAAAGTTACGACGGTTCACCCCTTTCGGTGGGGGGGGGGGGGAGAAGGGCGGTGGTCCGCCATCGACCCTGCCTCGTGTCTTCCCCCTCTGCGCGAGAGG
>NZ_JBWKCM010000045.1:0-27944 GCF_056436485.1 Streptomyces sp. NPDC043746 | reverse complement strand
CCACCCCCCCCCCACCCCCCCCCACTCCCCACCCCCCCCCCCCCCCCCCCCCCCCCCCCCCCCCCCCCCCCCCCCCCCCCCCCCCCCCCCCCCCCCCCCCCCCCCCCCCCCCCCCCCACCGGCGTATCCGCTTACGGTCGTCCCGCTGCGAGTCGCCGTTCCAACGGCGGCCGTCCACAAGGGAGATCGGGGGTGCGCTCGTGCGGATCGGACTGCTCACGGAGGGTGGCTACCCGTATGTGAACGGTGAGTCCGGACTCTGGTGCGACCGGTTGGTGCGCGGCCTGCCGCACGAGTTCGACCTCTTCGCGCTGAGCCGCTCCGCCGACCAGGAGGACCAGGGGTGGGTCAGGCTGCCCCACCACGTCAGCCGGGTGCGGACCGCGCCGCTCTGGACGCCGGAGGACGGCACCCTGCGCGGCAGCGGTGAACGCGGCCTGCTGGCCCGCCTGGTGACCGGCGGGGGCGTCTCCTACGGGCGGCGCGACCGCAGGCGCTTCACCGCCCACCTGACGGCCCTCGCCACCGCCGTCTGCGCCACCGAGGACGCCGGCGCCGACCCCGCCGCCGACGGAGGGCCCGGCGCCGAACTCTTCACCGAGGGCTTCTACGGCCTGGCCGAGCTGGCCCGCGAGCGCGGCGGACTCCACCTCGCCCTGCGTTCCGAGACCACCGTACGGATCCTGGAGGCCGCCTCCCGCGCCCGCGGCGCCGGCCGTATCGTGCGGAGCGCCACCGTCGTGGACCACCTCGCCTTCGCCGCCGAGCTGGAGCGCCTCCTGCGTCCGCTCTCGCTCGACTGGTACGACCCCGAGGGCCTCGGCGCGGTCGACCTCTGCCATGCGGCCTCGGGCGGGGCGGCCGCGATTCCGGGGCTGCTGGCCAAACGCTTCTTCGGGGTGCCGCTGCTCATCACCGAGCACGCTGTGCAGCTCCGGGCGCACTACCTGGCCGCGCCGGCAGCGCCCTTCGGTGCTTCCGTACGCGCCCTCCTCGCCAACTTCCACGCCCTGCTGGCCGCCGAGGTCTACCGGCAGGCCGCACTCGTCGTCTCCGGCAACACCCACGTCCGCCGCTGGCAGCAGCGGTGCGGCGCGGACCCGGCCAAGCAGCGCACGGTCTACCCGGGCATGGCGGCCGAGCGGTTCGCCCGGGTCGGTGAGCACGACGACCAGGGAGGCCCGGACACTCTGGTCTGGGTCGGCCGGATCGAGCCCGCCAAGGACCTGATCGCCCTGCTCCACGCCTTCGCCGAGGTTCGCCGCGCCGAACCGGACGCCCTGCTGCGGATCTTCGGCGCACCGGCGGAGGGCGAGGAGGCCGCCACGTACCTCGCGCACTGCCGGGCGCTGGCCGCCCAACTCTTCCCCGACGAGGCCACCGGCGTCCACGCCGAGGGAGTCAGCCCGGTCACCTTCGAGGAGATCGGCGGCCCCGAGATCCCCGACCTGGCGGAGGCCTACGCGGCGGGCGGTGTGGCCGTCCTCTCCAGCGTCGTCGAAGGCTTCCCGATCAGCCTCGTCGAGTCCATGTTCTGCGGCCGGGCCACGGTCTCCACGGACGTCGGAGCCGTCGTCGAAGTCATCGGCGGCACCGGCCTGGTGGTGCCCCCGCGCAACCCCCGGGCGCTCGCGGACGCCTGCACCGCGCTGCTGCGCGACCCCGAGCGCCGGGCGCGCCTGGGGGCGGCGGCGCGGGCCCGCGCGCTCGAACTCTTCACCGCCGAACAGAACCTCGCGGCATTTCGCGGCATTTACCTGGAGCTGATCTCGCGTGCCCCGGCCCGGAGGGAGCCCGACGGCGCCCCCCTCCTCTTCGGCACTCCACCGGAGGCCCGGCTTCCCGGGACCTGGACCCGGCCCCAGGCCCCGGTGACCGGACCGGACCGGTCCGCTGCCGCAGCGGTGGACGGGTCGGAGTGCACGGTGGGGGAGGACGCGGGGGAGGCTCCGGCGGCCGAGGGGCGTGCGACGGCTGAGGAGCGCGTGGTGACCGAGGCCCGTGCCGGGGCCGGGCGGCGTGCGGTGGCCGGGGAAGTGGGGCGCGGTCCGCAGACGGCCGACGAGTGCGTGGCCGCCGGGGCGCCGAGGCGTGCGTCGGAGCAGGGCCGGGAGCCCGTGCGTGTCTGCGCGCCCGCCGCCAGTGGACGGGGGGAAGGCGATGCGTGACCGACCGACCGGCCCCGACCACGGAGAGGACGCCACGGTGCCTGCCGACACCGCCCCGACCGCTGCCGGCGCTGCGGGCGCCTCCGAGCCTGTCGCCGACCTCGTCACCGAGCCTGCCGAGGCCGCCGACCCCGCCGTGCCCGCGGACACCACCGCCACCGCCCCGGCCCCCGTCACCACCGACCCCGACCCCGGCACGCACGCCCCCGTCCCCCTCCGCCCCGCCGAGATTCCGGCACGCGGCGGGCGCGGCATTCAGCACCGGCCCGGCGCACCGGTGCGCCGGGGTCCCGCCGACCCCGTGAAGTCGCTGATGCACCACCACCGCGCCCTCTGCGAACGGGCCGTCAGCCCGTTGGAGATCGCCGCCGGGCTGGAGGCCCACGGGCTCACCGACCGGTCCGCCGCCCGCTACCGCCACCGGGACGTCTTCGCGCTCGCCGAGGAGCTGTACGCCCGCACCCCCGCCGGTACCCCTCTCCCCGCGCCGGCGGCCGAGGCCTCGCACCCCGAGGCCGAGGCCCGCGCCGGGTGGACGCTGCTCGCGCTGCTGCCCGGTGCCGCCTGTCTCGCCACCGCCGGGGCCCTCCGGCTCACCCAAGGGGTGCTCGACGGGGGAGCGCGGGCCGCCCTGACTCTCACCGGCGTACTCCTGGCCTGCCTGGCGCTCCGGCTCTGCCTGAGCCGGGGGCCCCTGCGCGCCCCCGAAGGAGCGGGCCGCGCGGGGCTGTACGCCTGCTGGCTCCTGAGCTTCGCGGTGTACGGGGAGGAGCTGATCGCCCAGGTCATCAGCGGCGGCCCGGACGGGCCCTGGCAGGCGGCGCCCGCCCCGCTGCTCGGGCTCGCCGCGGCGATCGCCCCGGCGGCCTGGTGTGCGCACATCTTCACCGTGCGGGCCCGCCGCAGACTCGACGGCAGCCGCGCACTGGAGGAGTTCGGTGCGGCAGTGCGCCCCCTGCTCCTGGGCGCCGTCGCCCTCTTCCTCTGCGCCCTGCTGCCCCTGCTGCACCTGGCCGACCTCGGCCTCGGCGGCAACGGGACGCCGGTCGCGGCCGTCGCCCTCGGGGTGCTGTTCTTCCTGGCCCGGCTGCTCGCCGCGCACGGACTGCCCGAGCCGGGCACGGTCGCGCTGGCCGCCGCCTGTGCCGTGGAGGCCGCGGCGCCCGCCCTCGTCCTCGCCGCCCGGCTCCCCGGCCTCGAACCGCTGGCCCGGCCCGTCCACGCGCTCGTCGAGGCGGGCGGCACCGGAGCCGTACCCGCTCTGGCCTGTGGCGCGGCGGCGCTCGGACTGCTCGTCCACGCCTCCGCCGCCCTCTCCCGGGCCTCCGCCCACACGAGGACCTGACCGGCCCCGCCCCCGTACCCCCGCGACCGCCCCCCCCGAAACGCACCACCGCACCACTCCCGCGGAGCCGACGCCGCGGGCCTCACCCGCCACACCGAACCGATCCACAAGGAGAAACCCGCCATGACCCCCCAGTCCCCCGCACCGGCAGCCCGCCGTCGGCACCGAGGCGGTGCGCGATGAGGGTGCTGCTGCTCGGAGCCAACGGATTCCTCGGCCGCTTCGTCGCCGACCGGCTGCTCGCCGACCCCGCCGTCCACCTCACGGCCCTCGGACGCGGCGACGACGCCGACGTCCGGTTCGACCTCGCGGGCGGCAGCCCGGGAGCGCTCACCCGCTTCCTGGACGCCGTCCACCCCGGAGTCGTCGTCAACTGCGCGGGTGCCACCCGCGGTGGTGCCCGGGAGCTGACCCGCCACAACACCGTCGCCGTCGCCACCGTCTGCGAGGCCCTGCGCCGCAGCGGCTGCGGGGCCCGGCTCGTCCAGGTCGGCTGCGCCTCCGAGTACGGCCCCTCTCAGCCCGGCTCCTCCACCGCCGAGGACGCCATCCCGCGCCCCGGCGGCCCGTACGGCGTCAGCAAGCTCGCCGCCACCGAGCTGGTCCTCGGCTCGGGGCTCGACGCCGTCGTGCTCCGGGTCTTCTCACCCGTCGGCCCCGGCACCCCCGCCGGCTCCCCGCTCGGCCGGCTCGCCGAGGCCATGCGCCGGGCCATGCAGGCGGGCGACGGCGAGCTGAAGCTCAGCGGCCTCGGCGTGCAGCGGGACTTCGTCGACGTACGGGATGTGGCGCGGGCCGTCCACGCGGCCTCGCTCTCCGCCGCCCAGGGCGTCGTCAACATCGGCACCGGGCGTGCCGTCCGGCTCCGGGACGCCGCCGCCGTACTGGCGCGGGTGGCCGGGTACGCGGGCGCGCTCCATGAACTGGACTCGCCCCCTCCGCGTCTGCCCATCGGTGCCCCGCGCACCTCCGCCGAGTCGGTGATGGAGCACCTCTCCGCGACCCCCTCCCCCTACCCGGACGGCTGCGGGGCGTGGCAGCAGGCCGATGTCCGCACCGCCCGGGACCGGCTCGGCTGGCGCCCCCGGATCAACCTGGAGGAGTCGCTCGCGGACATCTGGATGGAGGCGGCGTGCCGTATCTGACCGCCCCCGCCGACACCCGCAGGACCGCGGGCGGCGAACAGCTCGGCTTCGGCGTCCCCGGCTACGCCCATCCGCTGCTGGCCCCCACCGAGTGGGCCGAGCTGGTCCGCCCCGGCACCCCGCTCCACTGGGCCGTCCTCAACATCGCCGACGGCCCCGGCACCCGGCCCGACCCGCACTGCCTGGAGGCGGCCGGGCGGCTCCGCAACGCCCGGGAGCGCGCGCTGCACGGCGAGGAGCCGGACGACTCCGTACGCGCCTGCGGCGGCCGGCTCCTCGGCCATCTCGATCTGGCCCACGGCGAGCGGCCGTTCGACGAGCTGATCGCGGACGCCCGGTCCTTCATCGACTGGTACCGGGTCGGCGGCTTCTACTTGGCGCGCTGCCCCACCGAGCGGGCCGGGCTGCCCGCCGTCCGGCGGCTCACCGGCACCCTCCACGCGCTGCTGGCGGAGAGCGACAGCGCGGACGGCGGCGGGCACCTCGTCCTCGGCCACGGCACCCACCCGCACCCCGGCTACGCGGAGGCGGCCGACCAACTGGTCACCTTCCAGGGCCCGTGGACCGACTACCGCTGGTCACAGGTGGCCGAGTGGACGGCGGACTATCCGCCCGGCCGGTTCGCGCACTTCGTCCACGGGGTGCCCCGCACCCATCTCGACGAGGCGATGCGCGTCGCCCGCTGGCAGGGCGCCGGGACGATCTTCTTCACGGACCGGGACGGACGGAGCGGACAAACCGATCCATTCGCGGCGCTGCCCAGGTACTGGGACGAAATCGTCTCGCGGATCGGACCTGGTATCTCGGAATGAGAAGGGGCGTGGCAGTGTTACCGGAAGAACAACCGTACGTAGTCGATGTACGCGCAGTCGATGTACGTAAATCCGACCACCTGCATTGTTGAGGTTCCTGTGTCGCTGCCACCCCTGGTCGAGCCAGCCGCCGAGCTCACCGTCGACGAGGTCCGCAGGTACTCCCGCCACCTGATCATCCCGGATGTCGGGATGGACGGCCAGAAGCGCCTGAAGAACGCGAAGGTGCTCTGTGTGGGCGCCGGCGGTCTCGGCTCACCGGCCCTGATGTACCTGGCCGCGGCCGGGGTCGGCACGCTGGGCATCATCGAGTTCGACGAGGTCGACGAGTCGAACCTGCAGCGCCAGATCATCCACAGCCAGGCGGACATCGGCCGGTCCAAGGCGCAGTCCGCCAAGGACTCGGTGCTGGGCATCAACCCGTATGTCGACGTGATCCTTCACGAGACGCGGCTCGAGGCCGACAACGTCCTGGAGATCTTCGCGCAGTACGACCTGATCGTGGACGGCACGGACAACTTCGCCACCCGCTATCTGGTCAACGACGCCGCCGTGCTGCTGAAGAAGCCGTACGTCTGGGGCTCGATCTACCGCTTCGACGGCCAGGCCTCGGTGTTCTGGTCCGAGCACGGCCCCTGCTACCGCTGCCTCTACCCGGAGCCCCCGCCGCCGGGCATGGTCCCCTCCTGCGCCGAGGGCGGCGTGCTGGGCGTGCTCTGCGCGTCGGTCGGCTCGATCCAGGTGACCGAGGCGATCAAGCTGCTCGCCGGCATCGGTGACCCGCTGGTCGGCCGGCTGATGATCTACGACGCCCTGGAGATGCAGTACCGCCAGGTCAAGGTCCGCAAGGACCCCGACTGCGCGGTCTGCGGCGAGAACCCGACCGTTACCGAACTCATCGACTACGAGGCCTTCTGCGGCGTCGTCTCCGAGGAGGCCCAGGAGGCGGCGGCCGGCTCCACGATCACTCCCAAGCAGCTCAAGGAGTGGATCGACGGGGACGAGAAGATCGAGATCATCGACGTCCGCGAGCCGAACGAGTACGAGATCGTCTCCATCCCGGGCGCGAAGCTGGTCCCGAAGAACGAGTTCCTCATGGGCGCCGCCCTTCAGGACCTCCCGCAGGACCGCCGTATCGTCCTGCACTGCAAGACGGGTGTCCGCAGCGCCGAGGTCCTCGCGGTCCTCAAGTCGGCGGGCTTCGCCGACTCGGTGCACGTGGGCGGCGGCGTGATCGGCTGGGTCAACCAGATCGAGCCCGAGAAGCCCGTCTACTGAAGCCTGCTTGCACCTCTGCCGTACTGCTCGTACGGCGAAGGGGCCGGTCCACCTGGTGTGGACCGGCCCCTTCGCCGTGGGCCGGGCGACGGGCCCAGGCGGACCGGCCCCGGCCTGTCACCCGCAGGTCAGGCCGTCGTCCGGAACCTTCCCGTCCAGGAAGTACGTGTCCACGGTCGAGGTCACGCACGGGCTCTCGCCGTACGCCCCGTGCCCCTCGCCCTTGTTGGTGACCATGATGCCGACGCCCTTGCCCAGCTCGTCCGCCATCCGCCGCGCCCCCTCGTACGGCGTGGCCGGGTCGCCGGTCGTGCCGATGACCAGGATCGGGGCGGCCCCCGGCGCACTGGCCTCCGGTGTGTCACGCTCCCCGTCGACCGGCCACTGGGCGCACCAGCCCGCCGTGTCCCAGGCCAGGAACGGCCCGAACACCGGGGAGAGCCCGCGGAATTCGGGCAGCAGCGCGCGGGCCCCGTCCACCGTGGGACGGGCCTTGGAGTCGGCGCAGGAGATCGCCCGCTGGGAGTGCGCCTGGGTGTCGTAACGCCCGTTCCCGTCGCGCCCGTTGTACGAGTCGGCGAGGCGGAGCAGACCGTCGCCCGTGCCCTTGTTCTCCGCCTCGTCCAGGGCAGCCGTCAGCTCGGGCCAGTTGTGCTGCGAGTAGAGCGGCGTGACGATGCCCGTGATGGCGAGGGACTCGGTCAGCTCACGGCCCGACGAGGTCGGCAGCGGCTTCTCGTCGAGCCGGGCCAGCAGCCGGGCGATCCGCTCCGAGCCCGCCTTCGGGTCCTGGCCGCGGTCCTTGAGGTAGTTCTCCAGGGCCCGCTGGAACCCCGTCGCCTGGTTGCGGGCGTGCCCTATGCCGTCGGCGGTCGGGTCGATCACCGCGTCCAGGACGACGCGCCCCACGTGGTGCGGGAAGAGGTGCGCGTACGTCCCGCCCAGCTCCGTACCGTACGAGAAGCCGAGATACGACAGCTTGTCGTCACCGAGGACCTGGCGGATCAGATCCAGGTCGCGGGCGGCGTTGGACGTGCCGACATGGGGCAGCACCGTGCCCGAGCGGCGCTCGCACCCCGCGCCGAAGTCCGCGCCGTCCTTGACGAACGCCGCCTCCTCGGCCGCCGTGTCCGGGGTCAGGTCCACCGTGCGGAAGGCCCGCTCCTGCTCCTCGTCGGTGCGGCAGCGCACCCCGGAGCTGGCCGCGACCCCGCGCGGATCGAACCCCACCAGGTCGTAGCGGGAGTTGAGCTTGCCGTACGAACCGGCCGCGCGCGGCAGTATGTCGACACCCGATCCGCCGGGGCCGCCGAAGTTGAACAGCAGCGAGCCGATCCGCCGGTCCTTGTCGCGGGCCTCCTTGCGGATCAGCGCGATGGCGATGGTCTCCCCGGACGGCTTCCTGTAGTCCAGCGGCACCTCCACGCTCGTGCAGCGCCAGTCGGAACCGGGCGCCCTGCCGCCCGGCGGGGCCGCGCAGCGCTTCCAGTCCGGGCGCTGGGAGGTGAGGGAGGCGGGCAGGGCCGGGGACTTGGGCGTGTCCTTCGGCTCAGGGGAGGGGGAGGCGGAGGTGGCACGGGGGCGGCCGTCCGTGGTCGCGTCCGGCTCCGGCTCCGTACCCAGCAGACCGCACCCGGCGAGCAGCCCCGCGGCCAGCAGGGCCGCCCCGGCCCGAACAGCTCTCCGGCGGCCCCTCCGACGGTCACGCATGGTCCGGCTCCCCTCCCCGAGGCCCGCAGCCGGTGGTGACGCGACGGGCGTGTGCTCTGTCCCGTCATGCTAGTCGGCACCTCTGACAGCGCGTCGGGGACAGGGAGGGCCGGTCGTTGGAGTCGGAGCGGGGGAGACGGGAGGCCGTCACTCGCAGACCGTGCCGGACTTCGGCACCGTACCGTTCAGGAGGTAGCCGTCCACGGCCCGCTGCACGCACGCGTTCTTGCTGTTGTACGCGCCGTGGCCCTCGCCCTTGTACGTCAGCTCGACGCCCACGCCCGTACCGAGCTGCTCCACCATCGCCTTGGCGCCCGCATAGGGGGTGGCCGGGTCGCCGGTGTTGCCGATGACGAGGATCGGAGCGGAGCCGGGGGCGCTGACGTCCGGGGTCTCCCAGGCGCCCGCGACCGGCCAGCCGGTGCAGCTCATGAGCCCCCAGCCCAGATACTCCCCGAAGACCGGGGACGCCTCGCGGAAGGCCGGCAGGGCCGCCTTCGTCTGCTCCAGGGTGAAGCGCTGCCTGCCGTCGGCGCAGTTGATCGCGATGTTGGCGGCGTTGGAGTTGTCGTAGCGGCCGTCCTCGGAGCGGCCGTTCATCGAGTCGGCCAGTGCGAGCAGCAGGGCGCCGTTTCCGCCCTCGGCCTCGTCCAGCCCCTGTTCCAGCAGCGGCCAGGTCTCCTTGGAGTAGAGCGCGGAGGCGATACCGGTGGTGGCGAGCGTCTGGGTGAGCGGCCGGTCTCCGAGCCCGTCGATCGGCTCCTTCTCCAACTGGGCCAGGAGGCCGGCGATCCACTCCTGGACCTCCTGGCCGGTGGCGCCGGGCAGGGCGCACGCGTCGCCGCGGTCCGCGCAGTTCCTGGTGAAGTTGTCGAGGGCGAGCTGGAACCCCTGGGCCTGGCCGAGCGAGGACTGCTCGGCGTCCTTGGTCGGGTCGACGACCGCGTCGAAGACCGCCCGGCCGACCTTGTCCGGGTAGAGGTGGGCGTAGACCCCGCCCAGCTCGGTGCCGTAGGAGATGCCGAAGTAGTGCAGCTTGTCGTCACCGAGGACCGTACGCATCAGGTCCATGTCGCGGGCGGCGTTCGTCGTCCCCACGTAGGGGAGTTCGGCGCCCGAGTTCTCCTTGCAGGTGCCGATGAAGTCCTTCTGGCCCTGGACGAACTCCTTCTCCTCCGCCGCGTCGTCCGGTGTGGCGTCCTCCTGGTAGAGGGCGTCCAGCTGGGCGTCGTCCGCGCACTCCACGCCCGCGCTGCGCCCCACCCCGCGCGGGTCGAAGCTCACCAGGTCGTAGCGGGCGCGCAGCCGGTCGTAGTCCGCGCCCAGGGCCGGCAGTGTCGCCACCCCGGAGGCGCCGGGTCCGCCGAAGTTGAACAGGAGCGACCCGATCCGCCGCTTCTGGTCCCTGGCCTTCCCCCGGACCAGCGCCAGCTCGATGGTCCGGCCGTCCGGCTCCGCGTAGTCCAGCGGTACGTCCATGAACGAGCACTCCCAGACCGTGCCGCCGGGCAGCGGCGAGGGCGACTCACCACCTCCCTGCGCGACGTTCGGCGCCGGGCAGGGCGCCCACTCCAGCTTCTGCGTCGCCAGCTCCTCGGAGGTGGCGGTGGGGGAGGCGGTCGAGGCCCCGGTGGGGGTCGAGCGGCCCTCCCCTCCTCCGTCGCCGTCCGAACAGCCGGCCAGCGGGAGCAGCACGGCGGTGGTGGCGGCGAGGGCGGCGGCACGCAGAGCGGGGGAAGTCCTCATGGGCTCCATCGTGCGGCGGGGCGCCGGAGCGCGCGCGGGGCGCGGTCCATGCGGGTGGTGCGCCCCTCGGCTGCGGGGATGCTGCGCCCGCCGGGGCACGGGACGGGTGTGCCGTGGGTTGCGGGAGGCTCCCGGGCCCCCGGGGAGCGGGAGGCTCCGGCCCCTACAGCTCGCCCTTCCGGGTCAGCTGGTTGAAGCAGATCCACCCCGGCAGCACCGGCAGCCACAGCGTCATCACGCGGTACAGCAGCACCGCCGGCGCCGCGACCTCCATCGGCAGCCCGACCGCGATCAGGCCCAGCGTCAGGGCGCCCTCGACCGCGCCCATCCCGCCGGGCGTGGGCGCCGCCGAGCCGAGCGCGTTGCCCGCGAGGAAGACCACGGCGATGCTCGCGTAACTCAGCTGGGTGACGTCCGGGCCGCTGAACGCCCGGATCGACGCGTCCAGACAGAGCACGAACACACCGGTCAGCAGCAGCATCCCGCCGATCCCGGTGATGAGCTTCTGCGGCCGCTGCACCACGTCCAGCATGCGCGGCACGACCCCGGCGAAGAGCGAGCGCACCCGTGTGACCACGAACTTCCGCAGGAACGGAATGGCCGTCACCACCAGCACCAGCACCGCGACCGTCAGCAGGCCGGCGATCACCGTACGGGAGGGGGTCAGCGAGTCCGGGGTCCTCTCCGTTCCCGTGAGATAGCCGAAGAGGGCCAGCAGCAGGATGTGGCAGCCGAGCCCGAAGAGCTGCGAGGCCCCGACGCTCGCCACGGCCAGACCGGGGCGCACTCCGGCGCGTTGCAGGAAGCGGGTGTTCAGCGCCACACCACCCACGGCGGCCGGGGCGACGATCTTCACGAACGAACCGGCCACCTGAGCCTGCACGGTCTTCCGGAACGACACCCGCTCCGGAACGAACCCCAGCAGGCTCATGGCCGCCGCGATGTAGCTGAGCGCCGAGAAGCCGAGCGCGGCGGCCACCCAGCCCCACTCCGCCTCCTCCACCAGCACCCCGAAGTTGGCCTGGGTGACCTGGGAGATCAGGAAGTACGCGGCGATGGCCCCGGCGATGAAGCTGAAGAGCGTGCGCGGTTTGATCCGCTCCAGGCGGACCGGCTCGACCGGCGCCTGCGGGCGGATCAGGAGCACCTGGCGGCGGATCTGGGCGAGCAGGTCCCCCTCCCGGGCCTCCTCCAGCGCATCGTCCACAGCCCGTTTCTCGGCCTGCTTCTCGGTCCGGAGCGACTTGCGCTCGGCCTTGTGCCCGCTCTTCCGTCCGGCTTCGTCCGACCCCGCCTCCGTGGCCGCCGCTCCCGCCGACCCTTCCTGGGCCCGCGCCTCCTTGGCCGTCCGTGAGGCCTCCAGCACCGCGTCGCGCTCCTGCTGCGACCGCTCCCGCGCCAGTCGGCGCAGGGTCGCCCGGGTGGAGCGGCTCAGTGCGATCGGCTGGAGCAGCGGCAGGCAGTCCGCGACGGCGTCCGGGCCGAGGACGGCCAGCGCCCCGGAGACCGAACGCTCGGCCCCCACCCGCAGCCCCAGAGTGGTCAGCAGTTGTGCCACGTCCATCCGCAGCACCAGGTCACCGGCGGCGATCTCGCCACCGCGCAGGTCCGTGACGAACGCTCTGCCGGAACGATCCACCAGCAGGGCGTCACCCGTCAGCCTGCGGTGCGCGATCCGGCGCGACTGGAGCGCCTTCACCTGGCGCCAGGCGCCGCGCACCAGCTCGTCGGTGATCTCCTCGTCCTCCATCTGGTCCAGCGACCGGCCGCCGATGTGCTCGTAGACGAGCATCACCGCGTCCGGGCCCAGCTCGGAGGTGGCGATCAGCTTGGGCGCGTTCGCCCCGGCGGCGATCGCCGCGTACGCGAGCAGTGCCTCCTGCTCCAGCGCCTGCCGCAGCGACTGGATCGAGCGGCGCTGGGTGATCCCGCGCAGGGTCAGCCGGCGCCAGGCCCGGTAGAAGAACCCCTGGGCCTGCTGCTCCCGGTCGACGACCGTCACGTCCAGCGGCGGTCCGTCCTCCAGGGTGACCAGGTAGCGCCGTCCCCGGTCGTTCTGGTCGGTGCCGTCCTTGTCCGGGGCGTCCTCGGTGCGCATCGCGGCGACCGGGCGGAAGCCGACGTGCCGCAATCCCGCCATCAGGTGCTGGCCGGTGGGGCGGACGTTGGGGGAGCCGACCGCGTACAGCGTGCCGTACGCCACCGTCCAGCCGATCAGGACCGTCAGGATGATCGAGAACGGGGTGGTGTACCCGCCGACGAGCATCGCGAAGGCGTCGAGCAGCAGCACCGCCCAGAGCACGACCCGCCAGCGCGGCCGTCTCGCCATCCCGACGGCGGTCATGTACGCGATCACCGGGGCGAGATAGCCGTGTACCGGATCGGTCAGTCCGGCGCCCGGCTGCGGCTGGGTCAGGGCTTCCTGGATGGTGCCGGGCGCGGACCGCGAGACCCAGAGGTCGGTGGCGAGGGTCACCCCGTGGGCGAGCACGGCGGCCAGCACACCGTCGGCGATGCGCAGCCCGTCCCGTTTGATCAGCCGCTCGATGGCGAAGGCCACCGGCACGAGCAGCACGGCGATGCTGGAGACCAGACCGGCCAGCTTGATCAGCAGATCGGGCGCCTGTTCGGTGCCCTTGGAGATGTCGTCCTCAAGACCGGTGGTGGTGCCCTGGGCGAACGCGGCGATGGCGAACAGCACGCCGATCGCGGCGATGCCGATGAGCAGCCGCATGAGGTCGGAGGGGCGGTGCACCCGGGCGGGGAGCAGCGGCTCGTCCCCGGAGACCCGGTCGGTCAGGGCGGCCTCGGCGGAGGCGAGCGTGGAGCCGGTCAGATGGCCGCTGGTGGAGACGGTGGCTGCGGTGGGGGTGTCGGCCGCAGGCGTCGCGGGGGTGTCGGCCGCGGGTACGGGAGCGATGCCCCGGACCGCGTCGGCGGGGGCCGGGGCGGGCTTCTCCAGGTGCGGTCCGGTGGGCTCCGGCGCGCTCGGCGGGCGCTCTCCGGCATCGGAGGCGTCCGCCGCCTTCGGTGGCTGCACGCCCTGCTCCTTCGTCGCCTCTGGCTCGTCTTCGTTGTCTCGTATCACCGGTCACCGCCCGGATGATGGTGGCACGGCCCGGAGACGGAGGGAGGCATCAGGGTGCGTCGCACGGGCGCGGGATGCGCAACATACGCCCCTTTGCACCTGCGCGCACGCTCGGTGCACCTACCGGTACGGTCCCGGCCGGGCTGTCGGTGGCGTACGGCAGGATGGGTCGGATGAGCAAGGACGAGACGGACGGGACGGGCGGCGGGGAGCAGCCGGCCGAGCTGCCGGAGTACGCGGAACGGGTCCTCGACGTCGCCGACCTGATCCCGTCGGGCCGGGTCATGACGTACGGCGATGTCGCGGAGTGGCTGGGCGACGGCGGCCCCCGGCAGGTGGGCCGGGTCATGGCGCTGTACGGCTCCGCCGTGCCCTGGTGGCGCGTGGTGCGGGCGGACGGGGCGCTGCTCCCGGGCCACGAGCTGCGGGCGCTGGGCCACTACCGCGCGGAGGGGACCCCGCTGCGCGAGGCCCCGCGCCGGGCGGACGGGCACCTGCCCCGGCTGGACATGCGCCGGGCGCGCTGGGACGGCGCCCGGGCCCCCGGGGGCGAGGAAAGTCACATCTGAGGGCGTGCGCCGGAGCCTGTTCGGGAGCCCCTTTCCCGGCCCGCGCCCGGCGGGACGCGGGCGCGGGCGTGACGAGGGACGCGGGGAACCCGCTGCCTCCCGCGCCGCCCCTGGCGTAGCGTCGTCACCGCGCACCGCGCGCACCCCTCTCCTCGTCCTCCACGCCTCATGACCTGTCCCGGCCCGTACGACCTATGACCCGTACGGCCCGTACGACCCCGTAGACCCACCAGGACCGGCGATCCACGTGAGCTCCTCCACCACCCGGCACAGTCCGCACCGTGAACCACGGCCGCGGACCACGGGCGCGTACCGCCTGGTGCGCACCCCGCCGGGCTCGGTGGAGCCTCCTCTCCTGGACGCAGGCCAGCGCGCCGTGGTTGATCACGCCGAAGGACCGCTGCTCGTCCTCGCGGGACCCGGCACCGGCAAGACCACCACCCTCGTGGAGTCCGTGACGGCCCGGGTGAACCGGGGCGCCGACCCCGCCCGCATCCTCGTCCTCACCTTCAGCCGCAAGGCCGCCGTCGAACTGCGCGACCGGATGGCGGCCCGGCTCGGCGCGGCGCGCGGACCGCAGGCCACCACCTTCCATTCGTACTGCTATGCCCTGGTCCGCGCCCACCAGGACGCCGACCTCTTCGCGGACCCGCTGCGACTGCTCTCCGGCCCCGAGCAGGACGTCACCGTCCGCGACCTCCTCGCGGGCCAGCTCGACCTGGAGAAGGAGGGGCTCGCCCACGTCCGCTGGCCCGACGAACTGCGTGCCTGCCTGACCACCCGGGGCTTCGCGGACGAGGTGCGTGCCGTCCTCGCCCGCAGCCGCGAACTCGGGCTCGCCCCGGACGCGCTCGCCGCCTTCGCCCGCCGCACGGGGCGCCCGGACTGGAGTGCGGCGGCCCAGTTCCTCGCCGAGTACCTGGACGTGCTCGACGCCCAGGGCGTCCTGGACTACGCGGAGCTGGTCCACCGCGCGGTGCTGCTCGCGGAGCGCCCGGAGGTCTCCGCGCGGCTGGCGGAGGCGTACGACGCGGTGTACGTCGACGAGTACCAGGACACCGACCCGGCGCAGGTGCGCCTGCTGCACGCCCTGGCGGGGAACCGGCTGGGCGGCAGGCAGAAGCGCGGGCGCGGGGCGCACGCCGGAGCCGCGAGCCGGGCAGGCGGGGCGCACGCCGGGGCAGGGGATCAAGGGCGAGGCGCGGGGGGCGGCGACGGCGGCCGAGGCCGCGAGACGGGAGGCGGCCGTACGCTGGTGGCCTTCGGCGACCCGGACCAGTCGATCTACACCTTCCGGGGCGCCGATGTGAACGGCATCCTCGAATTCCCCGACACCTTCCGCCGTGCCGACGGCAACCCCGCCCCCGTCTGCGTCCTCACCACCTCCCGGCGCTCCGGCTCCGAACTGCTCGCGGCCACCCGGCTGCTCACCCGCCGGATGCCGCTCACCCGGCTCCCCGCCGACACCGTCCGGGCCCACCGCGACCTGCACGCCGTCCGGGAGGGCGGCCGGGTGGAGACGTACACCTACCCGACCGCCTCCACCGAGCTGGACAACATCGCGGACCTGCTGCGCCGCGCCCACCTGGAGGACGGGGTCCCGTGGCGCGAGATGGCCGTGCTCGTACGGGCCGGGGGCCGCTCACTGCCCGCCGTCCGCCGTGCCCTCACCTCCGCCGGCGTCCCCCTGGAGGTCGACGGCGACGACCTCCCCCTCCGCCACGAGCCGGCCGTCGCCCCGCTGCTGACGGCCCTGCGGGCGGTGGCCACGGCGGCGCTGCACCCGGACCGGGCCGACGAGGAGGAGGGCACGGCCGGAGCACCCCCCTGGCTCGACACCGGGACCGCCCTCACCCTCCTCACCTCCCCTCTCGGCTCCATGGACGCCGCCGACCTCCGCCGCCTCGGCCGGGCCCTGCGCGACGAGCAGCGCGCCGCCGGGGTCACGGTGCCCGCCCCCTCCGACGAGCTGCTGGCCCGCGCCCTGGCAGAGCCGGAGCGCCTGGTCACCCACGATCCGGCGTACGCCCACGGTGCGCAACGGCTCGGCGCGCTCCTGCGCAAGGCCCGCGAGCACCTCGAAGGCGGCGGCACCGCCGAGGAGGCCCTGTGGGCCCTGTGGAACGGCACACCCTGGCCGGGCCGGCTGGAGCGGGCGGCGCTGCGCGGCGGGGCGGGCGGCCGTAACGCCGACCGCGACCTGGACGCGGTGTGCGCCCTCTTCGAGACGGCAGCGCGCGCCGAGGAGCGCACCGGGGGGCGCGGGGCCCTCAACTTCCTGGAGGAGGTCGACGCCCAGGACATCGCCGCCGACACCCTCTCCCGGCGGGCCGTCCGCCCCGACGCCGTACGCCTGATGACCGCCCACCGCTCCAAGGGCCTTCAGTGGCGGCTCGTCGTCGTCGCCGGGGTCCAGGAGGGGCTCTGGCCCGACCTGCGCCGCCGGGGCTCCCTCCTGGAGGCGGACCGGATCGGCCGCGACGGGCTGGCCGAACCCCTCACGCCCGGCGCCCTCCTCGCCGAGGAGCGCCGCCTCTTCTACGTCGCCGCCACCCGCGCCCGCGAGCGCCTGGTCGTCACCGCCGTGAAGGCCCCCGCCGACGACGGCGACCAGCCCTCCCGCTTCCTGGCCGAGCTGGGCGTCGAACCCCGCGACGTCACCGGCCGCCCGCGCCGCCCCCTCGCCGTCGCCGCGCTCGTCGCGGAGCTGCGGGCCACCACCGTCGACCCGGAGGCCTCCGACGCCCTGCGCGACGCCGCCGCCCACCGCCTCGCTCGGCTCGCCGCGCTCACCGACGACGAGGGCCAGCCGCTCGTGCCCGCCGCCCACCCCTCCCGCTGGTGGGGACTGGACGAGCCGACCCGCTCCACCGTCCCCCTGCGCGACCGCGACCAGCCCGTCTCCCTTTCTCCTTCGGCCCTGGAACAGCTCGCCGGCACCTGCGCCCTCCAGTGGTTCCTGGGCCGCGAGGTGAAGGCCGACGCCCCGGCCTCCGCCGCCCAGGGATTCGGCAACGTCGTCCACGTACTGGCCGACGAGGTCGCCTCCAGCCGTACGCCCGCCGACCTCGACGTCCTCATGGAGCGCCTGGACTCCGTCTGGAACGGCCTCGCCTTCGACGCCCCCTGGAAGTCCGAGCAGGAGAAGGAGCAGGCCCGCGCCGCCCTGGAGCGCTTCCTCCACTGGCACGTCCTGGACCGGGCCGGCCGCACCCCCGCCGCCAGCGAGCACGGCTTCGACGTGACCCTGGAGGCGGGTGCGTACACCGTCCGCATCCGGGGCTCCATGGACCGGGTGGAGGAGGACACCGAAGGACGCGCGTACGTCGTCGACTTCAAGACGGGCAAGGGCGCCCCCACCAAGGACGAGGTCGCCGCCCACCCCCAGCTCGCCGTCTACCAGCTCGCCGTCCGCGAGGGCGCGGTCGACGAGGTCTTCGACGGCCGCCGCCCCGAACCGGGCGGCGCCGAACTGGTCCAGCTCCGCCAGCCCGCCCCCAAGAAGGAGGGCGGCGAGGCCTTCCCCAAGGTCCAGACACAGGAACCGCCCAGCGGCGAGTGGGTGTCGGACCTGCTCGCCACGGCAGCCGGGAAGGTCCTGGACGAACGGTTCACGCCCACCACCGGCACCCACTGCGCCCACTGCGCCTTCCGCGCCTCGTGCAGCGCGCAGCCGGAGGGGCGGCAGGTGGTGGAGTAGGGCCGCATCCCGTTCGTACGGGGTTGTCAGAGGTCCCGGTTACCGTTGTCCGGGTGTCCTCACGCATCACCGATCCCGAGCAGCTCAAGGAGCTTCTCGGGATCCCCTTCACCCCGGAGCAGACGGCCTGCATCACCGCGCCGCCCGCCCCGCAGGTGATCGTGGCCGGAGCCGGGTCGGGCAAGACCACGGTGATGGCCGCCCGTGTGGTCTGGCTGGTCGGCACCGGTCAGGTCGCGCCCGAGCAGGTCCTCGGCCTCACCTTCACCAACAAGGCGGCGGGCGAGCTGGCCGAGCGCGTCCGCAAGGCGCTGGTCGCCGCCCGGGTCACCGACCCCGAGGTCATCGACCCGGACAATCCGCCTGGCGAGCCCACCATCTCCACGTACCACGCGTTCGCCGGCCGCCTCCTCACCGAGCACGGCCTGCGCATCGGCCTGGAGCCCTCCACCCGTCTCCTGGCCGACGCCACCCGCTACCAGCTGGCGGCGAAGGTGCTGCGCGAGGCCCCGGGCCCGTATCCGGCGCTCACCCGCTCCTTCCCCACCCTGGTCAGCGACCTCCTGGCGCTCGACGGGGAGCTGTCCGAACATCTCGTACGACCGGAGCGGCTGGAGACGTACGACACCGAGCTGGTGCACGAGCTGGCCACCGCCAGGCTCAGCAACGCCGACCTGCGCAGGATCCCCGAGACCGCCGAGGCCCGCCGCTCCCTCCTCGCCCTCACCGAGCGCTACCGCACCGCCAAGCGGAGCCGGGACCTCATCGACTTCGGTGACCAGATCGCCCTCTCCGCCGAGCTGGCCCTGACCCGCCCCGAGGTGGGGGCGATCCTGCGGGACGAGTTCCGGGTGGTGCTCCTCGACGAGTACCAGGACACCTCGGTGGCCCAGCGGCTGCTGCTCTCGGGGCTGTTCGGCAGCCGTCCGGGGGCGGGTGCGACCGGCCACGCGGTGACCGCCGTCGGCGACCCCTGCCAGGCCATCTACGGCTGGCGCGGCGCCTCCGTCGCCAACCTGGACGACTTCCCCGAGCACTTCCCGCACGCCGACGGCACCCCCGCCACCCGCTACAGCCTCAGCGAGAACCGGCGCAGCGGCGGCCGCCTCCTCCAGCTCGCCAACGGCCTCGCGGAGCCCCTGCGCGCGATGCACGAGGGCGTGGAGGCGCTGCGCCCCGCCCCGGGTGCGGAGCGCGACGGCGTGGTCCGGTGCGCCCTGCTGAACACCCACACCGAGGAGATCGACTGGCTGGCGGACTCCCTCGCCCATCTCGTGCGCACCGGCACGCCGCCCGGCGAGATCGCGGTCCTGTGCCGGACCGCCGGAGACTTCCCCGCGATCCAGGCGGCCCTGGTCGCCCGGGACGTCCCGGTCGAGGTGGTCGGCCTGGCCGGGCTGCTGCACCTGCCCGAGGTGGCCGACCTGGTCGCGGTCTGCGAGGTCCTCCAGGACCCGGGCGCCAACGCCTCGCTGGTCCGCCTCCTCACCGGTCCGCGCTGGCGCATCGGCCCCCGCGACCTCGCCCTCCTGGGCCGCCGCGCCCGCCTGCTCGTCCACCGGGCCGCCCAGGGGGAGGACGCCGACCCGGACCGGCGCCTCGCGGAGGCCGTCGAGGGCACGGACCCGGCCGAGGTGATATCGCTCGCGGACGCCCTGGACACCTTCCTGATCGCGGGGGACGCCAAGGACGACGGGCTGCCGTTCTCGGCGGAGGCCCGGGTGCGCTTCGCCCGGCTCGCCCGGGAGCTGCGCGACCTGCGCCGTTCGCTGGCGGATCCGCTCATGGACGTCCTGCACCGGGTCCTCGCCACCACCGGCCTGGAGGTCGAGCTGTCCGCCTCCCCGCAGGCGCTGGCCGCCCGCCGCCGCGAGACCCTGGCCAACTTCCTGGACACAGCGGCCCGGTTCGCCGCCCTGGACGGCGAGGCGTCGCTGCTCGCCTTCCTCGGCTTCCTGCGGACCGCCGCGCAGTACGAGAAGGGGCTCGACAACGCGCTGCCCGGGGGCGAGAACACCGTCAAGGTCCTCACCGCCCACAAGTCCAAGGGTCTGGAGTGGGACGTGGTCGCCGTGCCCGGACTGGTCACCGGCCAGTTCCCCAGCGGCCAGTCCCGGGACGCCTGGACCGCCCAGGCCAAGGTGCTCCCGCACGCCCTGCGCGGCGACGCGGCGACGCTCCCGGACCTGGGCACGTTCGACGCCAGAGGGATGAAGGCGTTCAAGGAGGAGATGAAGGCGCACCAGCACACGGAGGAGCTGCGCCTGGGGTATGTCACCTTCACCCGCCCCCGCTCCCTCCTTCTCGGCTCCGGCCATTGGTGGGGCCCGTCCCAGAAGAGGACACGCGGCCCGTCCGCCTTCCTGGAGGCGCTGTACGAGCACTGCGCGGCGGGCCACGGCGAGATCGAGGTGTGGGCGGACGAGCCCGCCGGGGACGAGGAGAACCCGGCCCTCGCGGCCCCCGACACCGACCGCGCCTGGCCGCTCCCGCTCGACCCCACGGCCCTCGCCCGCCGCCGCGCCGCCCGCGACACGGTCCTGGCCCACCTGGAGCGCCTGGCCGTCCACGGGCCCGAACAGCCACCGGCGTACGCCCCCGACCCCGAGGACGTGCCGGCGTACGAGCCGTGGGACGACGAGCCGCCTCGCGACGAGGCACCGGCCGACGAGGAGTGGGACTGGGACGCGCTCCCCACCGAGCGCCCCGCGGAACCCGTCCCGGCACCGGCCTCGGAGCCCGTACGGGAGTCGGCACCGGCACCTGAGGCACCCCCGCACACGCCTCCGCACCCGCACATCCCCGCCGCCCGTCACCCGCAGGAAGAACCGCCGGACCGGCTCACCCCCGAGGAGGCCCGGACCCTCGCCTCCTGGGACCGGGATCTCGACGCGCTCGCCGGTGAGCTGCGCCGCGCCCGCGCCACCGTGCACGACGTCCTCGTCCCCGCCTCGCTCTCCGCCACCCAGCTGCTACACCTGGCCGAGGACCCCGACGCGTTCGCCAAGGAGCTGGCCCGGCCCATGCCCCGACCGCCGCAGCCCGCCGCCCGCCGGGGCACCCGGTTCCACGCCTGGGTGGAGTCCCGGTACGAGGAGCTGCCGCTGCCCATGCTCGGCCCCGACGAGCTGCCCGGGGGCGACGAGAGCGACGCCGAGATCGCGGACGAGCGGGACCTGGCCGAGCTGAAGGAGGCGTTCGAGCGCACGGCGTACGCCCGGCGCACGCCGTACCGGGTGGAGACCCCGTTCCAGATCACCCTGGCCGGTCGCGTGATCCGGGGCCGTATCGACGCGGTCTACCGCACGGGTGACCGATACGAGATCGTCGACTGGAAGACCACCCGCCACCGCACCGCCGACCCCCTCCAGCTCGCCGTCTACCGGCTCGCCTGGGCAGAGCTGCACGATCTGCCGCTCGACGCGGTCACCGCGACCTTCCTCTACGTACGCAGTGGGGAGACCGTCCACCCGCAGGGGCTGCCCGGCCGGGCCGAGCTGGAGCGGATCCTGCTGGACGAGCCGGGCTCCGGGGGCGGATAGGCTCAAGAGCATGAGCCAGACCCCGGACAGCGCCGTCCGTACGTACACCGAACAGCACCGCGCGGCCTTCCTCGACGACCTCGCCGAGTGGCTGCGCATCCCGTCCGTCTCCGCGCAGCCGGAGCACGACGGGGACGTACGGCGCAGCGCCGAGTGGCTGACCGCCAAGCTCAAGGAGACCGGTTTTCCGGTCACCGAGATCTGGGAGACCCCCGGTGCCCCCGCCGTCTTCGCCCAGTGGCCCAGCGAGGACCCCGGAGCCCCCACCGTCCTGGTCTACGGCCACCACGACGTGCAGCCCGCCGCCCGCGAGGACGGCTGGGACACCGATCCGTTCGAGCCGGTGGTCCGCGACGGCCGGATGTACGGACGCGGCGCGGCCGACGACAAGGGGCAGGTGTTCTTCCACACCCTCGGCGTCCGCGCCCACCTCGCCGCCACCGGCCGCACCACCCCGGCCGTGAACCTCAAGCTGCTGATCGAGGGCGAGGAGGAGTCGGGCTCCCCGCACTTCCGGGCCCTGGCCGAACAGCAGGCGGACCGCCTCGCCGCCGACGCCGTGATCGTCTCCGACACCGGCATGTGGGACGAGGAGACGCCGACCGTCTGCACCGGTATGCGCGGCCTCGCGGAGTGCGAGATCGAGCTGTACGGCCCCGCCCAGGACATCCACTCCGGATCGTTCGGGGGAGCCGTCCCCAATCCGGCCACCGAGATCGCCCGCCTCGTCGCCGCCCTCCACGACGCCGACGGCCGCGTCGCGATCCCCGGCTTCTACGAAGGCGTCACCGACCTCACCGACACCGAGCGGGCCCTCTTCGCGGAACTGCCCTTCGACGAGGCGACCTGGCTCCGCACGGCGAAGTCGCGGGCGGCCTCCGGCGAGGCCGGGTACTCCACGCTGGAGCGCGTCTGGGCCCGCCCGACCGCCGAGGTCAACGGCATCGGCGGCGGCTACCAGGGCGCCGGCAGCAAGACGATCATCCCCTCCTCCGCCTTGGTGAAGATCAGCTTCCGGCTGGTCGACGGCCAGGACCCCGACCGTGTACAGCAGGCCGTCCGGGCCTGGGCCGAGTCGCGCGTCCCGACCGGCCTCCGCCACCGGATCGCCTTCCAGCCCGCCACCCGCCCCTGCCTGACCCCGCTGGACCACCCCGCCCTCCAGGCCGTGGCCCGCTCGATGGGCCGGGCCTTCGGCAAGAAGATCCTCTTCACCCGCGAGGGGGGCTCGGGCCCGGCCGCCGACCTCAGGGACGTGCTCGGCGCCCCCGTGCTCTTCCTCGGCATCTCCGTACCCTCCGACGGCTGGCACGCGCCCAACGAGAAGGTCGAGCTGGACCTGCTGCTCAAGGGTGTGGAGACGACCGCGTACCTGTGGGACGAGCTGTCCACGGCACTCGGCTGAACCCTCCGCACACCCTCCACGAACCTGTGCACACCCGATCCACCCAGGGGGAGTAGGAAGCACCTGTGAGCACCTTCGACAACACCACCGCAGACCGCCCGATCGGCCTCACCGCGCCCAGCGGCATCGACCGCGCGGCGCACCACCGCCTGGACGAGGCGTGGTTGGCTGCGGCGTGGAGTCACCCGACGACCCGCGTCTTCGTCGTCTCCGGCGGGCAGGTGCTGATCGACGACACCCCCGAGGGCGGCACCGAGATCGTGATGACCCCGGCCTTCGAGGCCCCGGTCACCGAGACCCACCGCTACTTCCTCGGCACCGACGAGGCCGGGGTCAGCTATTTCGCGCTCCAGAAGGACGCGCTGCCGGGCCGGATGGACCAGTCGGCCCGCCCGGCCGGACTGCGTGAGGCGGGGCTGCTGCTCGGTCCCCGGGACGCGGCGCTGATGGTGCACGCGGTCGCCCTGGAGAACTGGCAGCGCCTGCACCGCTTCTGCTCCCGCTGCGGCGAGCGCACGGTCATCGCCGCAGCCGGGCACATCCGCCGCTGCCAGGCCTGCGGCGCCGAGCACTACCCGCGCACCGACCCGGCCGTCATCATGCTCGTCACCGACGACCAGGACCGGGCGCTGCTGGGCCGCCAGGTGCACTGGCCCGAGGGCCGCTTCTCCACGCTCGCCGGGTTCGTCGAGCCGGGGGAGTCGATCGAGCAGTCCGTGATCCGCGAGGTCTACGAGGAGGCGGGCGTCACCGTCGACGAGGTCGAGTACGTCGCCAGCCAGCCGTGGCCCTTCCCCTCCAGCCTGATGCTGGGCTTCATGGCCCGGGCGACCTCCTCCGAGATCGATGTGGACGGCGAGGAGATCGAGGAGGCCCGCTGGTTCTCCCGCGAGGATCTCACCGCCGCCTTCGAGTCCGGCGAGGTCATGCCCCCGTTCGGCATCTCGATCGCCGCCCGGCTGATCGAGCTGTGGTACGGCAAGCCGCTGCCGAGGCCGGGCAGCCTGAACCGCACGAACTGAACGACGGCACACACACCACTGCCCCGGCATCCGCTGGGATGCCGGGGCAGTGGCGCTGGTCGGACGCGGCGTGCGCGGGGCTCAGGCGACCAGAGCCTGCTTCACCTGGGCCAGCGACGGGTTCGTCATGACCGACTCGGTGCCGGCGGGGGAGACGATCAGCAGCGTCGGAACCGTCTGGTTTCCGCCATTGGCCTTCTCGACGAACGCCGCCGACTCCGAGTCGTGCTCGATGTTGACCTCGTTGTACGCGATGCCCTCGCGGTCCATCTGGCTCTTCAGCCGACGGCAGTAGCCGCACCAAGTGGTGCTGTACATCGTCACAGTGCCCGCCATGTCGCTGGCGCTCCCTTGTCTCGTCCGTCCCGCTGCACAGCCGCAGCGCGTCACACGCGGTCTCGACGGCCGGGGCCGCCTTCCCGCACCGGATGGAACGTACGGGGGACGGCGACCATTCCCGTCACCGCCCCGGGGCAGGGTCGGCATCCGGCCGGGGGCAGCCGCCGGCATCAGTACGACGAATACCTCACGCCTGTGGACGACCGCCGCATCCGCCCCAGCGGACCTGGCAGCATGGCGGGGTGACAGCAGCAACGCACTCCACCCTCTTCCCGCAGGTTCCCGAGACCCCGGACGCCGTGCTCGACGGGCTCGACCCCGAGCAGCGCGAGGTGGCTCTCGCCCTGCACGGACCGGTATGCGTGCTGGCCGGAGCGGGTACGGGCAAGACCCGCGCGATCACCCACCGCATCGCGTACGGGGTGCGCGCGGGCATCCTCCAGCCCGCCACGGTCCTCGCCGTCACGTTCACCAACCGGGCCGCGGGGGAGATGCGCGGACGGCTCCGGCAGCTCGGCGCGACCGGCGTCCAGGCGCGGACCTTCCACTCGGCGGCGCTCCGGCAGCTCCAGTATTTCTGGCCGAAAGCAGTCGGTGGTGAGCTTCCCCGGCTGCTGGAGCGGAAGGTGCAGCTGGTCGCCGAGGCCGCCGCCCGCTGCGAGCTGCGGCTCGACCGCAACGAGCTGCGGGACGTCACCGGTGAGATCGAGTGGGCCAAGGTCACCCAGACCGTCCCCGCCGACTATCCGGCCGCCGTCGCCAAGGCCCAGCGGGACGCCCCCCGGGACCCGGCGGTGCTCTCCCAGATCTACTCCACGTACGAGCAGCTCAAGCGGGACCGCTCGGTGATCGACTTCGAGGACGTGCTGCTGCTCACCGTCGGCATCCTCCAGGACCGGCACGACATCGCGGACCACGTGCGCGGCCAGTACCAGCACTTCGTCGTCGACGAGTACCAGGACGTGAGCCCGCTCCAGCAGCGGCTGCTCGACCTGTGGGTGGGGGACCGGGACAACCTCTGCGTGGTCGGGGACGCCAGCCAGACGATCTACTCGTTCACCGGCGCCACCCCGGACCACCTGCTGAACTTCCGCACCCGCCACCCCGGGGCGACGGTCGTCAAGCTGGTCCGGGACTACCGCTCCACCCCCCAGGTCGTCCACCTGGCCAACGGGCTCCTGAGCCAGGCCCGGGGCAGGGCCGCCGACCACCGGCTGGAGCTGGTCTCGCAGCGCGACAAGGGCCCCGAGCCGGTCTACACGGAGTACCCCGACGAGCCGCATGAGGCCGAGGCGACCGCCCGGCGCGTCCGCGACCTGATCGCGGCGGGCGTCCCGGCCGGGGAGATCGCCGTGCTCTACCGGGTCAACTCCCAGTCCGAGGTCTACGAACAGGCCCTGGCGGACGTGGGCGTGCCCTACCAGCTGCGCGGGGCCGAGCGGTTCTTCGAGCGCGCGGAGGTACGGGAGGCGGGCACCGCCCTGCGGGGCGCGGCGCGGGCCGGGCGCAACGACTCCCTGCTCGACGGGGCGGAGGATCTGGCCGCCCAGGTGCGGGCGGTGCTCTCCACCAAGGGGTGGACCACCCGACCGCCCGCCGGATCGGGGGCCGTGCGCGACCGCTGGGAGTCGCTCGCCGCGCTGGTGCGGCTCGCGGAGGACTTCGAGACGGCCCGGCCGGGGGCGACCCTGACCGACCTGGTGCGCGAGCTGGACGAGCGGGCCGCCGCCCAGCACGCCCCGACGGTCCAGGGCGTCACGCTGGCCTCGCTGCACGCGGCGAAAGGGCTGGAGTGGGACGCGGTGTTCCTGGTCGGCCTGACCGAGGGCATGATGCCGATCGCCTACGCCAAGACGGAGGAGCAGGTCGAGGAGGAGCGGCGCCTGCTCTACGTCGGCGTCACCCGTGCCCGCCTCCACCTCTCGCTCTCCTGGTCCCTGGCGCGTTCCCCCGGCGGCCGGGCGAGCCGCAGGCCCACTCGGTTCCTCGACGGGCTGCGGCCGGGCTCCACGGGGCTCGGGGCCCGGAGCGGGGCCGGAGGCGTCGGGCCCGGAGGCGGCGGCGGGATCGACCGGGGGACCGGCCGCTCCGCCGGGACGGCCGAGCGCCGGACCGACGTCGTCGAGCGCAGGCCCCGGCATCCCGTGCGATGCCGGGTCTGCGGCCGCACCCTCACCGATGCGGGCGAGATGAAGCTGATGCGGTGCGAGGAGTGCCCCTCCGACATGGACGAGGCGCTCTACGGCCGACTGCTCGACTGGCGGGCGAGCCAGGCGGCCCGGCTGAGCCAGCCCGACTACTGCGTCTTCACCGAGAAGACCCTGATGGCCATCGCCGAGGCCGTGCCGTCCACCGAGGGGGAGCTGGTCGTCATCGCCGGTGTGGGGAACCGGAAGCTGACCCGTTTCGGAGCCGATGTTCTGGCCATCTGTGCAGGTGAGACGGTCGGCGGGGAGCCCGAGGAGGGCGCCGGTGAGAGCTGAGGGAAACTCGTCCAGAAAATAGTTTGCGCCCGCACCAGTCGTCACCATAGGTTCTTAACCACGGGAACAGCGACTTCTCTGAAGCCCTGAATCCGTGCTGTACTTATCCGAATACGCGCGACCGGCTCCGGCCGGTCCCCCTAGACGCCGAGAGGAGGCGATTGAAGTGATCAGCATCATCGGAACCCAGAAAATGACCGGTCTTTCGGTCGTCTCCGCCTGCTCGCTCGGCCTCACCCGTTCCTCGGTCGTCTCGCTCTGCGCCACCGGTCTGTCCGGCGTCTCCGCCGTCAGCCCGCTGTCCTTCGCGAGCCTCCCCGTGGTCCGGGAGCGCAATGAGCGACCGATCGAGGCACCGGCGGCAGCAGTAGCGAAGGACGCACAGGCTCAGGCCTATGCCTTTGCGGCAGCCGGTGCCGGAGCCAAGAAGCAGACGCAGCACCACACGATGTGGGCCTTCCGTGGGCCTGAACCCTGGAGCGATCCAGCCTGATCCAGCATCAGGCCGGCGCCTCAGGGCCGCGGAACCCCACTCGGGATCCGCGGCCCTTTTGTTTTGTCCGAACGGACGAGACGGACCGAAGGCGCCTCGGGCCAGCAGTACCAGCCGCCAACCGGCCAACAGGCCGGCACGACCAGACGAGGACACCACCCACCGTGCAACTCGAAGCGCACGCCCCGTCAGTACCGCAGTCCGACTCGATCTCCCCGCCCGGCTCCACGGAGGACTCCACCTTGCTCCCCCTCACCGCGCTCACCGCGCTCGACGACGCCATCGAGAACCTCGGCGTACCCGTCCCCTGCCGCTCGTACGACCCGGAGGTCTTCTTCGCCGAGTCCCCGGCCGACGTCGAGTACGCCAAGTCGCTCTGCCGTACCTGCCCGCTGGTCGAGGCCTGCCTCGCCGGTGCCAAGGAGCGGCGCGAGCCGTGGGGCGTCTGGGGTGGCGAGCTCTTCGTCCAGGGTGTCGTCGTGGCCCGCAAGCGGCCGCGTGGCCGTCCGCGCAAGAACCCGGTCGCAGCGTGACCGCCGACCGCTGCGCCCCCGCCCCCACGCGGTGGCCGCGCCTCGGAACCATCGACCGTCCCCAGACTCATGACCCCCGGAATCAGGCACCAATGATCACCCCCACGCAGGAGCCCGTCGGTTCCGCAACCCCTGACGTCACCATCACCGGCGCGAACGACTCGCGTCAGAACAGGACCCGCGAGATGCAACTCATCCCAGAAGCCCTGGCTCGTGCTCATATGCACGACCGCCTGCGGGAGGCCGAGGTGGACCGCCAGGCGGTACGTCTCGCCGCCGCCCGCAGGATGCAGCGCCGAGCGGAGCGCGCCTCGCTGCGCGCCCGCCGCGCGCTGGCCATGGCCGTCATGCACTGAGAGGCCCCACCTCTCCGCTCCCCGGCCGGAGCACGATCGCTCCTCACCGGAGCGTCGGCGCTTCCCACCGGAGCACCCGGCTCCTCACCCGGCAACCGCTCTGCCGGGTGAGGACCTGACGCCGTCGGCATCGTTGACGACAAGGAGTCCGCCGGTGGTGCGCTCCCTCGCGGTGCCCGATTCGGGCAGCCGGAGGGTGAAGGTGGAGCC
>NZ_JBWKCM010000044.1:21761-34210 GCF_056436485.1 Streptomyces sp. NPDC043746 | reverse complement strand
TCTTCGACCTCGTCGACTACGGCGTCGTCGGCGACCTCTTCACCGTCGTGCCCCAGCTCACCGAAGAGATCAACAACCGCAAGGGCTGACCCCCTTCCTCCCGCTCCCCCTCCGGGCCGCACGGTGAGAGTCCCGCCGTGCGGCCCGGAGCCGTATCAGCTGCGCTCCTTCGCCGGACGGCCCGGTGCCCCGCCACGGTCACCGGCCGCGCCGAGTCCGAACGTGGTGAAGGCGGTTCGGTCCGGAAGCGGGTAGGTCTCCTTGCCCGTCAGCGTGTTGATGATGACGGCGGAGCGCCAGGCGGCCAGGCCCAGGTCGGGGGTGCCCACCCCGTGCGTGTGCCGTTCGGCGTTCTGCACGAAGACCGATCCCTCGATCTCCGCTGCGAGGACGAGCCGTTGGGCGTCGTCGACCTGCGGACGCCCGGCGTTGTCGCGGACGATGTACGGGTCCAGGGCGGCGAGCAGGGTGTCGAGCTGGCGTTCCCGGTACCCGGTGGCGAGGACCACCGCGTCCGTGGTGAGGCTGCCCCGGGCCTCCTGCTGTGCGTGTTCGACGGCGAGTTGTATGCGGCCGTCGTCCGTGACCAAGGCTCCGGTGACCTCGATTCCGGGGGTGAGGGTGACCTCGGGCCAGTCGCCGCCGAGACTGCGGCGGTACAGCTCGTCGTGGATGTCCCCGAGCGTGTCCCCGCTGACGCCTTTGTAGAGCTGCCACTGGCTGGGCAGCAGCCGGTCCCGGGTGGCCTGCGGGAGGCCGTGGAAGTAGCGGGTGTAGTCCGGGGTGAACTGCTCGAGCCCGATCTTGCTGTACTCCATGGGGGCGAAGGCCGGGGTGCGGGCGAGCCAGGTGAGCCCCTCCGCACCCTCGGGCCGCAACCGCAGGAGGTCCAGCAGGACTTCGGCGCCCGACTGCCCCGAGCCGACGACGGTGATGTGGCGGGCGGCGAGCAACCGGTCCCGCTGGACGAGGTAGTCGGCGGAGTGCAGGACGAGGGGCACGGGGTCGGCGGCCAGCGCCCTCAGCGGCTCGGGGACGTGGGGCGCGGTACCGACGCCGAGGGCGAGGTGACGGGCGTGGGTGAGCCCGCCCCCCGATGTCTCACCGTCCGGGCCGAGCCGGGTGAAGTCGACGGCGAACGCGCCCTCCCTCGCGTCCCAGGCGATGGCGTCGACGCGGTGGCCGAAGTGGGTGGAGGGCAGTTCGGTGCTCACCCAGCGCAGATAGCCGTCGAACTCCGAGCGGTGGATGTGGAAGCGCTCGGCGAAGTAGAACGGGAAGAGTCTGCGCCGGGTCTTGAGGTAATTCAGGTAGCACCAAGGGCTCGTCGGCTCGACCAGGCTCACCAGATCGGCCAGGAAGGGGACTTGGAGGGTCGCTCCCTCGATGAGCAGTCCGGGGTGCCACTGGAAGGCGGCGCTCTGTTCGTGGAAGGCGGTGCGCAGGCCGGGTACGCCGTCGGCGAGGGCGGCGAGCGAGAGGTTGAAGGGGCCTGCGCCCACCCCCAGCAGGTCGAGGGGCGGTGTTCGCGGTGCGGGCGTCATGCGGTTCCTCCAACGGGATTCGTGCGGGCCGGCAACGTCATGGCGACAGCCTCTCCTCGGCAGGGCCCCTCGGCGCCGCCCGCGAGGAGGTCTCCCGTTTCGGCGCTCACACCGCACGCTCCAGGGGGAGTTCGGCGGGTGGTAGGCCCTGAGCACGCTCCATGGCGAAGCCCTTCGATCGAAGTACAAGATCCACAACCGGGATTCGCTGGTTAGGCTAACCTAAGTCCGCGACCGGGGGAGCCGCACTCCGGCCACCCTGCCCGGTCGGCCGGACTTCCGAACGAGCGTGCCCCGACCGAAGTCGGGGGCACGGGCCTCACGAGGGACGCCCCCGGCGCGGGAGCGGCGGTGGCCGATCCCGCACCGGGTCGGATCACGCCGCGTCGGTGGGCAGCTCCGCGCGGATCTCCCGCGCGGCGGCTACCAGGTTCTCCAGGGAGGCCCGGGTCTCGGGCCATCCGCGGGTCTTCAGGCCGCAGTCGGGGTTCACCCACAGCCGCTCGGCCGGGATGGCCTCAAGCCCCTTGCGCAGGAGGCCCGCCGCCTCCTCGATGCTCGGGATGCGCGGCGAGTGGATGTCGTAGACGCCGGGCCCGGCCTCGCGCGGGTAGCCGTGGGCCGCCAGTTCGCGGGCGACCTGCATGTGGGAGCGGGCGGCTTCCAGGCTGATGACGTCGGCGTCGAGGTCGTCGATGGCCTGGACGATGTCGCCGAACTCCGCGTAGCACATGTGGGTGTGGATCTGGGTGTCCGGTCGCACCCCGGAGGTGGCAAGGCGGAAGGACTCCGTCGCCCACTCCAGGTACGCGGTGTGCTCGGCGGCCCGGAGCGGAAGCGTCTCGCGCAGTGCGGGCTCGTCGACCTGGATCACCGAAGTGCCGTTAGCCTCAAGGTCGTTGACCTCGTCGCGCAGGGCGAGGGCGACCTGGCGGGCGGTCTCGCCGAGCGGCTGGTCGTCGCGGACGAAGGACCAGGCGAGCATGGTGACCGGCCCGGTGAGCATGCCCTTGACCGGGCGCTCGGTGAGCGACTGCGCGTACGCCGTCCACCGCACGGTCATCGGCCCGGGGCGCGAGATGTCCCCGACGAGGACCGGCGGGCGGACGTAGCGGGTGCCGTACGACTGGACCCAGCCGTGCTGGGTGGCGAGGTAGCCGGTGAGCTGCTCCGCGAAGTACTGCACCATGTCGTTGCGTTCGGGCTCACCGTGGACCAGGACGTCGATCCCGGCCTTCTCCTGGAAGGAGAGGACCTCGCGGATCTCGTTCTTGACGCGCTCCTCGTACCCGGCTTCGTCGATCCGTCCGGCCCTCAGATCGGCTCGTGCGGTGCGCAGTTCGGCTGTTTGCGGGAACGAGCCGATGGTGGTGGTCGGCAGCAGCGGCAGCTTGAGGTGGGCGCGCTGGGCGGCGGAGCGCTCGGCGTACGGCTGCGAGCGGCGGCCGTCGGCGTCGGTGACGGCCGCCGTACGGGCCCGCACGGCCGGGTCGCGGGTGATGGGGGCGTCGGCGCGTGAGTCCAGGTCGGCCCGGTTGGCGGCGAGTTCGGCGGCGATGGCCTCGGTGCCCTGGGACAGCCCCTTGGCCAGGGCGACGATTTCGGCGGTCTTCTGCCGGGCGAAGGCCGGCCAGCGAAGCACCTGCGGGTCGATGTCCTGCTCGGCCGTCGCGTCCAGCGGGACGTGCAGGAGGGAGGAGGAGGCGGAAACGTCGACCTGGTCCGCGAGGCCGAGGAGCGTGCCGAGGGTGGCGAGCGACTTCTCGTAGTCGTTGATCCAGATGTTGCGGCCGTTGACGACGCCGGCGACCAGCCGCTTGCCGGGCAGTCCACTCGCCGCCGCGAGGTCGTCCAGGTTGGCGGCGCCCGACTCGGTGAAGTCCAGCGCGATCCCCTCGACCGGGGACTTGGCCAGGACGGGCAGGGCCTCCCCGAGCCGCCCGAAGTAGGAGGTTCGGCTCCTCTTCGCCCGTTCGCTGACTTCCGGTCAGCTGGTGGGGGCACGGTGACACAGATGTAACCGAATGGCGTAGGCGAGCCGGAACCACAGAGCGCCACAGGCCGTTCTTCTTGCCAATACACGGCCGCCGACCCGCGGCGGCGAGGAGAGAAGGGGAGCGCTGCATGAAGAAGACAGTCGGCTGGGCCCAGGACGGCGACGGCTGGACGATCACGGTGAACGGCACGCAGTACCGGGCCGTGGAGCGCGCCACCGACGGGCGCGTGGACAACTATCTGGTGCGGGGCAACGACCTGAGCGCCGAGTGCCCGAGCCTCGGCCATGGGCTCGGCCTGATCCGGGCGCACGAGTCCCGGGGCTGACCCCGGCCGGGCCCGACGAGGAGGTGCGGCACCTGAGCCCGCGCCTCGCCCGGCCCTCCCTCCCTTGTCCGGGCCCCCGCTCACGGGCCGGGGCCCTCAGCGGCCGACGCCGCCTCAGGTGTGGGCGGCGCCCGCGCCTCCCGAGGCGTCCGGGCCGCCCGGAGGCAGCAGCACCAGGGCCGTCCCAACCGCCTGGGGCGTCAGCACGCACAGCCTCAGGCTCCGGACCGCCGTGAGCGCCCGCACCACCGGAGGCTCCGGACCGCCGTGAGCGCCCGCGCCACCTGAGGCTCCGGACCGCCGTGAGCGCCCGCCCCGCCTGAGGCGCAACCGCTGCGCGCGCCCGCACCACCTCCGGCGCGAGCACCGCACGGACCGCCCGCCGCCTCAGCCTCCCACGCCGCCCGGCGCCCCCGGGCCCTGGCGCAGCAGGTACGTGTCCATGATCCAGCCGTGCCGCTCGCGGGCCTCGGCGCGCACACGGCTGATCCGCTCCGCGACCTCGTCGAGCGGGCCGGAGACCAGGAGTTCGTCCGGGGTGCCGAGGTAGGCGCCCCAGTAGATCCAGAGCCCCCGGCCCGTCAGACGGGTGAAGCTCTCGTGGCCGTCGAGCATCACCACGATGTCGCCGTCGTCGTCCGGGAACCCCTCCGCGAGCCGCCTGCCGGGGGTGATGTGGATCGGGCGGCCGACCTGGTTCAGGGACGTGCGGTGGCGGGCGGCGAGGGCGGAGACGCTGCTGATGCCGGGAATCACCTCATGGCCGAATTCCACCGTTCCCCGGTCCCGGATGTCCTCCAGGATCGCCAGGGTGCTGTCGTACAGGGACGGGTCGCCCCAGACCAGGAAGGCCCCGCACTCCCCCGGTGCCAGCTCCTCGATGATCAGGCGTTCGCAGATGTCGGCGCGGCGCTGGCGCCAGTCGTGGACCGCCGAGGTGTAGCGCCCCCGGTCGTCCTGGGTGCGGTCCCGCCAGGGGTCCTCGGCCTCGACGACCCGGTAGGGATGGGTGAGGTGTTCGGCCAGGATGTCCCGTCGCAGCCGGATGAGGGACTCCTTCTCGCGGCCCTTGCCGAGCACGAAGAAGACCTGTGCCCGGCGCATCGCCTTGATCGCGGCGAGGGTGAGGTGGTCGGGGTCACCGGCGCCCATGCCGATGACGAGGATGTGGCGTGGGGGTGCGTCGCTCATGTCGGCCGATCATGCCAGGGCCGGCCTGCCCGGCCCGGGCAGGGGGCGAGAGGGACCACCAGGCCGGGCGGACGCGCCAGGGGCGAGGCGGGCGTCGAGCCGGAGCGAGGGCGCGCGCAGGTCGGGGCGACGGGGGGTGGACTTACTAGGACGTCCAACTATATGTTCGTGGGCAGAAGGGCGACCGGCATGGTGCCGGGCGCCTCGAAGGCCCGTGGTGTCAGGGAAGCCGGTGCGATTCCGGCGCGGTCCCGCCACTGTGACCGGGGAGTCCGTCCTCGCAGGACACGCCACTGACGGCGAACCAGCCGTCGGGAAGGCAGGAGGGCGCGCGTCGATCCGGGAGTCAGGATACCGGCCACGGGGTCGTTCCGTGTTTCCACGAGGATGGAGCAGACACGCATGGCACCGGTCCGCACCCACGGCCCCGCAGGCCCGTCCCGGCGAGCGGTTCTCCCCGCCCCCTGACGGCCCCCGCCCTTCGCGTCCCCCCTGGCGGCAGTCCTTCCGCGCCCCCGTGCACCCGACCGGTGCGTGGGCCGGTGGCAGCCGTGCGCCATCCCCGGATCTCTCCTGACGATCTCACCGACGAGAGCAGGTTTCCATGGTCCGCGAACTCACCCATTTCATCGGCGGCAAGCACACGCCCGGCGCCTCCGGCACGTACGGCGATGTCTACGACCCCAACACCGGTCAGGTCCAGGCCCGGGTGCCGCTGGCCGACCGGTCCGAGACCGAGGCGGCCGTCGCCGATGCCTCCCAGGCGCAGCGGGAGTGGGGCGAGTGGAACCCGCAGCGCCGCGCCCGGGTGCTGCTGCGCTTCCTCCGGCTGGTGGAGAAGGAGAAGGACTCCCTGGCCCGGCTGCTCTCGTCCGAGCACGGCAAGACCGTGGCGGACGCGCACGGCGACATCGCGCGCGGTCTCGACGTGGTGGAGTTCGCGGCCGGTGTCCCGCATCTGCTGAAGGGCGAGTTCACCGACAACGCGGGCGCGGGAATCGATGTGCACTCGCTGCGCCGGCCGCTCGGTGTGGTCGCGGGCATCACCCCGTTCAACTTCCCGGCGATGATCCCGCTCTGGAAGGCCGCACCGGCTCTGGCCTGCGGTAACGCCTTCATCCTCAAGCCGTCGGAGCGTGACCCGTCGGTGCCGCTGCGGCTGGCCGAACTCTTCCTGGAGGCCGGGCTTCCGCCGGGGGTCCTCAACGTCGTCAACGGCGGCAAGGAGGCCGTGGACACCCTGCTGGAGGACCCGCGCGTCAAGGCCCTCGGCTTCGTCGGCTCGACACCGATCGCCGCGCACATCTACGCGACGGCCGCGGCCCACGGCAAGCGGGCGCAGTGCTTCGGTGGAGCCAAGAACCACATGATCGTGATGCCGGACGCCGATCTGGACCAGGCGGTGGACGCCCTGATCGGGGCCGGGTACGGCTCGGCGGGCGAGCGGTGCATGGCGATCTCGGTTGCCGTGCCGGTCGGTGAGGCCACCGCCGACGCGCTGGTCGCCAGGCTCACCGAGCGGATCGGTGAGCTGCGGATCGGCCGATCGGACGACCCGGACGCCGACTTCGGGCCGCTGGTGGGCCGCGACGCGGTCGACCGGGTGCGCGGCTATGTCGGCCTCGGTGTCGAGGAGGGTGCGGAACTGGTCGTGGACGGCCGGGACTTCACCCTCGAAGGCCACGAGGAGGGATTCTTCGCGGGCGCCTCGCTCTTCGACCGGGTCACCCCGGACATGCGGATCTACCAGGAGGAGATCTTCGGGCCCGTGCTCTCCGTGGTCCGTGCGGCGGACTACGAGGAGGCGCTGCGGCTGCCCTCGGAACACGCGTACGGCAACGGCGTCTCCCTCTTCACCCGCGACGGCGACATCGCCCGCGACTTCACCCGCCGGGTCGACACCGGCATGGTCGGCGTGAACGTGCCGATCCCGGTGCCGGTGGCGTACCACACCTTCGGCGGCTGGAAGCGGTCCGGCTTCGGTGACCTGAACCAGCACGGCCCGGACGCCATCCGCTTCTACACCCGTACCAAGACCGTCACTTCGCGCTGGCCCGCCTCGGGCATCCGGGACGGCGCGAGCTTCACGATTCCGACCATGGGATGAGCGCTGTGACCACCCTGCTCAGCGACGACCAGCTCGCGGTCGTCGAGACGACGCTCGACTTCGCCCAGGAGCACCTGGCCCCGCACGCGGTGGCCTGGGACCAGGACAAGCACTTCCCCGTCGACGTCCTGCGGAAGGCGGCGGACCTCGGTCTCGGAGGTGTGTACGTACGGGAGGAGGTGGGCGGCTCCGGGCTGTCCCGCTCCGACGGGGTCCTCGTCTTCGAGGCCCTGGCCACCGGCTGCCCGTCCGTCGCCGGGTACCTCTCGATCCACAACATGGTCGCCTGGATGGTCGACCAGTACGGCACCGACGCGCAGCGCGCCCGGTATCTGCCGGAGCTGTGCACCATGGAGCAGCTGGGCAGTTACTGCCTGACCGAGCCGGGCGCGGGCTCCGACGCGGCGGCGCTGCGCACCCGTGCGGAGCGCGACGGCGACCACTACGTCCTGACGGGCACGAAGCAGTTCATCTCCGGGGCGGGCGCCACCCACCTCTACATCGTGCTGGCCCGCACGGGCGACAGCGGTCCCGGCGGGATATCGGCGTTCCTCGTCGAACGGGACGACGCGGGTCTCTCGTTCGGGGCCAACGAGAAGAAGATGGGATGGAACGCGCAGCCCACCCGGCAGGTCCTGCTCGACGGCGTGCGCATCCCCGCCGACCGGATGCTGGGTTCGGAGGGCGAGGGCTTCCGGATCGCGATGAACGGCCTCAACGGCGGCCGACTGGGCATCGCCGCCTGCTCCCTGGGCGGAGGGCAGAGCGCGCTGGACCGGTCCCTGGCGCATCTCGCGGACCGCGAGGCGTTCGGGGCCCGGCTGCTGGAGGCGCAGGCGCTGCAGTTCCGGCTGGCCGACATGGCGACCGAACTGGCCGCCGCCCGGGCGCTGGTGCGGCAGGCCGCCGAGGCGCTGGACCGGAAGGCGGCCGGTGCACCGGAGTTGTGTGCGATGGCCAAGCGGTTCGCCACCGACACCGGGTACGCGGTCGCGGACCGGGCACTCCAACTCCACGGCGGCTACGGCTATCTCTCCGAGTACGGCATCGAGAAGATCGTCCGGGACCTGCGGGTCCACCAGATCCTGGAAGGGACCAACGAGATCATGCGCGTCATTGTGGCCCGGAGTCTGACGGGAGCCCTGCGATGACCGAGGAGCCCGTCATCGTCCGTACCGAGGGGCGTACGGGGGTGGTGACCCTGAACCGGCCCAAGGCGCTCAACGCCCTGACCCACGCGATGGTCGGGACGATCGCGGCGGCCCTGGACCGGTGGGAGCACGACCCGGAGGTGGCCACGGTCGTCATCACCGGGGCCGGGGAGCGCGGCCTGTGCGCGGGCGGCGACATCCGGTCCATCTACGAGGACGCCCGCGCGGGCGGCAAGGCGTCGGCCGCGTTCTGGCGCGACGAGTACCGGCTGAACGCCCGGATCGCCCGCTATCCGAAGCCGTACGTGGCCATCATGGACGGCATCGTCATGGGCGGCGGGGTCGGTGTCTCGGCGCACGGCAGCGTCCGGATCGTCACCGAGCGGTCGAAGGTCGCCATGCCGGAGACCGGGATCGGCTTCGTGCCGGATGTCGGCGGCACGTATCTGCTGGCGCTGGCCCCCGGGGAGCTGGGCACCCATCTCGCCCTGACCGGGGCGGTGGTGGGGGCCCGGGACGCACTGCTGTGCGGACTGGCCGACCACTTCGTACCGGCGGACGAGCTGCCCGCGTTCCTCGCCGCGCTGCGGACGGGGGAGGTCCCCGAGGTGCTGGGCCGACACGTCCGGGAGGCACCCCCCGGGACGCTGGAGGCCGACCGGGCCTGGATCGACCGCTGTTACGCCGCCGACACGGTCGAGGAGATCGTGGAGCGGCTGCTGGCCTTCGACGCCCCGGCGGCCGGTGAGGCGGCGAAGACGATCCTGGGCCGTTCGCCCGTCGCGCTCAAGGTCACCCTCGCCGCGCTGCGCCGCGCCCGTGGACTCGGGCCGCTGGAGCGGGTGCTGGAGCAGGAGTACCGCGTCTCGTGCGCGGCGCTCTCCTCCGCCGATCTGGCGGAGGGCATCCGCGCCCAGGTCATCGACAAGGACCGCACCCCCCGCTGGACCCCGGGGACGCTCGTGGAGGTCACGGAGGCGGACGTGGCCCGGTACTTCGCACCGACCGGCGACGGGGAACCGCTCCTCGCCGCAGCCGACTCACCGCAGGAGGTGCCCTGGTGACCACCACCACGACCGTCGCGTTCATCGGCCTCGGCCACATGGGCGGCCCGATGGCCGCCAACCTCGTCCGGGCCGGATACCGGGTGCTCGGCCACGACCTGGTGGAGAGCTGTCTGGCCGCCGCCGGGGAGAGCGGGGTGGAGCGGGCGAAGTCCGCAGCGGATGCGGCCGCGGTGGCCGATGTGGTGATCACCATGCTGCCCGCCGGCCGCCATGTCCTCTCCCTCTACGGGGAGCAGGGGCTGCTCGAAGCAGCCCGCCCCGGCACGCTGTTGGTCGACTGCTCCACCATCGACGTGGCCGACTCCCGCGCCGCCCACGCGGCAGCGGCGGCGACCGGTCACCGCTCGCTGGACGCCCCGGTCTCCGGAGGGGTGGTGGGCGCGGAGGCGGGCACCCTCACCTTCATGGCCGGGGGCGACGAGGCCGCATTCGCCCAGGCCGAGCCGCTGCTGTCCGTGATGGGCAGGAAGGCCGTGCACTGCGGCGGGGCCGGTGCCGGGCAGGCGGCGAAGATCTGCAACAACATGATCCTCGGCGTCTCGATGATCGCCGTGAGCGAGGCGTTCGTCCTCGCCGAGAGCCTCGGCCTCTCCGACCAGGCGCTGTACGACGTGGCGTCTGCGGCCTCCGGCCAGTGCTGGGCCCTCACCGTCAACTGCCCGGTACCCGGCCCGGTGCCGACCAGTCCGGCCAACCGCGACTACCGGCCCGGCTTCGCCGCTCCCCTGATGGCGAAGGATCTCGCGCTGGCCGCCAACGCCCTGCGCGCGGGCGGCATCGACGCCGGACTAGGGCTCAAGGCCGCCGAGTTGTACGCCCGGTTCGCGGAAGGGGACGGGGCGGACCAGGACTTCTCCGGGATCGTCCGCGCCATCCGCACCGCTTCGTCGCAGACCACCCAGACGCAGGAAGGCACCACCGCATGAGCGAGCACGACGACACCCCCTCCACCCCGGGCCCGTACGGAACGATCCTGGTCGAGCGCCGGGGCCGTACGGCCCTGCTCACCCTGAACCGCCCCAAGGCGCTCAACGCGCTGAGCCTGGAGGTCATGCGGGAGACGGTGGAGGCGGCCGAGGCGCTGGACCGGGACCCGGGCGTCGGCTGCATCGTCATCACCGGCAGCGGCGAGAAGGCGTTCGCGGCGGGGGCGGACATCAAGGAGATGCAGCCGCAGAGCTACATGGACATGTACCTCAGCGACTGGTTCACCGCCTGGGACCGGCTCGGCCGTCTCCGGACCCCGACGATCGCCGCCGTACGGGGCTACGCCCTGGGCGGGGGCTGCGAGTTGGCGATGCTCTGCGATCTGGTGATCGCCTCGGAGTCGGCCGTCTTCGGGCAGCCGGAGATCCGGCTCGGGGTGATCCCCGGCATCGGCGGCTCCCAGCGGCTGACCCGGGCGGTCGGCAAGGCCAAGGCGATGGACCTCTGTCTCACCGGCCGGAACATGGACGTCCAGGAAGCGGAACGGGCCGGGCTGGTCTCCCGGATCGCCCCGGACGCGGAGCTGCTGACGGAGGCGCTGGCGGTCGCGGAGACGGTCGCCGGGATGTCGGCGCCGGTCGCGATGATGGCGAAGGAGGCGGTGGACCGCGCCTTCGAGACCACGCTCGCGGAGGGCGTCCGCTTCGAACGGCGCCTGTTCCACGCGGTGTTCGCGACCGCCGACCAGAAGGAGGGCATGAAGGCGTTCACCGAGAAGCGGCCGGCGGAGTTCACGCACCGCTGAGGTCGGCCCTCGGGCCGTCGGCCTCCACCGGGTACGGCACCCGCGCACGCCGGTCGGGGTCGGCGGCCGCCCGGCCCCGGCCGGGGGCCGAGCCCGCCGGGCGCGGTCCCGGCGTTCGCGGGCCCGGCAGCCGAGCCCGATCGGGTGGCCGGGCGCGGGCCGTCCAGGGCCGGCCCGTCGGCGTGGACCCGGCGGTGGGCATGGCGGAGTGCGCGTCCGAGGCCACGGCGAAGACGGCCTCGGACGCACGGGATGATCCACGCCGCGATGCGCGTTGTATCCGGTCGTGTCCGGTTCATCCATCGGGCCGGACACGACCGGACGGAACAGACGGAGTCGGAGGCGGCACGGTGCACGGTGAGTACAAGGTTCCCGGCGGCAAGCTGGTCGTGGTGGACCTGGAGGTGGCGGGCGGGGCCCTGCGGGACGTCCGCGTCTCCGGGGACTTCTTCCTCGAACCGGACGAGGCGATCCTCGCGATCGACGCGGCGCTGGAGGGTGCCCCGGCCAACACCGACACCGCCGGGCTCGCGGCCCGGATCGAGGCGGCGCTGCCCGACTCCACGGTGATGCTCGGACTCAGCGCGGAGGGCGTCGCCACCGCCGTACGCCGGGCGCTGGCGCAGGCCACGGAGTGGAGCGACTACGACTGGCAGCTGATCCACGACGCGCCGCAGTCGCCCGCGCTGCACATGGCGCTGGACGAGGTGATCACCGCCGAGGTGGCGGCAGGGGTGCGTCCGCCGACGCTGCGGGTCTGGGAGTGGGACTCCCCCGCCGTGATCATCGGCAGCTTCCAGTCGCTGCGCAACGAGGTGGACCCGGCGGGCGTGGAGCGGCACGGGGTGAACGTCGTACGCCGGATCTCCGGCGGGGGCGCGATGTTCGCGGAGCCCAGCTCGACCATCACGTACTCGCTGGCCGTCCCGCAGGCGCTGGTCTCCGGGCTCTCCTTCGCCGACAGCTACGCCTATCTGGACGACTGGGTCCTCGAAGCCCTGGCGGACATGGGCATCAAGGCCTGGTACCAGCCGCTCAACGACATCGCCACCGAGGTCGGCAAGATCGCGGGAGCGGCACAGAAGCGGGTGGTCGGGCCGGACGGCGGGCCGGGGGCCGTGCTGCACCACGTGACGATGGCGTACGACATCGACGCCGACAAGATGCTGGAGGTGCTCCGCATCGGCAAGGAGAAGCTGTCGGACAAGGGCACCCGCTCGGCGAAGAAGCGCGTCGACCCGCTGCGGGGGGGGGGGGGGGGGGGGGGGGGGGGGGGGGGTGGGGGGGGGGGGGGGGGTGGGGGGGGGGGGGGGGGGGGGGGGGGGGGGGGGGGGG
>NZ_JBWKCM010000044.1:0-21751 GCF_056436485.1 Streptomyces sp. NPDC043746 | reverse complement strand
GCGAACGCGACACAGACAATATGAGGGCGATATCCAGCAAAAGAAGAAGGAAGCTGCAAAACAAGCACCCCCCCTCCCCACCCCCCCCCTCCCCCCCCCTCCCCCCCCCCCCCCCCCCCCCCCGCGGGGCCGTGATCGAGCGGATGATCGACTCGTTCCGCAAGCGCCACGGGCTGACCGCGGGCAGGGTGACGGCCGCCGAGCTGGCCCGCGCCGAGGAACTCGTACGGACGAAGTTCACGGCGCGGGAGTGGACGGCGCGGGTGCCGTAGGCTTTCGTGCGGCCCCCGCATACTGGGAGGTATGGACAGAGCGCGGCCAGGCTCCGGGGTACGGGAACGGCTCGGCAGGAGCCTGTTCTCCCGGGTGGCCGGGCCCTCCGGGCCGGAGAACCGGGCCCGGATCCACGGCACCCCGGGCCCCCGCTGGTTCGGCCCGGAGCGGCCCGTGCGCCGGGTGCACGGGGACGCGTCCATGTTCATCGGCGGGCTGCGCGCCCTGCTGCTGCAGTCGCTGCACCCCCTCGCCATGGCCGCCGTCGCCGGCCACTCCGGATTCCGGGGCGACCCGTGGGGGCGGCTCCAGCGGACCAGCACGTTCCTGGCGGTGACCACGTTCGGCACGGCCGAGCACGCGCAGGAGGCGGTGGACCGGGTACGGGCCGTGCACGAGCGGGTGAGCGGGAGGGCGCCCTCCGGGGAGCCGTACCACGCGGCCGACCCGCATCTGCTGTGCTGGGTGCACATCGCGGAGGTCGACAGCTTCCTCCGCGCCCACCAGGGTTACGGGGCACGGCCGTTGGACGGTGCCGGGTGCGACGGGTACATCCACGACATGGCGACGGTGGCCCGTGCCCTCGGAGTTCCCGACCCGCCGCACGACCGGTCGGAGCTGGCCGCGCGCATCGCCGCCTACCGCCCGGAGCTGCGGGCCACCCAGGAGGCCCTGGACGCGGCCCGCTTCATCCTTCTGCACCCGCCGCTCCCCTGGGCGGCCCGTCCTCCGTACGCCGTACTCGCCGCCAACGCCGTGGCCGCGCTGCCGCCGTGGGCCCGGGAACCGTTGCGGCTGCCCCGGTTGCCGGGGGTCGAGGAGGTCTGCGTACGGCCTGCGGGGAAGGCGCTGACCAGGACCATCCGGTGGGCGATGAGCCCGCCGCCGCAGCCGGCCGGGAGCTGAGCCGGTCCCCCGACCGCCCGGGTGCGGGGAGGCCCGGTGGCAGGACGGTGGAGGGGAGCATACGCGGACGGCCGGGGCGGGTTCGCCCGCCCGTACGGGGCCGGGGAGGGCGCGGCGGTCGCCGTACGGTCGGACAGGCACAGGTCGGCCTGTTGCACCCGCCCACGGCCCGGGTGTGGAAAGGGGCGCCGGGAAAGGTCTTCACCCGGTGAGCGCTGCCCGCGTCAGTCGACGGTGACCACGACCGAGTGCCAGCCGCTCGCCCCGTCCGGGACGGTCCCGGTGCGCCGCTCGGTCTGGACCCCGCCGGTGCCGTCGGTGGCGCGGACGGTGAGGGTGTGGCCGCCGGGGGTGGCCCGCCAGGGGTAGGACCACTGGCGCCAGGTGTCGACGGTGGTCTGCTCGGCCAGTTGGGCGGGGCGCCACGGCCCGTCGTCGATACGGATCTCGACCTTCGCGATCCCCCGGTGCTGGGCCCAGGCCACCCCGGCGACCATCACCGTGCCCGCCTCGGGACGGCCGAAGGGCTTGGGGGTGTCGATCCGGGACTGGGTCTTGACGGGGGCCTCGCGGGCCCACTTCCGCTTCACCCAGTAGGGATCGAAGTCGGCGAAGGTGGTCAGCTCGATGTCCTCGACCCACTTGCAGGCCGAGACATATCCGTACAGGCCCGGGACGAGCATCCGGACGGGGAAGCCGTGGGCGAGGGGGAGCGGTTCGCCGTTCATGCCGAGGGCGAGCATGGCGTCCCGGCCGTCCATGACGTCCTCGACGGGGGTGCCGAGCGTCATGCCGTCCACCGAACGCGCGATGATCTGGTCGGCCTTCCCACCCCGGGACGGCGGCTTGACCCCCGCTTCCTTCAGCAGGTCGGCCAGGCGGACGCCGATCCACCGGGCATGGCCGATGTAGGGGCCGCCGACCTCGTTGGAGACACAGCAGAGGGTGATCTCGCGTTCGATCAGGGGCCGGTCCAGCAGCTCCCGGTAGGTGAACTCCAACTCCCGCCGTACGCCCAGGCCGTGGAGGCGCAGCCGCCAGGTGTTCGCGTCGACCCTGGGGACCACCAGGGCGGTGTCGACCCGGTAGAACCGGTCGTTGGGGGTGGTGAAGGGGGACAGTCCGGGCACCCGGAGCCGCGCTCCCGCCGGGATCGGCTCCGCGGGCGAGGCGGGGGCGGGGAGGCGGACGGCGTCGCGGGAGGCGATGGCGTCCTGGGCGCTGCGGCTGTTGAGCGTCCGGCCGACGGCCCCGGCGGCGGTGGAGGCCGCTGCCGCGGCCGCCGCGGCAGCCAGGAAGCCCCGCCGGTCCCAGCCGCCCTGGCCCTGCGGGTACGCGCGCGGGGCGGTGAGCCGGCCGACGAGGACGTACAGCAGGGCCGCCCCGGTCACCGCGCCGCTCAGGGAGGGCAGCGCGTCCGGGAAGCCGGTGGAGTCCGGGCGGCCGAGGGCGGCCGCCGCGCCGACCACGCCGAAGGCCAGGACGGCGGCGGAGCCCGTACGGCGGTGGCGCAGCGCCAGGAGGCCGACGGCGACGGCGAAGAGGGCGAGCGTGACGGCGATGCCCAGTTGCAGGACGAGCTTGTCGCTCTCGCCGAAGGTGCGGATCGCCCAGTCCTTCATCCCGGCGGGCGTCCGGTCGACGGCCGCCCCGCCGACCGCCGTGACGGGGCTCGCCTCGGGTCTGACGAGGGCCGAGACGGGTTCGGCCACGGCCAGGGCGGCGAATCCGGCGAGCAGGCCGCTCAGGGCGGCGAGCGCGCCGCGGGTCGCGGTGGTGCGTGTGATCCTCACGGACGTCATTCGGAGCCGTGGCCCGCCCGGATTGCCCGTTCACCCGAAGGAGGCACGGGCGCCGACACGCGAACCGCCCCGGCGGGCAACGGGCCTGCCGGGGCGGAACGGAGTGGAGCGAAGGGGTCTCTCCCTCCCCTCGTGTCAGGCGAGGCTCGCGATCGCCTGGTTGAACGTGGCGGACGGACGCATGATCGCGGCGGCCTTGGCCGGGTCGGGCTGGTAGTAGCCGCCGATCTCGGCCGGGGAGCCCTGCACCGCGATCAGCTCGGCCACGATGGTCTCCTCCTGCTCGGCCAGGGTCTTGGCGAGCGGGGCGAAGGCCTCCGCGAGCTTGGCGTCGTCGGTCTGCTGCGCCAGCTCCTGGGCCCAGTAGAGGGCCAGGTAGAAGTGGCTGCCGCGGTTGTCGATGCCGCCGAGGCGGCGGCTCGGGGACTTGTCCTCGTTGAGGAAGGTGCCGGTCGCCCGGTCCAGGGTGTCCGCGAGGACCTGGGCCCGCGCGTTGTCCGTGGTGGTGGCCAGGTGCTCGAAGCTGACGGCGAGGGCCAGGAACTCGCCCAGGCTGTCCCAGCGGAGGTAGTTCTCCTTGACGAGCTGCTGGACGTGCTTGGGGGCCGAGCCGCCGGCGCCGGTCTCGAAGAGGCCGCCGCCGTTCATCAGCGGGACGACGGAGAGCATCTTGGCGCTGGTGCCCAGCTCCAGGATCGGGAAGAGGTCCGTCAGGTAGTCACGGAGCACGTTGCCGGTGACGGAGATGGTGTCCTCGCCGCGGCGGATGCGCTCCAGGGAGAAGGCGGTGGCCTCGACCGGGGACTTGATGGAGATGTCCAGGCCGTCGGTGTCGTGGTCGGCGAGGTACGTGGTGACCTTGGCGATCAGGTTGGCGTCGTGGGCGCGGCCCTCGTCCAGCCAGAAGACGGCCGGGGTGCCGGTGGCGCGGGCGCGGGTGACGGCGAGCTTGACCCAGTCCTGGATCGGGGCGTCCTTGGTCTGGCACATCCGGAAGATGTCGCCGGCGCCCACGGTCTGCTCCAGCACGACGGTGCCGTTCGTGTCGACGACGCGGACGGTGCCGGTGGCGGGGATCTCGAAGGTCTTGTCGTGGCTGCCGTACTCCTCGGCCTTCTGCGCCATCAGACCGACGTTGGGCACGGAGCCCATGGTGGCCGGGTCGAAGGCGCCGTTGGCGCGGCAGTCGTCGATGACGACCTGGTAGACACCGGCGTAGCTGCTGTCCGGGAGGACGGCGATGGTGTCGGCCTCGTTGCCGTCCGGGCCCCACATGTGGCCGGAGGTGCGGATCATGGCGGGCATGGAGGCGTCGACGATGACGTCGCTGGGGACGTGCAGGTTGGTGATGCCCTTGTCCGAGTCGACCATCGCGAGGGCGGGACCCTCGGCCAGCTCGGCCTCGAAGGACGCCTGGATCTCGGCGCCGACGTCCGGCAGCGAGTCGAGGCCCTTGAGGATGCCGCCCAGACCGTCGTTGGGGGTGAGGCCGGCGGCGGCGAGCTGGTCGCCGTACTTGGCGAAGGTGTTCGGGAAGAAGGCACGGACCGCGTGGCCGAAGATGATCGGGTCGGAGACCTTCATCATGGTGGCCTTGAGGTGCACGGAGAAGAGCACGCCCTCGGCCTTGGCACGGGCGACCTGCGCGGTGAAGAACTCGCGCAGCGCGGCGACGCGCATGACGGCCGCGTCCACGACCTCGCCCTTGAGGACGGGTACGGACTCGCGGAGCACCGTGGTGGTGCCGTCGTCGCCGTGCAGCTCGATGCGGAGCGAGCCGTCCTCGGCGATGACCGCGGACTTCTCGGTGGAGCGGAAGTCGTCGACGCCCATGGTGGCGACGTTGGTCTTCGAGTCGGCCGTCCAGGCGCCCATGCGGTGCGGGTGGGCCTTGGCGTAGTTCTTGACGGAGGCGGGGGCACGGCGGTCGGAGTTGCCCTCGCGCAGCACCGGGTTCACGGCGCTGCCCTTGACCTTGTCGTACCGGGCGCGCACGTCCTTCTCCGCGTCGGTCTGCGGGTCGTCCGGGTAGTCCGGAAGCGCGTAGCCCTGCCCCTGGAGCTCGGCGATGGCCGCCTTGAGCTGCGGGATCGACGCCGAGATGTTCGGCAGCTTGATGATGTTCGCGCCGGGAGTCCTGGCCAGCTCGCCCAGCTCGGCGAGTGCGTCATCGATACGCTGCTCGGCCTTGAGGTGCTCCGGGAAACTGGCGATGATCCGCCCCGCGAGGGAGATGTCACGGCGCTCCACCGTGACCCCGGCGGTCGAGGCGTAGGCCTCGATCACGGGCAGGAGGGAATAGGTCGCCAGGGCAGGGGCCTCGTCGGTGTGCGTATAGATGATGGTCGAGTCAGTCACCGGGTGCTCCGCTCCACGTCTGCAACATTGCTTGACATCAAGATATCTCGTCGCGGCCCGCGGCTCCACAAGGCCCCCGCACGGCTTCACGGTCCGTACGGGTCCCGGTGAGTGTCACATCACTCGGTGTTACGGGGCCGGGGGGCGGCGCTCGTACCAGCGCAGGTCGTCCTCCAGCTGGGCCGCCAGGGCGATCAGCCGCTCCTCGCTGCGGGAGGGCCCGAGGAGCTGGGCTCCGACGGGGAGGCCGGAGCGGGTGAATCCGGCCGGGACGCTGATGCCGGGCCAGCCGAGGACGTTCCACGGCCAGGCGTACGGGCAGGCGGCGGCCATGGTGACGTCGGTGCGCCAGGCGCCGAGGCGGTCGAAGGTGCCGATACGGGGCGGGGGCGCGGCGGTCGTCGGGGTGAGGAGGACGTCGTACGTGTCGAAGAGGGAGCCGATCCGCCGGTGCTGGCGCACTTCGCGGGCGCGGGCGACCCGGACCACCCGGCCGCCGAGCCGCGTCCCGGTCCGCAGGGCGCTGCGGGTGCGCGGGTCGAGGAGTGCCGGTTCGGGGTGGCGGGCGGCGAACTCCGCGATGCCGGTGGTGGCGCGGGGGACGAAGGCGAGGCCGATCAGCCCGTACCGGGGGCGGGCCTCCTCCACGTGGTGGCCGAGCCGGGCCAGGGTCTCGGCCAGTGCCGCGACGGCCCGGCGCACCTCGGGGTCCGGTCCGGCGCCGGTGAGGGTGAGCGGGGGCCGCCAGGCGAGGGCGATCCGGAGGCGGCCGGGGTCCCGGCGGGCGGCGTCACCGGCGCGGACGGCGGGCGGGCGGTGGAGGTCGCCGGGGTGCGCACCGGCGGCGGCGTCCAGCAGGAGCGCGGCGTCGGCCACCGTACGCGCGAGCGGGCCGTTGACCGTGAGGCCCTGGAAGGCGTCGTGGTGCGGGTGGACGGACACCCGGCCGCGCTGGGGCTTGATGCCGACCAGGTGCGTCCAGGCGGCGGGGATGCGGACGGACCCGGCGCCGTCCGACCCGAGTGCGGCGGGGACGAGCCCCGCGGCGACGGCGGCGGCCGATCCGCCGGAGGAGCCGCCGGGGGTGTGGTCGGTGTTCCAGGGGTTGCGGGTGGCGCCGAAGGCGGGCCCTTCGGTGAAGGGCCACTGGCCCAGTTCACAGGAGTTGGTCTTGCCGACGATGACGGCCCCGGCCGCGCGCAGCCGCCGGACCGCCTCGCTGTCGGCGGAGGCCGGGGGCCGCTCCCCGTCACAGCCGAAATGCGTGGGCAGGCCCGCCACATCGGTGTCGTCCTTGACCGCGACCGGCACACCGAGCAGGGGCAGCCGCTCCCCCGCCGCGAGCCTCCGGTCGGCCTCGGCGGCCTCCGCGAGGGCGGCCTCGGCCCGCAGGTGGCGGAAGGCGTTGAGGGTGGTCCGGGTCGCCTCGATCCGGGCGAGGGCTTCGGCGACGAGCGCGGTGGAGGTGGTGGCGGACGCGGCGAGCAGGTGGGCGCTCTCGGCGAGCCCGGGCATGGGGACCGGCGTCCGGGCGGGCCCGGGCTCCCGGACGGCCGCGGATATCGGGGCGGGGGCGGCTGCCGGGGCGGCCAGGGGCGCGGACCCCGAGGCGGACACGGACGTCGGGGCGGACACGGGCTCGGGGGCGGGCGGGCGGCCGTCGGGGCTCGGCGCCCGGACGTCCCGGCTCGGCCGGTCCCGTACGTCCGGCTCTGTGCGCTCGGTGGGCTCCGGTGAGGACATGGGCGTGCCGCCTCCCTCGTGGCCGCGGGACCAGTCGGTCGTCCCGGCCGCTTCCCCCACGTACTTACTGGAGGGTAACGAGAGGAGGCGGCACGCTCAACCGTTACGGCCGCGCTCCTTCGCCGTCACGGCCGGACATGGATCTCCCCGATGCCCGTGCCGATCCTCCCGCAGTGGGCGGTGGACTGGCCGGACTCGCCGGGCCGCAGGGTGACGCGGTTGCCGTCGACGTCCGGGGCCCAGCCGCAGACCAGGTGGACCCAGAAGGTCTGCGTCCGGCTCCCGTTGTTGCGGCAGAGCGCGTAGCCCGTGTACTCGTCGACGGCGTGCTTGCCGGTGTGGCAGGAGAGGCCGGGCGGAATCGCGGCCGGGGCGGCGGTCGCCGTCGCCGCGCTGACCGGGACCGCCAGCGCGGCGGCCACCGACACCACGCCGAGCGCCCGCAGGGCGGACCGGGTGCGCTGTGCCGTGAACAGCTTCATGGTTCTCCTTCATGGGTTCGTCCGTACGCGACCCCGGGCGGGATCACGTACGGCTCTCCCCACGCTCCGTGGCGGAAAACACCGCCGCACTTCACTCTCCGTACCCGCGCCGGGCGGCGGGCCCTCCCCCGGCGTACGCTCGAATGTGCCGGTCCACCCTGCTCGGCACACCTGACCGGCGCCTTTTCGAGGAGGCGACGTGAGCGGACGCCGATGGGGAACACGGGTGGCCGCGGGAGCGGCGGCCGTGGCGCTCACCGTGACGGGTGGTGCGGTCGCGCAGGCTGACGACGACATCGCCTCGCTCGGCGCGGAGCAGATCGCGGACCGGTCGCGCGACGCCCTGCTGGGCGTCTCCTCCCTGCACCTCAGCGCGCGGGGCAGTGTCGACGGGAGCGGGGACGCGATGAGCGTCGACCTCACGCTGGACCGGGACGGCAACTGCGCGGGCGGGATCGACATGGGCGAGGACGGTTCCGTGGAGATCGTGAAGCGCGCCGACGACGTCTGGCTGAAACCGGACAGGGCGTTCTGGGAGACCCATGTCCCGATCGGCGGCTCCACGTTCGACGCCATCCTCGACGGCCGCTACATGAAGGCGAAGGCGGACGACCCCCGGCTGCTGCCGGTGACCGAGGTCTGCGATCTCGACACCTTCCGCGAGCTCATCGAGGACAACCGCGACGCCGCCGACCGGGGCACGCTGACGAAGGGCCGCGAGACCGAGGTGAACGGCGCACCGGTCATCCCCGTGACCCGCGCGCAGGGAGACGAGCGGGTGACGGTGTACGTGGCCGCCGAGGGCGAGCCGTACCCGGTGCGGATCACCGTGCAGGGGCCGGAGGAGAAAGGAACGGTGACCTTCTCCGGCCTCGACCGCCCGGTGCCCGCCGGGACCCCGTCGGCGGACGAGACGGTGGATGTGACGGCGCTGCTGGGGCACAGCGTCAAACCTGTGTGAGCCCGGCCGCCTCCCACGCGCGGCGGGACCGGCCCCCGGCAGGTCCGGCCGCTTCCCGGGGCGTCAGCCGGTCAGAGCCGGGATGACCTCGGCCCCGTACGCGTCGACGGTCGCCTCGCGGGCGTCGTGCATGTTGTAGACGGCGAACTGGTCGACGCCCATGTCCCGCAGCGCCTGGAGCTTCTCGATGTGGGCCTCGGCCGGCCCCAGCAGGCAGAACCGGTCGACGATCTCGTCGGGGACGAAGGCGGTGTCCGGGTTGCCGGTGCGCCCGTGGTGGCTGTAGTCGTAGCCCGAGCGCCCGGCGATGTACGCGGTCAGCGCCTCCGGGACCAGACCGGAGTGCTCCCCGTAGCGGGCGACCAGGTCGGCCACGTGGTTGCCGACCATCCCGCCGAACCAGCGGCACTGCTCGCGTGCGTGGTCGAGGTCGTCGCCCACGTAGGCGGGGGCGGCGACGCAGATGGTGACGGAGTCGGGGTCCCGTCCGGCCTCGGCCGCCGCGTCCCGTACCGCCTTGATCATCCACTCGGTGAGGAACGGGTCCGCGAGCTGGAGGATGAAGCCGTCCGCCTTCCGCCCGGCCAGGGCGAGGGCCTTGGGCCCGTAGGCAGCCATCCAGACCGGCAGCCGCCCGTCCTTCACCCACGGGATCCGCAACGGCTGCCCGTCGACCGTGGCCTCCCGCCCCTCGGCGAGGTCCCGGATGACGTCGATGGCCTCCCCCAGCCGGGCGAGCGTGTTGGGCCGCCGGCCCGCGACCCGCATGGCGGAGTCGCCGCGCCCGATCCCGCACACCGTCCGGTTGCCGTACATGTCGTTGAGGGTGGCGAAGGTGGAGGCGGTCACCTCCCAGGTGCGGGTGCCCGGGTTGGTGACCATCGGGCCGACGATCATCCGGTCGGTGTGCTCCAGGATGCGGCTGTAGATGACGAACGGCTCCTGCCAGAGCACCGCCGAGTCGAAGGTCCAGCCGTAGCGGAAGCCGTTGCGCTCGGCGCGGCGCATCAGGCCGACGACGGCGGAGGCGGGCGGGTCGGTCTGGAGGACGAGTCCGAAGTCCATGCGGGATCTCCTGGTCCGGGTACGACGGGCGGCTGTGCCGTTGGAGTTGGTGGTTCCGGTCCCGGCCCCGTCCTCGGGTGGCGTGGACGGCCCTGCCGGGTCGGTGCCGGGAGGGGGCGGGACGCGCGTGCGGGAGCACGGGTCAGCCCGCGTACTGGCAGGTCCCCCGTGGCAGATAGGTGCCGTGGCCGGCCCGGCCGGTGAACTTCCGCTGCTCGATGACCAGTTCGCCGCGTGAGAGTACGGTCTCGACCTGGCCGGTGATCCGTTTGCCCTCGTACGCCGAGTAGTCGACGTTCATGTGGTGCGTCTCGGCGGAGAGGGTCTGCTCGGCGGCCGGGTCGTAGATGACGATGTCCGCGTCGGCGCCCGGGGCGATGGTGCCCTTCTTCGGGTAGAGGCCGAACATGCGGGCCGGGGAGGCGCAGGCGATCTCGATCCAGCGGCGGCGGGTGATGTGGCCGTCCACGACGGCCTGGTGGAGCAGGTCCATGCGGTGCTCGACGCCCGGCATGCCGTTGGGGATCCTGGAGAAGTCGCCGCGGCCCATCTCCTTCTGGCCGGCGAAGCAGAAGGGGCAGTGGTCGGTGGAGACGACCTGGAGTTCGTTGTTCCGCAGACCCCGCCAGAGCGCTTCCTGGTGCTCCTCGGGGCGCAGTGGGGTGGAGCAGACGTACTTGGCGCCCTCGAAGTCGGGCTCGGCCAGGTTGTCGGTGGAGAGGAAGAGGTACTGGGGGCAGGTCTCGCCGAAGACCGGGAGCCCCTTGTGGCGGGCTGCGGCGATCTCGGCCACCGCCTCGTCGGCGGAGACGTGGACGACGTAGAGCGGTGAGCCCGCGACCCGGGCCAACTGGACGGCACGGTGGGTGGCTTCGGCCTCCAGGGCGACCTTGCGGACGTCTCCGTGGTAGCGGGGGGCTGTGCGGCCTGCGGCGAGGGCCTGTTCGACCAGTACATCGATGGCGATGCCGTTCTCGGCGTGCATCATGATCAACCCGCCGTTGCCGGAGGCCTGTTGCATGGCGCGCAGGATCTGGCCGTCGTCGGAGTAGAAGACCCCCGGATACGCCATGAAGAGTTTGAAGGAGGTGACGCCCTCCGCGACCAGGCGGTCCATCTCCCTGAGCGAGGAGGGGTTCACGTCCGCGAGGATCATGTGGAAGCCGTAGTCGACCGCGCAGTTCCCGTCCGCCTTGGCGTACCAGGTGTCGAGTCCTTCGCGCAGCGACTTCCCCACGCTCTGGATCGCGAAGTCCACGATGGTGGTGGTCCCGCCCCAGGCGGCGGCCCGGGTGCCGGTCTCGAAGGTGTCGGCGGCGTACGTCCCGCCGAACGGCATCTCCATGTGGGTGTGCGCGTCGACACCGCCCGGGATGACGTACTTGCCGGTGGCGTCGATCCTGCGCTCGGCGCTCCAGGACTCGGCCGCGTCGGTGCCGTGGGCGGCGAGGGCGGCGATCCGCCCGCCCTCGATCAGGACGTCGGCGTGGATCTCGTCGGACGCGGTGATGACCAGGCCACCGTGGATGGCGGTGCGGCTCATGGGTACCTCCTCGCTGGGGCGGTGCGGGGGCCCGTCCCGGGTGGGTGGACGGACCCCCGTACGCTGCCCGGTCGGCGCTCGTACGGTGCTCGGTACGCGGGCCGCGGTCGTACGGCTCGGACCGCGGCCGTACGGTGTTCAGCCGGCGGCGCGCAGGGCGTCGGCCAGGATCGACGCACCCTCCTCCGCCTCGGCGACGGTCAGGGTCAGGGGCGGGGCGATCCGCAGCACGCTGGTGCTGTGGCCGCCGCCCTTGCCGATGAGCAGGCCGCCCGCGCGCGCCGCCTCCAGGACGGCCGCGGCCGCCTCCGGGTCCGCCTCGTCCGTGCCGGGCCTCACCAGCTCGATGCCGATCATCAGGCCCCGGCCCCGCACTTCGCGTACGGCTTCGGAGGCGGCGGCGACCGACCGCAGCCGCTCGATGAGGAGGCCGCCGACGCGCCGCGCGTTGCCCTGGAGGTCGTGCTCCAGGTGGTACGCGAGGTTGGCGAGGCCCGCCGCCATGGTGACGGGTGAACCGCCGAACGTGGAGATGGAGTTGGCGTCCAGGCAGTTCATCACCTCCGCCCGGGCGACGACGCCTCCGATGGACATGCCGTTGCCGATGCCCTTGGCGAAGGTGAGGATGTCCGGCGGGCCGTTCTCCGCGTGCGCCTGCCAGCCCCAGAAGTGTTCACCGGTCCGGCCCCAGCCGGTCTGCACCTCGTCCGAGATCCACAACACCCCGTGCCGGTCCAGGACTTCACGGAACGCGGCGAACAGCCCGTCGGGCGGTGAGGTGAAGCCTCCGACGCCCTGGATAGGTTCCGCGATGAGGGCCGCGGCCTCCCGGGTGTGGCCGAGGAGGTCTTCCAGATCGGCCACGCAGGCCCGGATGAACTGCGCGTCGCCCAACTCCGCGTACGGTCCCCGGCTCCGGACGCCTCCGTGGACGTACAGCGTCTGGAGCGGGGAGAGGGTCGTGGGCGACCAGGCCTGGTTGCCGGTGATGGAGACGGCCGAGAACGAGCGGCCGTGGTAGCTGTTGCGCATCGCCAGGATCTGGTTGGAGCGGCGGTACGCGGTGGCGAGCAGGAGGGCCGTGTCGTTGGCCTCGGTTCCCGAGGTGGTGAAGAAGACCCGGGCGTCGGGGATCTGGGAGAGGGCGGCGACGCGCTCGGCCAGTTCCACCATCGGGCGGTTGAGGTAGAGGGTGGAGGAGTGGATGATCCGCCCGGCCTGTTCGGAGACCGCCTTGGTGACCTCGGGCAGGGCGTGGGCCGTCATGGTGGTGAGGATGCCGCCGAAGAAGTCCAGATAGCGGTTGCCGTCCGCGTCCCAGACGTACCGCCCCTCGCCGTGGGTGAGTTCGATGGGGTGGCGGTAGTAGAGGGCCAGCCACTCGGGGCTGACGGCGAGGTGGCGCTCGTACAGTCCGCTCACGGCTCCACCAGCCCGTCGTAGGCGTCGGGCCGTCGGTCGCGGTAGAAGGCCCACTGCTGCCGGACCTCCTCGATCAGGCCGAAGTCCAGGTCGCGGACGAGGAGTTCCTCCTCCTTGTCGCTGGCGACGTCCCCGACGAACTGGCCGCGCGGGTCGACGAAGTAGCTGGTGCCGTAGAAGTCGTTGTCGCCGTACTCCTCCTGGCCGACGCGGTTGATCGCAGCGACGAAGTACTCGTTGGCGACGGCGGACGCGGGCTGTTCCAGCTGCCAGAGGTAGCCGGAGAGGCCGCGTGAGGTGGCGGACGGGTTGTAGACCAACTGGGCTCCGTTGAGCCCGAGTTGGCGCCATCCCTCGGGGAAGTGCCGGTCGTAGCAGATGTAGACGCCGACCTTGCCGACGGCGGTGTCGAAGACCGGCCAGCCGACGTTGCCGGGCTTGAAGTAGTACTTCTCCCAGAACCCCTTGACCTGGGGGATGTGGTGCTTGCGGTACTTGCCGAGGTAGGAGCCGTCGGCGTCGATCACGGCGGCGGTGTTGTAGTAGAAGCCCGACTGCTCGACCTCGAAGACCGGGACGACGACGACCATGCCGGTCTCGCGGGCGAGGTCCCGCATGCGCTGGACGGTGGGCCCGTCCGGGACCGGCTCGGCCCAGCGGTAGTGCTCGGGCTCCTGGACCTGGCAGAAGTAGGGGGCGTTGAACACCTCCTGGAACCCGATGATCTTCGCCCCCTGCCGGGCGGCCTCGCGCGCATGCTCCTCATGCTTGGCGATCATGGATTCGGTGTCGCCTGTCCAGGTCGCCTGGACGAGTGCGGCGCGTACGACGTGGGACATGAGCTGCTCCTTCGACGCGGCGTCAGAGAGCCTCTACGCGATTTCTACGCACGTAGATCGGTGCATGGATGGAGAACGTAAGCCCCTCCGTCCGACGGGGCAAGACCATCGCCGTGAACCGGCTGAGTCGATCATGTTTCGCACCCGAGCGGTCCACAACGGCCACGGTACGCACCATTCCTCGCACCCGGTGGCGTCTCCGGCGGATCGGGGGCGGGAGTTGCCCTGACGGGTGCTCGTACCCCCGCCCGCCTCACACCCCCGGCACGCCCGCCACCCTCAGTGCGTGGACCAGGTCCCACTCCCGCTCCGCCGACACCTCGCGGGCCGCCTCCAGCAGCCGCGGCAGGATCCGGCGGCCGTCGTCGCCGGCCGCGATCCCGGCCGCCTCCTGAGGCGTCCGTACGCGGACGAAGGCGCCGAGCAGCACCCGCGCCTCGCCCTCGTGGCCCGCCCGGTCCAGGGCCAGGACCGCTTCGGCCACCTCCGCGGCGGGCCTCGCCACACCCTGCCGGAGCAGCAGCCCGCAGTCGTCGTCCCGGCACGCCGCTGCCAGCGCGCCCGCCGCCGCGGCGAACCCGGCGGGCGGCAGCGAAGACGCCTCCCAGAGCAGGGTCGTCCAGTCGGCGGCCAGGCCGGCCCGGTGCAGCGCGACCGCCAGCAGCGGCAGCCGGGGCGCGGGCCAGGCGGCCACCTCGCAGAGCACACCATGGGCCTCGCCGCTGCGCCCCGCCGTACGGAGCCGGGCCAGCCGGTCGACGGCGGCGACCACGGCCGCACCGGCCTCCGGGTCCGGCTCCGGCGCGGCGGCCAGAACGCGCGCTTCCCGGTCCCCCGCCGCCCCGCCCCCGAAGCGGGCGCCCCGCGGGGCGGAGCCGCCCTCCGCCGGGGGCGCAGGCAGGACGGGGAGGGGCGAGGGCGCGTACCCCGCGGCCTCCCCCTCCTCTTCCCCGTCGAGCCCGGCGAACCGCGCGCCCTGCGGCTTCCTGCGCCGGGGCGCGGGGGCGGGCCCGGCGGCGGGGCCGGGCCCGGCCCCGGACCCGCGGGACGACCGGGAGCGCGGCAAGGCCGCGGGGGCCGGTTCGCAGGCCGGTTCAGGTTCCCGTACGGATTCCGATACAGGCTCCGCCATCGGCACGGGCTCCGGCGCCGCCCCCGGAACGGGTCCCGGCACGGGCTCGGGCGCCTCCCCGCCCCAGCTCACCGGGCCGCGCCCCGCCCAGGCCTCCGCTCGCTCCGCCGCCCTCGGCCGGGGAACCGTCACCGCCGCCAGCCGCCCCCGCAGCTCCGCGCATCTGGCCGCCGCGCGCCGGTGGTCGTCCTGCGCCCAGGCCAGCGCCTTCGCCGCGGCCGGGTCCACGCCCACCGGTCCGGCCGCCCCGGCGGCTCCCGCCGCCCCCGCCGTACGCAGCCGCTCCGCAGCCCGGTCCCGCTCGCGGATCATCAACTCCAGCCGGTGGACCAGCTCCTGGCGTCCACCGGGCCGCCGGTCATGTGCTGTGGCGGCGGCGGAGTACAGAGCCGCGGCCCGCACCGAGACCCGCTCGGCCACGTGTGCGCCGTGGAGTACAGCCAGGTCCGCGAGCAGGGACTCCACGACGTCCCAGGGCGGTACCTCCACCCCGTCGAGGCAGGACCGCATCCCCTGCGGATCGCGCCGGGCGAAGGTGCCGTACCACCCGCTTCCGGGATCGAGCCGTGCCGTCAGCTCTCGTAGATACTGCGCGAACGTGCCTACATCCGCTACTTGTTGACGTACCGTCATCGCCGCTCTCGCCGACTGTCGACTTCGACTGGAGCCTTCCAGTCCGCAGGCATTCGACCGCAGGCGTGTTACGGGGCGGCTACGCGCGGCTTTCGTCCGCGCTGCGGCGGGCGCACGGCATCCGGCGCCGCGCGCCCCCTCCGCGCGGAGGGCGGCGGGGGCGGAGCGGGGCTCAGAAGGTGACGGCGATCCCGGTGTGCGGGCGCTTGCCGAGGCGGGCGACGGTGGCGGGCCAGTCGACGAGCCGGAACTTCCAGGTGTACTTGCGGGCGAGCAGCCTGCGAACCCGGCGCGTCTCCTCCGCGCCGAGGAGGCGCGCGGTGCCCTCGGCGCTCGGGGCGCCCTCCGCGATCCGGCCGCGCACATCGCAGACGGTGACGGTGACGGCGGTGTTGTTCCGGAGCCGCTTGACCTTCCACGAGTCGGAGCGGGTCCACACGTACAGCACCTCGCCGTCGGCCGCGGCCCAGACGGGCGTGGCGACGGGCGTGCCGTCCTTCCGGTACGTGGTCAGGCTGACGTATTCGCTGCGCGCGAAGTCCTGGAGAGTCACGGACGCGACCCTACGCACCGCACGGTCATTACGCGATCAGGGGTACGACGGCGGGTTCGGCAGGCCCGCCGGATCCGGCGGATCCGGCAGCTTCGGCGGACGCCGCCGCCTCCCGGCCGCAGCGGCCGAGCAGCTCGTCCAGGGACAGGCCGAGGGCCCCGGCCAGCGCGGCGACCGTGAAGAAGGCGGGGGTGGGGGCGCGGCCGGTCTCGATCTTGCGGAGGGTCTCAGCGGAGATTCCCGCGCTCGCCGCGACGGCGACCATGCTGCGCTCCCCGCGCGCCTCGCGGAGGAGACGGCCGAGACGTTCACCGCGGAGGCGCTCTTCGGGGGTGAGAGGGGTGCGGACCATGCCCCCACTCTACTACGGACCACCATTCTTATACCGTGATTACTATACCGCTTCGATCGGTATAGTAATGGGCATGGTGCACATCAAGACCGACACATCCATCGAGGCCATGCGCGACTCCGGCCGGGTCGTCGCCCAGATCCTGGCCCGCGCCCGGGAGATCGCGGCGGTCGGCGTGACCCCCCGCGAGCTGGACCGGGCGGCCCGCGAGGTGCTGCGCGAGGCGGGGGCCTCCTCCCCCTTCCTCAACTACAAGCCGCACTTCGCGGCCACCCCCTTCCCCGCCGCCGTCTGCGTCTCCGTCAACGACGCCGTCGTCCACGGCATCCCGTCCGCCGAGCCGCTGCGCGACAGCGACCTGGTCAGCGTGGACACCGGCGCCCTGCTCGGCGGCTGGGCGGGCGACGCGGCGATCAGCTTCACCGTCGGCGAGGCCCGCCCCGCCGACACCCGGCTGATCGCCACGGCCGAGGCGGCCCTGGAGGCGGGCATCGGGGCGGCGGTCGTCGGCAACCGGATCGGGGACATCGCGCACGCCATCGGCACCGTCTGCCGGGCGGCGGGCTACGGCATCCTCGACGGCTACGGCGGCCACGGCATCGGCCGTTCGATGCACGAGGACCCGCCCGTGCCGAACGAGGGCCGCCCGGGGCGCGGTATGCCGCTGCGCCACGGGATGGTCCTCGCCATCGAGCCGATGCTGCTCGCGGGCGGCCTGGACGAGTTCCGCCACGACCCGGACGGCTGGACCCTGCGGACCACCGACGGCAGCCGGGCCGCACACGCCGAGCACACGGTGGCCATCACGGACGAGGGCCCGCGCGTGCTCACCGCACTCTGATCCGCGCTCAGCTTCTCCCGGGGCCCTCGGATCCGACAGAGGCGCCGGGCCCCACGGAGTTCCCGGTCCGCTCAGCGCCCGACGAACGCCCTCGCCAGCTCCTCGCCCCGGCTCTCCGCCGTGGCGCGGCTCTCGATCGGGGAGATCCGGGAGTCCTTGAACGCGATGTACGTGACGCCGGACGCGGCCCCGCCCGTCGTCGGGTGGGGGTCGATGGACAGCTCCTCCGCCAGGGCGTACGAGCCCTCCCCGATGATGCCGGCGGGCCCGGTGTCACCGATGACGGCGTACCGCACCCGGCCCTCGTAGACGACGGCGACGACGCTGCCGCCGGTCAGCCCGGACTTCCGGTAGTCCCAGGTACGGCTCGGCGCCGGCACCACCACGAACGGCAGCGCGGCCGAGTCCAGCGGCTTGCCGCGCGAGCTGGTGAAGGCGGTCTGCGGCTGGAAGTAGGGGTCGGTCTTCCTGTTGCAGACCTTCGTCCGCCGCCCGTCGCAGTCGATGTCCATGTCCGCCTTCCAGAACACGGCATCGGTGGTGGCGCAGACGGGGACGGTGGCCTTGGCGCTGCCGGCGTCCGTACGGTACTTGCCCCGGGAGACCTGTCGGCAGGAGCGGACCTCGGCGAGCAGTTCCTCGGCGGTCACCGGCACATCGTCGGCCGGGACCTCTGCCGGGACATCGGCTCGGGCGTCCGCCGAGGCGTCGCCCGACACGTCCGTCGGCCCATCCGCCCCGACACCGGCCACGACGCCTGCGGGCGCGTCCGCAAGGCCGTCGCCCGACCACGCGTTGGGCAGGAGCTCGGCCCGCTCCCCCGGCGAGGTGTCCGGTGCGGGCCTGTGGGGTGTGGCGGTGGCGGGCAGTGCCGCGGGCCCGAGCAGGGCGGCGCCGCACACGGCGGAGGTGGCGGCGGTCAGAGCGAACGTTCGGGTGCGCATCGTGGGGACGGCCCTTCCAGTCGACCGGAGAGACCCGACCGGGCCCCTCCCCTGCCGGCACGGTTCGCCGGCGCTCCCTCCCCCGGCGGCCCGGCCGGCCGCACGCGGCGTCTGCGCGCACGGCCCGCCCGGCCGCCCCTTCTCCGAATCCTTCAAAACCCTTCGAGAACTCCGGGGACTTTTGACGACGTCGAGAAGCTGCCTCTCGGGACCGCCTCGCACGGCGGCTCCATGAGACCGGGTCAGCTCCTGCCGCCCGGCTGCACCACCATCGCCGAGCCTCCGCCCCGCCGCACCTTTTCCGCCGCCGCGAGCCAGCGCCCGTCGGGCAGCCGCTGCACGGCGGTGGCGGCGCCGATCTCCGGGTTCTGCCGGAACGCGTGGCCGAGCGCTTCGAGCCGGCCGCGGACCGGGCTGTTCCAGAGCCCCGGCTCGATCTCGGTGGTGGCCGCGTTCCGCTGGCTGGCGCGCGGGGCGGCGAGCGCTTCGACGAGCGGCAGTCCGCGGTCGATGTGGCCGGTCAGGGACTGGAGCACGGTGGTGATGATCGTGGCGCCGCCCGGTGAGCCGAGGGCGAGGACCGGCTTGCCGTCCTGGAGCACGATGGTCGGGGACATCGACGAGCGGGGGCGCTTGCCGGGGCCCGGCAGATTGGGGTCGTGGACGGCCGGGTCGGCCGGGGCGAAGGAGAAGTCGGTCAGCTCGTTGTTGAGGAGGAAGCCGCGGCCGGGGACGGTGATGCCGCTGCCGCCGGTCTGCTCGATGGTCAGGGTGTAGGAGACGACGTTGCCCCACCGGTCGGCCGTCGTCAGGTGGGTGGTGCTCTCCCCCTCGTACGTGGTCGGCGCCCCCGTACCAGCGCCGCCGCACCGGCCGTGGTCGCGCGGATCGCCCGGCGCGACCGGGCTGGTCAGCACCGCGTCGTCCTTGATCAGGCAGCCTCGCGAGGCGGCGTACCGGTCGCTCAGCAGCTCCCTGGTGGGCACGTCCTCGAAGGCCGGGTCGCCCACCCAGCGCCCCCGGTCGGCGAAGGCGATGCGGCTCGCCTCGATGAGGCGGTGGAGGTAGCGGGTCTCGCTCGCCCCGGAGAGATCGGTGGGCTCCAGCATGTTGAGGGCCTGGCCCACGGTCGTACCGCCGGAGGAGGAGGGCGCCATGCCGTAGACGTCCAGGCCCCGGTAGCCGACCTTCGTCGGGGGCTGCTGGAGGGTGCGGTAGGCGGCGAGGTCGCCCCGGGTCAGGTCGCCGGGCCGGACGGTCCGGGTGGCCTTCGGGTCGACCGGTGGCTTGCGGACCGTACGGACGATGTCGTCGGCCAACTCGCCCCGGTACAGCTCGCCCACGCCCTCGCGGCCGAGCTTCTCGTACGTACGGGCCAGGTCCGGGTTCTTGAACACCGACCCGACGGCCGGGAGTTGCCCTCCCGGGAGGAACAGCTTCGCGGATGCCGGGAAGTCGGCGAAGCGGGCCTGGTTGGCGGCCGTCTGCGAGCGGAAGATCTCGTCCACCACGAAGCCGTCCCGCGCCAGGCGTTCGGCCGGTTTCAGCAGCGTACGAAGGGACTTGGTGCCCCAGGCGTCGAGCGCCCGCTCCCAGGTGGCCGGGGTGCCGGGCGTGCCGACCGAGAGGCCGCTGGTGACACCCTCCTCGAACGGGATGGGCTTGCCGTCCTCCAGGAAGAGGGAGGCGTCCGCGCTGCGGGGTGCGGTCTCGCGGCCGTCGATGGTCCGGACGGCGCGCTTCTTCGCGTCGTAGTGGACGAAGTACCCCCCGCCGCCGATGCCCGCCGAGTACGGCTCGGTCACCCCGAGCGCGGCGGCGGTCGCCACGGCCGCGTCCACCGCGTTGCCGCCCTTGCGCAGCACCTCGATCCCGGCCGCCGAAGCATCCCGGTCGACACTGGCCACCGCTCCCCCGTACCCCACCGCCACCGGGGACTTGGGTGGGTCGGGGGCCCGGTGGGCGGGGGTGGCGGAGCCCGCGGGAGCGGCGGCCCCGAGCGAGGCGACCACGGCGAGGGCGGCCACTGTCGATGTGCTCCGGCCGACGGAACGGCGCATACGAACCTCCAGTCAACGGACCTGCGCGCAGGCTAGCCCGCGGGCACCCGGATCGTCAGGACCGCCTCGAACGGTTACCCGAATGACCGATAAAATGCCCGCGCTCACCCGGATGGGGCGCCCTCCGGCCCGGAGCCCGCGACGCCGGTGGCGCACCGGGCGTAGGAGGGGAGGATGCCGCACTCCTCAGCCTCGGCCAGGGTGGGGGCGGCGCTGTCCTTGCGGGAGAGGACAGGGGCGGCATCCGCCGGCCACGCCATGGCGAGCCGGGGATCGAGCGGATGGATGCCGTGCTCGCGGTGCGGGGTGTAGCCGGTGGAACAGAGGTAGACCACGGCGCTGTCGTCCGTCAGCGCCGCGAAGGCGTGGCCCAGGCCCTCGGCGAGGTAGACGGCACGGTGGTTGCCGTCGAGCCGCACCGCCTCCCATCGGGCGTACGTGGGCGACCCGGCCCTGAGGTCCACCACGACATCGAGGACCGCGCCCCGGACACAGGTGACGCACTTCGCCTGCCCCCGGGGAACGTCCGCGAACGGCCGGAAAGAAGGCCTTCGACAAGCAGCTGCCCAACAGCGAGCCGAAGCTGCGGGCCGTGTTCGACAAACTGGCCGCGAAGTTCGGCACCGTAGTGGTGATCGTGGACCAGCCTGCCTCCATCGGCGCCCTGCCCCTGACCGTCGCCCGCCATGCGGGCTGCCGCGTTGCCTACCTGCCCGGACTCGCGATGCGCCGGATCGCCGACCTCTACCCGGGCGAGGCCAAGACCGACGCAAAGGACGCGGCCGTGATCGCAGACGCGGCCCGCACCATGCCACACACCCTGCGCTCGCTGGAGCTGACCGACGAGATCACCGCCGAACTCACCGTGCTCGTCGGCTTCGACCAAGACCTCGCCGCCGAGGCCACCCGCACCAGCAACCGGATACGCGGACTGCTCACCCAGTTCCACCCCAGCCTCGAACGCGTCCTCGGACCGCGCCTGGACCACCAGGCCGTCACCTGGCTCCTGGAGCGCTACGGCTCCCCGTCCGCCCTGCGCAAAGCCGGCCGCCGCAGACTCGTCGAACTGATCCGCCCGAAAGCCCCACGCATGGCCACCCGGCTCATCGACGACGTCTTCGACGCACTCGACGAGCAGACCGTCGTCGTCCCGGGCACCGGCACCCTCGACATCGTCATCCCTTCTCCGGCCGCCTCCCTGGCCACCGTCCACACCCAGCGCCGGGCCCTGGAAACCCAGATCAACGAACTGCTGGAGGCCCACCCTCTTTCCCCGGTCCTGACCTCGATGCCCTGCGTCGGCATCAGGACCGCAGGCGTCCTGCTGGTCACCGTCGGCGACGCAACCAGCTTCCCCACCGCCGCCCACCTCGCCTCCTACGCCGGCCTCGCCCCCACCACGAAGCCGTCCGGCACGTCCATCCACGGCGAACACGCACCCCGAGGCGGAAACCGGCAGCTCAAACGGGCAATGTTCCTGTCCGCCTTCGCCCGCATGAACGCCGACCCCGCCTCCCGCACCTACTACGACCGCCAGCGAGCCCGCGGCGAGACCCACACCCAAGCCCTCCTCCGCCTCGCCCGCCAACGCATCAGCGTCCTGTTCGCCATGCTCCGCGACAGAACCCTCTACGAACCCCGGACACCGAAGGACGTCGAACTCTCCGCATAACCCCAGCAACCCCGAACCACCCCACACCGAACTCGGATGCCTTGACGAAAGACATATTGATCAGAAACTCATGGGGTTCTTGTCCAGGACGTAGCGGACGTGCGGGCCGCCGAAGTAGCCGCGGACGATGTGTGGCTGACGCTGGCGTCTGTGGAAGAACCTTCGGGTTT
>NZ_JBWKCM010000043.1:0-34716 GCF_056436485.1 Streptomyces sp. NPDC043746 | reverse complement strand
CGCGAGCGACCCGCACCTGGGCAAGCTCACCTTCGTCCGGATCTACTCCGGTCGCCTGGAGGCCGGCACCGCGGTGCTGAACTCCGTCAAGGGCAAGAAGGAGCGCATCGGCAAGATCTACCGCATGCACGCCAACAAGCGTGAGGAGATCCAGTCGGTGGGCGCGGGCGACATCATCGCCGTCATGGGCCTGAAGCAGACCACCACCGGTGAGACGCTGTGCGACGACAAGAACCCGGTCATCCTGGAGTCCATGGACTTCCCGGCGCCGGTCATCCAGGTCGCCATCGAGCCCAAGTCCAAGGGTGACCAGGAGAAGCTGGGTGTCGCCATCCAGCGTCTCTCGGAGGAGGACCCCTCCTTCCAGGTGCACTCCGACGAGGAGACCGGCCAGACCATCATCGGTGGTATGGGCGAGCTCCACCTCGAGGTGCTCGTCGACCGCATGAAGCGCGAGTTCCGCGTCGAGGCGAACGTCGGCAAGCCCCAGGTCGCGTACCGCGAGACGATCCGCAAGGCCGTCGAGCGCATCGACTACACGCACAAGAAGCAGACCGGTGGTACCGGTCAGTTCGCGAAGGTGCAGATCGCCATCGAGCCCATCGAGGGCGGCGACGCATCCTACGAGTTCGTCAACAAGGTCACCGGTGGCCGCATCCCCCGTGAGTACATTCCCTCGGTGGACGCGGGTGCTCAGGAAGCCATGCAGTTCGGCATCCTGGCCGGTTACGAGATGGTCGGCGTCCGCGTCACCCTTCTCGACGGTGGTTTCCACGAGGTCGACTCCTCCGAGCTCGCCTTCAAGATCGCCGGTTCGCAGGCGTTCAAGGAGGGTGCCCGCAAGGCCTCTCCCGTGCTCCTCGAGCCGATGATGGCCGTCGAGGTCACCACGCCCGAGGACTACATGGGCGATGTCATCGGCGACCTCAACTCCCGCCGTGGCCAGATCCAGGCCATGGAGGAGCGCAGCGGCGCTCGCGTCGTGAAGGGCCTCGTGCCCCTCTCGGAGATGTTCGGCTACGTCGGAGACCTCCGCAGCAAGACCTCGGGTCGCGCAAGCTACTCGATGCAGTTCGACTCCTACGCCGAGGTTCCGCGGAACGTCGCCGAGGAGATCATCGCGAAGGCCAAGGGCGAGTAACTCTCCCGAGCACACGCTTTAGGCTTGTCACCGGAGCCGGGCGGGCATGCGGCACAGCGCGCGAGCACTGTGCCGTATGCCCCCGGCGCCGGCACCCCAGCAAAGATCACCTGGCGCCGATGAAGCAAGGCGTACAGAACCACTCAGGAGGACCCCAGTGGCGAAGGCAAAGTTCGAGCGGACTAAGCCCCACGTCAACATCGGCACCATCGGTCACATCGACCACGGTAAGACGACCCTCACGGCCGCCATTACCAAGGTGCTGCACGACGCGTACCCGGACCTGAACGAGGCCTCGGCCTTCGACCAGATCGACAAGGCTCCCGAAGAGCGCCAGCGCGGTATCACCATCTCCATCGCGCACGTCGAGTACCAGACGGAGTCGCGTCACTACGCGCACGTCGACTGCCCGGGTCACGCCGACTACATCAAGAACATGATCACCGGTGCCGCGCAGATGGACGGCGCCATCCTCGTGGTCGCCGCCACCGACGGCCCGATGCCGCAGACCAAGGAGCACGTGCTCCTGGCCCGCCAGGTCGGCGTCCCGTACATCGTCGTCGCCCTGAACAAGGCCGACATGGTGGACGACGAGGAGATCCTGGAGCTCGTCGAGCTCGAGGTCCGTGAGCTCCTCTCCGAGTACGAGTTCCCGGGCGACGACGTTCCCGTCGTCAAGGTCTCGGCGCTCAAGGCCCTCGAGGGCGACAAGGAGTGGGGCCAGTCGGTCCTGAACCTGATGGCCGCCGTGGACGAGTCCATCCCGCAGCCCGAGCGTGACGTCGAGAAGCCGTTCCTCATGCCGATCGAGGACGTCTTCACGATCACCGGTCGCGGTACGGTCGTCACCGGCCGCATCGAGCGTGGTGTCCTCAAGGTCAACGAGACCGTCGACATCGTCGGTATCAAGACCGAGAAGACCACCACCACGGTCACCGGCATCGAGATGTTCCGCAAGCTGCTCGACGAGGGCCAGGCCGGTGAGAACGTCGGTCTGCTCCTCCGTGGCATCAAGCGCGAGGACGTCGAGCGCGGCCAGGTCATCATCAAGCCGGGTTCGGTCACGCCGCACACCGAGTTCCAGGCGCAGGCCTACATCCTGTCGAAGGACGAGGGTGGCCGCCACACCCCGTTCTTCAACAACTACCGCCCGCAGTTCTACTTCCGTACCACGGACGTGACGGGCGTCGTGACCCTTCCCGAGGGCACCGAGATGGTCATGCCGGGTGACAACACCCTCATGGACGTCGCGCTGATCCAGCCGGTCGCCATGGAAGAGGGCCTGAAGTTCGCCATCCGTGAGGGTGGCCGGACCGTGGGCGCCGGCCAGGTCACCAAGATCATCAAGTAGTTCTCTGCTTGGTCATCTCTGACCTGGTGGCTCATTGAGTCGCAAGAAGGGCCCCGCACCTCGAAAGAGGTGCGGGGCCCTTCGCCATGCAGGGAGTGCGGGGCCGGGTCGCGGAACCCCGAGGGGTACGGGGCCGGGGGCGTCGGCCCCGTACGCTACGCGCGCGGCGCGACCGCCCCCGCCCACGGCACGGTCGCCGTCAGGGTGAAGGTCCCGTCCTCGGCCCCGGTGGTGAACTCCCCGCCCAGCGCCAGGACCCGGCCCCTGAGCCCCGCCAGCCCCGTACCGTCCCGCCCGGAAGCCGACGCGGCGGACCCGCCCGCCTCGGCGCCGTCATTGCGGACCGTCAGCCGGGCCGCCGCCCCCTCCGTGCGCAGGGTGATCGAGCAGTGCGTGGCGCGGCTGTGCTGGAGTACGTTGCCGACGGCCTCGCGCAGGACGAAGCGCAGGCACCCCTCGACCGCCGGAGCGGCCTCGGCCCTCGGCGGCAGCACGGTCCGCACCTCGACCCCGGACGCGGTGAGCACCCGCTGGGCGTGGGCGAGCTCTTCGGGTAGGGAGAGGTCGCCGCCGTCCGGCCGGCTGATCGCCCGTACGTCGTCGTGGAGCCGCCGGGCCAGGGCGATGATCTCGGTCAGCGCGCGGCGCTCCCGCGTGCGGTGCTCCCGCACGGGGCCGCCGGAGTCGCTGGAACTGTCGGAGCCGCCGGAGCCGTCGCCGTACGGCGTACTCCCGGTGCGCAGCGCGGCCTCCCCCTGGAGCGCGATCGCCGTCAGTGACGAGCCGACCAGGTCGTGGAGGTCCTGCCGCATCCGGGCCCGTTCCCGCCGCTCCGCCAGGTGCGCCGCGTGTTCCCTGCTGCCGTGCAGCCGGGCCGTGAGCAGCGCGAGGTGGGCCACCGCGAAGACGGTGCTCGCGGTGATCGCCGTACCGAGGAGGATGCTGAGCGGGCTCCGGTTGGTGGTGATCAGCCCGGTGGTGGCCAGCAGCGGCCCGCTCGCCCCGACCGCCAGGGCGAGCGGTACGGAGGTGTTCGGCGGCAGGGTCAGCAGGACGGCCCCGGCGAGGAACCCCAGCAGGCTCAGCCACCGGTAGTGGAAGAGCAGCAGCGGGAAGTACGTCAGCACCGCCTGGACCAGCAGCAGCCCCCACCGCCAGCGGTAGGGCAGCCGGTACGGCGGTGGCGCGTACTGGCCCAGCATGACCGCGGGCATCAGCACCAGCACGGTCAGCCCGGCGATCACCGAGCGCTTGCCGAGCGGCGAGGCCGCCACATCCAGCGCGACAAGTGCCAGCGAGCCGACCACCAGGACGACCAGCGCCCCGACGGCCACCCCGGCGCCCTGTGGCGCACTCGCCCTCAGACGTGCTGGACGCCGCATGTGCCCCTCCCCGCTCTCTTCTTCGGGGTTGTGCCCCGGCCGCCGTCAATTCTCCCGTGGCCGCGACGGTCGCCAGGACGTCTGCCCCGTGAGCCATCCCTCATGGCCCGAGGTCCGCCGGACATCGGAGCGCTGACGGCCTGTGTGCTCCTGGCGTTTCGTGAAACCTTCACTTCTTCCCCATCGGCCTCCTTGCTTGGATCACCTCTGTTTCATGCCCACTACAACAGAGAGTTGCTGAAAGTGTCGGAGCACATACCTCCCGCCCAGGCGTGGGAGGGCTCATCGTTGGCCCTACAGCGGCGAAGACGACTTCTGCCGCGGATCGCCCTCGGCGCGGCCATGGTGCTCGCGGTGGAGATGGCCCTGGTGACGGAGAGCGGCCAGGCCGTGGCCCTCACCCAGCAGGCCCGGAAGGCTCCGGTCGAGGAGAAGCCGGTCGCCGAGGGGCCCCGCGAGGCCGCGGACATCCTCTCGGCGAAGGTCGCCGCCAAGCTGTACGGCAAGCGGGTGGAGGCGCTCTCCGAGCGCACCGAGACCTCCACGACGTGGGTGAACAAGGACGGTTCGCTCACCACCGAGCTGACGGCCGGTCCGGTCCGCTTCGAGGAGAACGGCAGCTGGACCGACGTCGACGTCGAACTCCGCGAGACGGCCGACGGCGGCGTCGTGGCCAAGGCCCACCCGAACGGTCTGAGCCTGGCGGGCCGGGGCGGCACGCTGCCGCGCTCGCTGCGCGAGGCGGGCAAGGCGCCCTCACGTGACCTGGTCACGCTCGGCGAGGGCGACGAGCGGATCACCCTCCAGTGGAAGGGCGGACTGCCCGCTCCCGAGCTGGACGGGACGCGGGCCACCTACCCCGAGGCCCTGCCGGGTGCCGACGTCATCGTCGAGTCGACCCGTACGGGCTTCGAGCAGTACGTCGAGATCAAGAAGCGTCCGGCCGAGGGGTACTCGTACACCCTGCCGCTCAAGGCCAAGGGTCTGACGGCCAAGGAGCAGGCGGACGGCAGTGTGCTGTTCACCGACCGGAAGAACAAGAAGCGGGCTGTGATGCCCGCCCCGGTGATGTGGGACGCCACCGTCGACAAGGTCTCGGGCGAGCACACGCGCCGGGTGCCGGTGGCGATGAAGGTCGTGTCCAGGAAGGGTGCCGTCGACCTGGTCGTGACCCCGGACGCGGAGTTCCTCGCCGATCCGGAGACGAAGTACCCGGTGACGGTGGACCCGTCCACCTCGTCGCTGTCCAACGTGTTCGACACGTATGTCCAGCAGGGCGAGACCCGCGACTGGTCCACCGATGTCGAACTGGACTTCGGTAACCCCGGTACGACGAACGCGAACGGCACTCCCCGTACCGCCCAGTCCTTCATCACCTGGAACACCGCGCCGATCGCCGACGCCCTGGTCTCCAGCGCGAAGCTGAGCCTGTGGAACTTCCACTCGGCCAACACCACCTGTGCCCTGCAGCCGTGGCAGGTCTGGTCCTCGCCCGCCGCGACGACGGCGAGCCGGTGGACCAACCGGCCGACGATGACCGCACTGAAGGCGGAGTCCACCGAGACACGGGGCAACCCCGCCTGCACCACGCAGCCGGACGGCTGGATCAACGCGAACGTGACCACGCTGGCCCAGGAGTGGGCCGGGGCCAAGGCCACCCGCGGCCACCTGGGCATCCGGGCCAAGAGCGAGACCACGGTCGCCCAGTGGAAGCGGGTGAACTCCGCCAACGCCGCGAAGAACCCGCCGAAGCTGTCGGTGACGTACAACTTCCGGCCGCGCACGGGCACCAAGCAGGAGGCGGGACCGCCGTTCTTCTCCTACTCCGGCGCCTACATGGTCAACACCCTGACGCCGACCCTGCGCGACACGTTCGTCGACGCGGACGGTGACAAGGTCAACGGCACCTTCCAGATCTTCGACAACGCCACCAACACGCAGGTCGGCTCCCCGATCGTGTCGAAGTTCGTGGCGTCCGGGCAGGCCGCCTCGGTGACCGTGCCGTCGGGGGTGCTGGCCGAGGGGAAGACGTACAAGTTCCGCACGAGCCCCTATGACGGCACGCACTACAACACCGGCTGGTCGGCGTGGAAGACCTTCACGGTCGACACCAAGGCCCCGTCCGCCCCGGCGAAGATCGCCTCCACGGACTACCCGGTGGGGCAGTGGGTCAAGGGCGAGGGCCAGCCGGGCACCTTCACGGTCACCCCGCCGAGCGGGTCCGACCACAACTGGTTCGAGTGGTCCCTGGACGGCGTGACCTGGACCAAGGTCGCCGCCGGCGGTACCTCCGCGAACAGGACGATCACCGTCACTCCGCCGAAGAACGGCAGCCACACCCTCCAGGTGCGGTCCGTCGACAGGGCGGACAACAAGTCCGAGGCGCTGGAGTACCTCTTCCACGCCGGCTCGGGCGGCTTCGTCCAGCCCTCGGAGGGTGAGCGGACCGCGCGCCGGCTGCCGCTGGTCGCCGAGGCCGAGGCCGGCAAGTACAACGCCGTCGCCTTCTCCTGGCGCCGCTCCGAGGCCGACCCCTGGGTGCGGATCCCCGCCGGGCACGTCACCTCCGGCGGCAGCGCGCTGACGGCCTGGCCCGTCCCGCTGACCAACGGCAGGAACGCACCCCTGGTGTGGAACGCCACCAGCACCGTCGACCCGGACGGCACGATCCAGCTCAAGGCCGACTTCACCGGCCCGAACTCCGCCACCAGCAGCACCGTGCCGCTGACCGCGGTCGTGGACCGCAACGCGGACGGCGCGGCCACCAGCGAGGTGGGTCCGGGCTCGGTCAACCTGCTGACCGGCAACTACACGCTCTCCGAGACCGACGTGTCGCTCTTCGACCTGTCGGTGTCGCGTACGGCCGCCTCGCGCACCCCGAACCGGGGCGCCGACCAGGAGGGCCAGGCCGCGATCTTCGGTAAGGAGTGGGTCTCCGGCACCGCCGCCGAGGCCACCGAGTCCGACTACAGCCACGTCCGGCGCGTCTCCGACACCGCGGTCGACGTGGTGCTGGAGGAGGGCGACGCCATCCACTTCACCGCGAACGCGGCGAAGAACGGGTGGATCCCCGAGCCCGGCTCCGAGGACCTGACCCTCAAGGGCAGCGTGAGCGGCACGTTCACGCTCTCCGACAACGAGGGAACGGTCACCACCTTCGCCAAGGCGGACGCCGCAGCGACCACCTGGCAGCTCTCCAGCGTCCTGGACGACGGCCTGACGAACTCCACGACCAAGGTGGTCTCCGAGACCGTCACGGTCGCCGGGAAGAAGCTGGCCCGCCCGAAGCGGATCATCGCCCCGACCACGGCCGCCACCACGGCCGCGTGCGAGACGACACCCGCGACCAAGGGCTGCAAGGTCCTGGAGTTCATCTACGCGACCACCACCACGGCCACCGGCACGGAGACCAACGCCCAGTTCGGCGACTTCTCCGGCCAGGTCCGCGAGATCCGCGTCTGGGCCACCAGCCCCGGAGCCGCCGCGGCCACGGCCACCACCGTGGCGACCTACCGCTACGACTCGAACGGCAGCCTGCGCCAGCAGTGGGATCCCCGGCTGAGCCAGGCATCCCAGACCCAGTACGCCTACTACGGCGGCCGGGTCACCTGGATGCAGCAGCAGAGCCAGCTCCCGTACACCTTCACCTACGGCAACGCCGGAGCCGGTACGGCCCCCGGCGACGGGATGCTGCTGAGCTCCTCCCGGCAGGCCCTCAAGCAGGGCACCGCCAACACGGTCGAGGGCAACGCGGTCACCAGCATCGTCTACGGTGTGCCGCTCACCGGAACCAAGGCGCCGTACGCCATGGGCGCGGCCGACGTCCGCACCTGGGGCCAGAGCGACGCACCCAGCGACGCCACCGCGGTGTTCCCCGCCGACGTGGTCCCCGCGTCCCACTCGGGCGTCGACCTCGCGGCCACGGGCTACCGCCGTGCCACCGTCACCTACCTCAACGCATCGGGCCGTACCGTCAACTCGGCCACGCCCGGCGGGCACATCACCACCACCGAGTTCGACCGGTTCGGCAACACGGTCCGCGAACTGACCGCGGGCAACCGCGAGCTGGCACTCGGCGTGCGCCAGGAGCACCGTGACGTCCTCACCGACCTGGGACTCAGCGCGATCCCGTCGGCCGAGCGTGCGCAGCTGCTCTCGACGCTCTCCGTCCACGACGAGGCGGGAGTGCGCAAGACCGAGCAGTTCGGCCCGCTCCACCGGGTGGACCTCTCCGAGGACCTGAAGGAGGGCTCCACGGTCCTGGTGAGCGCGGGCACCTCCGTGCCGGCGCGCGCCTGGACGGTCAACGAGTACGACGAGGGCCGTCCCACGGACGGCACTGCCAAGGCGAAGAACCAGCTGACGCTGGCCATCACCGGTGTCCGGGTCCGTGACTACTACGGCGTCATGGGGGAGAAGCGCCTCACCCAGACCCAGTACGACTGGGTCAAGGGGCTGCCCACCCTGACCATCCAGGACCCGGGCGGTCTCGACATCATCACCAGCACCGGGTACGACGCCCAGGGCCGGGTCACCTCCCAGGTGCTGCCCGGCGGTACGGGCGGCGACGCGGCCACCCGTATCACCGAGTACTGGTCGGCCACCGGCACCGGCTGGTGCAAGGGCCGGCCCGAGTGGGCGGACCAGCCGTGCTGGACCGGCCCGGCCGGTGACATCACCGGCGGTGGCTCCCAGCCGGCCAAGCTGCCCAACACGACGACCGAGTACGACCGCTGGGGCAACCCGGCCGTCGTGACGGACGAGGTCGGCGGGGTCTCCCGTACGACCGCGACCACGTACGACGCCGCCGGACGCAAGATCTACGAGGCGGTGACCGGCGGCCTCGGCCAGGCCGTTCCGGCGTCCACCACCGAGTACGACCCGGCCACCGGGGCGACCGTCAAGGTCTCCTCGCCCACCGGGGGAACGATCACCAGCGCCTACGACCTGCTGGGCCGGCTGATCTCCTACACCGACGCCGACGGAGGTATCACCAGGACCGAGTACGACCTGCTCGACCGGAAGGTCAAGGAGAGCGACTCCGTCCCCTCCACGGTGACCTACACCTACGACCACACGGCCGAGCCGCGCGGTCTGCTCACCGCGAAGACCGACTCCGTCGCCGGTACCTTCCGTGCCTCCTACGACGCGGACGGCTCGGCCGAGACGGAGAAGCTGCCCGGCGGCTACACCCTCCGGATCACCGAGGACACCACCGGGACTGCGGTCAACCGCACCTACACCCGGGACAGCGACGACACCACCGTCTTCACCGACTCGATCACGCGCAACACCCACGGGCAGGTCGGCACCCACGCCGGCTGGTCCGAACAGCGCTACCACTACGACAGGGCCGGCAGGCTGACCAGCGTCGAGGACAACGTCGAGGGAGAGTGCACCCGGCGTACGTACACGCTGGACCGGCGCTCCAACCGGAAGTCGCTGGCCACCGCGGTCGCGGCCCCCGGTGCCGACTGCCCCACGGGCGGTGGCACCACGGTGAGCCACAGCTACGACAGCGCCGACCGGCTGGTTGACGCGGGTTACGGCTATGACGCCTTCGGCCGTACGACGGCACTGACCGGCAGCACGGTCGGCTACTACGCCAACGACCTCGTCCACCGCCAGACGTCCGAGGGCCGGCGGCAGACCTGGGACCTGGACGCGAGCCTGCGCTTCCGCTCCTGGAAGGTCGAGACCGGCGCCGGCTCCACCTGGACGCCGTCCGAGTCCAAGGTCAACCACTACGACAGCGACGGCGACAACCCCCGCTGGATCGTGGAGGACACCACCACCGGCGAACTGACCCGCAACGTCGATTCGGCCGCCGGAGACCTGGGGGCGACCACGGAGAAGACCGGCGGCACCGTCCTGCAGCTCTCCACCCTCCACGGCGACATCGCCCTGCTGCTCCCGCTGGACCAGGAGGAGGCACCGACGGCTCTGGACGCCGACGAGTACGGCAACGCCCGCCAGGGCCAGGAGCCGGTCCGCTACGGCTGGCTCGGCGCCAAGCAGCGCTCCGCCGAGACCCTGACCGGTCTCACCCTCATGGGCGTCCGCCTCTACAACCCGGCCACCGGCCGCTTCCTCTCCAGCGACCCGGTGTACGGCGGAAGCGCCAACGCCTACGAGTACGGCTACGCGGACCCCGTCAACAAGTTCGACCTCGACGGGAAATGGGTGCCGCTGGTCGTCTTCGGAGTCCGGGCGGCGATTGCGTGCTACCGGTACTGCAAGAAGACGTACAAGGCCGCCAAGTACGCTTACCGCGGCTACAAGTGGGGCAAGTCCATGCGCCGCGGGCGTCACGCGGGTGGCAAGAGGCGCGGCAGCAGCCTGGCGCGGGGCGTGGGGTGTGCCGTCGCGGGATACGGGATCGGCGCCGGAGTGATCGGCCACGCCGGGTCGCAGAATGCGAACCTCCAACGCGGCTGGGGCTACCTGAGCGCAGGCGTATCGCTCGGCCTCTATTCGCGTATCGGGACGTGCCAGCCTTTCGGAAAGGGCGGAGGCAGGCACAGACGGCGGTGACCGGGCCCTCCTTGCCCGGCCCACGCTTCGGCCGATGAGGCCCTGAAACGGGTGGCGCACACGGATCCCTCCGTGTGCGCCACCCTCCATCCGTCCGCTCACACCGCGCTGAGCGGACGCCGAGGGAAGGTCCGCACGATGAAGTCCTCCGTACCCTTTCCTGCCAGATGTCGCGTCGCCTTCCGCAACTTCTGGATCCTGGCCTCACTTTCCGCGGGGGTGGCCGTCGCCTCGGACGTGACCATCCTGGGGCTGATGGGCACTTACCAGATCGAGATCCCGATCATCTACACAGGGCTGGTTCTCTACCCGTTCACCCCTCTGCTCCCCACTGGCGCCGGGCAACTCCCTGAGCGCCGCCCGGCGGCCGGGGACCGTCTTCTGAAGGAGCGCTCCCGGCGTCTCGCCGTCGGGGTTGTGACCTACCTGATCTGCGCCGTGCTCATCGGCGTCGTCGGTGGCGCGGTGGTCAGGGGGCGGGGGTGGTCGGCGGCGTTCGCGTCCCTCGGCGATGTACTGACCGGCGTGGAGACCGCCGTGCTGTTGGCAGTCCTCGCGCTCGGCTGTTTCCTCCTGCCCAGACGCTTCTTCGGCGGCTCCGGGCGTGGCGGACAGATGGACGGATGAAGATCCACTTGCTCCGCCAGCCGTCCGGACGGTCGCCGGCGGCTTCCAGGGGTCGTCGCGACGCGTGCTTATGTTGATCAGGCCGCTCGTTCCGTGGGAGCGGACTCTGACCGCCGGGTGAACCGGGGTGTGCCGCGGCTCCGGCTCCCGGGGCCGCAGCACACCGTTCCCCACGAACACGTGAACATCTCACTCCCCGCCGCCCGTCCTCCCGTGGTCGGATCGACGCTGACCGACCTGCGCCGCCCACCCACAAGGCATCCGGCGGCGCGCCACGCAGCGGGGGAACACAGAGCCATGACAGGGCGGACGAAACGCGAGAAGACCGAGATCGGCGCCGTGTGGGCGGTGGCCGGGGCGGTGTACGCCCTCGCCCTCCTGTGCGCGGTCGCCCGGGGCCCGCAGACGCTCCCCTACTTCCTGCCCGCGCTGCTCGGATCGCTGGTCGCGGTGTGGTGCGTACGGCAGGGAGTCCTCGTCGCCGTGAACGCCCGGGCCGTCGGCGATAATCGAGCATGTGATCAGGGTGCTGGTGGTCGACGACCATGACGTGGTGCGGTCCGGTCTGACGGTGCTCCTGTCGGCCGAACTCGGCATCCAGGTCGCCGGCCAGGCGGCGGACGGCCCCGTCGCGCTCGCGGAGGCGGAGCGGCTGCGCCCGGACGTGGCGCTGCTCGACATCGACCTGCCCGGCCTCGACGGGATAGCCGTCGCCGGCCGGCTGGCACGGACCCAGCCCTCCTGCCGCACGCTGATGCTCACCGCGCTCGACCGCCCCGGCCATCTGCGCCGCGCGCTGGACGCCGGGGCATCCGGCTACCTGCTCAAGAGCACGCCCCCGGCGCAGATCGCCGACGCCGTCCGGCGGATCGCCGCGGGCGGCCGGGCCATCGACCCCAGGATGCGTGGGGAGGAGCGGGCCACCCCCAGCCCGCTCACCGACAAGGAGGCCGAGGCCCTGAGGCTCGCCGCCGCCGGTGCGCACTCCCGGGAGATCGCCGCCGACCTGTTCCTCAGCGTGGGCACCGTACGCAACCGCCTCTCGTCGGCGGTCGGCAAGCTCCACGCCCGCACCCTCGTCGACGCCCTGCGCATCGCGGAGCGCCACGGCTGGCTGTGAACGCCCCGCGCCCACGGATGCCCTGCCCCCTGGCTCTGGGGCCCTCATGGATGTAGGGCCCCGGTACCTCAGGGCGGAGAGGTAAGGGGGCCCTACGTTCTACGAGGACGGCGGTCGGTCAGGTTCCGCCGCCCCCGGGTATGACTGCCGGTCAGACGCCCGCGATGGACTGGATCCAGGCCCGGTACGCGGTGACGTTCGTGTACGCCGTGGTGGTCTGCCGGTCACTGGTGGAGGCCACGCCGACCTGGATGCCGTTCAGCGTCATCGGGCCGCCGGAGTCGCCGCCCGCGGTGATGCCGTTGCCGCGCCGGGCGCAGATCGCCGAGCCGCCGTACGCGTCACCGCAGCCGCCGGTCACCGTCACGTCGGCGACCTTCAGGTAGCGGGACTGGCAGTTGGCCTCGGAGCCGCACCGCGAGGTGGCGCCCCAGCCCCAGACCTGGACGTTCTGCCCGACCCTCACCGTGCCGGGCTGGCCGAGGCGGGAGTAGGTCGTCTGCACGGAGCGGTCCAGGCGGACCAGGGAGATGTCCGCGCTGTGGTTGTACGTCTGGACGCCGTTCGCCACCACGCCGCCGCTGTGCTGGTCGAGGCTGCCGATGCGGAACGAGAGCCCGCCGCCGGTGACGCAGTGTCTGGCGGTGAGGATCCAGGTCGGCGCGATGATCGTCGCCGAACAGGTCTCCCTGCCGTTGGAGAAGAGCCGCGCGGCCCACGGAGCGTTCTGGGCGTAGCCGCCGCCGATGATCTGCGTGGTGGGGGGCGGGGCGTCCGTGAGCGGGGGCTGGGGGGCGGCGGTGGCGGTGGGGGTGAGAAGAGCGAGGATGGTGGCCGCGGCGGCGAGGGCAGCGGGAACTAGCCTTGCTATTCGCATGGTTCCTCATTTCGGGGATCACGCTGAGGGGCGTGTCGTGGGGGTTGACGGCCCCAGGGTGTCGAAGAACCAAACGGCCGGGTACTCACGCTTTCCCATAACGCGACGTTATGGTGTGGCCAACGCTAGGTAGCGACACCCACACGATAGGTCCACGGCGCCGCGTCCGGTCCGAACCCCACCACGGTGGGCGTCCCGTCCGCGTCGAGGTGGAGCGCGACCCCGTCCAGGGCGACCGGGCCCCGCGACCGTACGGAGGTGGCTCCGGCGGTACGGAGGTGGAGCGCGCCCTCCGCGCTGCGGCCGAGCAGGACCGTCCCCCGGGGCGTGCGCGCGGCCGAAACGGGCCCGTAGCCGTCGAATCGGGGGGCCGCCGCCGGGGTGTTCCCGCCGCCCGCGACCGTGAGCCGGGCGGCTGCGGCGGCCCGATAGTACAGCTCCACCGACCCGTCGGGCAGGGCCACGGCGGCCGGTGCGTGGGAGGGGACGGGGGCCTCGGTGAGCTGGGTACGGGCGGTGACATCCGTGTCCGGGTCGTCCTGGGTCCAGTGGTGCACGGCGTGGTGCCCGGCCGCGTACACATGGACGCACCCCGCCGTGTCCACGACCGCGCTCAGCCCGTCCTGCACCTCGCCGCCGCCCAGGTCCCGCCACGCGCTCCACCGTCCGCCGTCCGCGTCGCGCACCCGGGTGCTCAGCCCCTTCTCCGCGTTCCGTACGAAGAGGTGGACGCGCCCGTCCGGTGCGGTGACGGCGACCGGTATCCCGATGCGACGGCCGTGGTCGCGGCCGGCCGAGGGGTTGCCGAGCCCCCGCCAGGCGCGGAAGGGACCGCCCGCCGAGCGCTGCTCCAGCACCACGATCTCCCGCTCGTTGTCCGAGCCGTGCCCGCCGAGCGCCGCGAACCGCAGCCCGAACAGCAACTGCCGCCCGTCCGCCGTCGCCGCCGACCCCAGGACCGGGGCAAGCGGCCCGCCGCCGAGGTCGTCCGGCGCGCCCCAGACTCCGCTGCCGGGCGCGCTCTCGCGCCACCGCACGGCGCGCAGCCCCAGCACCCCGTACGCGGTGAGCCGGCCGTCCGCCCCGGAGGCGACCGCGGCACGGGGGCCCGGGTAGCGGTGGTGGGTGGAGCGGACCCACCCCTTCCGGTTGGTCAGGGGGCGGTCGCCGCCCACGTTGTAGTCGCCGCAGCCGGACGGGTTGCCGCACTCCCACTCCGGCGAACCGCCGTACGGGACGAGGTGGGCGGCCTTCCGCTCCAGCACCTTCGGCGGCAGGTTCTTGGGCCAGTGCCGGTTGTAGTACCCCCGGAAGGAGGAGACGGCGAACCCGGGCACGGGCTCCCCGGCCGCCGTCGCCCGCGCCACCCACCGGATCAGCGCCGCCCAGGCGAAGCAGCCGGTGGCGGTGTGGTCGGCGTGGTCGGAGTACCCGCGCTGCTCACTGTCCCGGCGCCGCTCGGCCTCGGAGCTGTACTGGAGGTCCGGGTCGGGGTCCAGGGTGTGCACGAGGGTGGGCCGGTACTGCTCCAGCAGCCCCACGAGGACATCGATGAGCCCGTCGTACGTATACGAACCAGCCTTGCTCAGAGGGGAGTTGTCGGCCACCACGGTACGCAGCACGAGCCGCCGGTCCTGCCAGAGGCTGGGGAGTCCGAGCCGCCCCCGCCCGGTGTGCATCGCGGTGTTGAGGAAGACGAGCTCGACCCGGCGCACCCCGTCGGCCAGCACATCGACCTCGGCGCGGTGACCGCCGTCCAGGGTGAGCACGGACCGCTCCCACGGCGTGAAGCGGTCCAGCCCGAGGAGCTCGGCGTACGCCTGGCGCAGGCCCTGGTGGCGGGAGGAGGAGTACGCGGCCCGGTCGGGCGCCGGGCGGGGCGCCCCGGGGATCTTGTTGACGCCGTCCGCCTCGCCCGCGGTCAGGTACACGCAGACCAGCGGGGTCCCGGCGTCCAGCGACTGCCGGGTGTCCGGGTTCATGAAGTACAGGTCGTCGTCGGGATGCGCCAGGAACTGCATGATCTGCGCCCGCCGGGTGCTCGCTATGGCCAGCCCGGGTGCCGGATCGGGCATCGGGCCCCGGCGCCGGGGAGCCGGTACGGCGGCACATCCGCTGACGGCGGCGGTCGCGGTGGCCGCGAGGAGGAGGGTGCGCCGGGGCACCCGTATGCGGGACAGCACCGATCGATCCACCACGCCACGCACCCCGTCCGCTCCCGCTTCCCCCGCAGCGGGCGAACGGTCGCCCCGTGCTGCGTACTCCTGGCACTTTCCGTACTCCGTGCAGGTCAGCGACTGGTCGAGCCGGTACCCGCGGGGGGATAGACGGGGGCCGGGGCGGGCGGGTTGCCTGGACGGGGGGTGGGGTTGCGCACGGCAGGCCCGAGCTCTCGTGGTACGCCACGTCGGCGGCGACGTCCGCGCGGACCCGCGGTGGCGCGAGGACGGCGGCGGCCGCCGAGGCGGCTCCCGAGCCGCAGCCCGTTCACTGCGGGATCTTGAGACCGCGAGCAGCCCATGACAGGCTCGTGCCGCATGATCGATGAATTCGCGAAGGAGAACCTGCACGAGAGGCTGCGGCGGGACCGCAAGGCGCTGCTCTGGAAACTCGACGGCTTGTCCGAACGCGATGCCCGCCGGCCTCTGACCGTGACCGGGACCAACCTCCTCGGCCTGGTCAAGCACGTGGCCACCGTCGAGGCCAGGTATTTCGGCGAGGTCTTCGGCCGCCCTTCCCCGGAACCGCTGCCCCGGTGGGAGGACTCCGACGGCAGCGATCTGTGGGCGGCCGAGGACGAGACCCGCGATCAGATCATCGGGTTCTACCGGCGCACATGGGAACACTCGGACGCGACGATCAACGAGCTTCCCCTCGACGCCCCCGGTCACGTGCCGTGGTGGCCGGAGCCTCATCTCAACACGAACCTGTTCGCCGTCATGGTCCATGTCCTCGGCGAGTCCGCCCGGCACACCGGACACGCCGACATCCTGCGCGAGGGCCTCGACGGCCGGACCGGGTTGCGCGCCGAACACGAGAAGCAGATCGACGAGGAAGCCCGTGCGGCGCACTGCGCGAAGATCGAGCAGGCCGCCAGGTCGGCCGCGCCGGTCAAGGCTCAGAGGTTGCCACGCGTGACGTGATGTTCGTGGGCCGTGTTGCCGGTCGTAGGCGGTCGACGTGCGCGCGACGGGCTGATCGGTCTTGTGGTTCTGCCGACGCCGTCCTATGGGTGGTAGAGCTCCTGGGCGCGGGCGGAGTCCAGGGGCCTGTCCTGGCGCAGGTGCAGGAAGTGGTCCAGCTGCCATGCCTGCGCGCTGCCGGCCTGGCGGTTGGTGGTGGTCACCCAGGGCGGGTAGACGCGGAAGGCCCGCTTCCCGCCGGAACCGTCCGCTGATACGACCCCGTGCCGGCGGAGCGCGTCCATGGGAAAGACGAACTGGCCGAATTGGTCACCGTCACGACTGCTGATGACGAAGAGATCGACAGGGTCTGCGGTATCGAAGGGCTGTATGGGCCCGCCCGGGGATCTCTTCCATACGGTGACGAACTGGCCGACCTTGGTGGGGGTCGTCCTGGCTGCTCGGAAGCGGATGGCGAGGCCGTCCAGGGTGAACTCGTGAGCGGCGTACTCGGCACTCTCGGCTTCGGGGACCGGCTGCGAGCAGGAGAACCCGCAAGGGTCGTAGACGAGCGCTTTCGCCGCGACGAGATCGCTGTGGGTCCCGGTGGTGTCCGACCACGGTATGAGGCCGGTGGGGTGGAGACCGGATGGGTACTCGCGGTTCGTCGTCATTCGTTCACCCTGTCACGGTGCTCGGACGGTCGCCGACCGGACGCGGTGGACGCGGGCTCCTGGCTCGACAACCACGGGTTCAGGTGGTCACCGACGACCAGGGCTGCTGGTGATCTCCGACAAGGGCTGCCCAGGAGCCGCGCCCGCGGACAGGTCAGGCGGCGGCTCGTGCGTGGTGGGCCCGGCAGTCGCGGCAGTGGCCGGGGGTGGGGGAGCGGAAGGCGCGTTCGCAGCCGTCGCAGGTCTGGAAGGGCGTGACGGTGGTACGGGGGCGGGTGGGCGGTGCCGTGAGGTCGTGGGCGCCGGGGAGCGGTGGGGGCAGCAGGGCGGTGAGCCGGTGCCTGAGGAGCTTGGCCGGGTGCCTGAGGGGCCGGGGCGGGTCGGCGGTGAGAGTGCGGCGGACGGTGTCGGGGTGGGCGTCGCGTTCGAGCCAGGCCGCTACCGACGGAGCGAGTTGGCGGACGTCGTCCTCGGAGAGCGTGAACTCCGGTGCGTGGCGGCGGAGGTCGGCCAGGAGCGCGGTGGCGGCGTGGTGGAGTTCCGGGGTGAGTTCACGGGGCTGGGGGAGGGGCCGTGGCGGCGGCTTGGGCGCGGTGGGCGGCGGGACGAGCGGGACGTGGAGCGGGGTGGTCGGCCTGGGCCGGGGCGGTGGTGCGGCGTCGCACGGGGGCAGGGTCGCCGACGGCGGTACGGACTCGGGGGCGGGCACCGGGGCGGGTGCGGGCCGGGTCGTGATGGCCAGGACCGGTACCAGTGGGGCGGAGAGGGCCAGGACCGGGACGAGCCGGGGTGCGGGTGCGGGCACGGAGGCCGGGGCCGGTGCCAGCCGGGCCGGGAGGGCCGAGGTCGGCACGAGCAGGGGCGTACGTGTGGGCGCGGAGGCAGGGGGCGGGCTCCGGTCCGGCGGAGGAGCCGGTGGTGGGACTTGCCGGGCGGCGGCGGGCTGATACGGAACCGCTTCCACGGGACCTGACAGCGCCGCGGGCTGGTTGCAGAACACCGTACGGGTGACGATCCGGCCGTTGGGCAGCCGTGTACGGGCCCGTTGCAGGTAGCCGTGGGCCTCCAGTTCGCGCAGAGCGGCGGCGATCAGCTTCTCGCCCTCGGGGAAGCGGGCGGCCAGCGCCTTGATGCCGATCTCGGTGCCCTGGGGCAGCGACTGGATGCGTACGGCGAACCCCACGGCGGTGGTGCTGAGGCCGGGGTGCTGGGCGAGGTCGTTGCCGACGACGGTGAAGCGGGCGCTGTACGGGATCGCGAGGTGGATCACGCCGGAGGTGGGGAGAGGTCCGGGAACCTCTGCCAGGGCGCGGGTGAGGGCAGTATTCTGCGGTGTATCCATCGGGAAGCTGCTTCTTCCTTGGTGGTCAGGCCCTCGATCGGGATTGCTGTCCCGGCCGGGGGCCGACGTATGTCTGATGTCTGGTGGCGTGAGCATATGCCTGCCAACCGGTACGAAATCCAGCCCAGTTGGCAAACCTCACCCGTGTGGGTGACGAGCCCCCGGGGGTTGCCAGGTGCAGGCCGGGATGGGTGGGGTGGGGTTGGTTCTTTCTCTTGGTTCTTAGGTAGTTGATGTCCCGCGTCACCGCGTCGCGGTCGGGCGCGATCCGGTGGAGGTGTACCGGATCGTGCCGCCTCACGACCCGGTGGAGGCCATCACCGTACGAGGCCGATCTCCGCCCATACGGTCTTGCGCGGTACGGGTCCGGGGGCGATGCCCCAGTGGTCGGCCAGGGCCTCCACGATGAGCAGGCCGCGCCCGTCTTCCGCGTCGTCCTCGGGCGGCTTGACGGCACCGGGGCCGGGCGGAACGGTGTCGCCCCGGGTGTCGGTGACCTCGATCCGCAGCGTCTGCCCGCTGACGGCGAGGCTGAGTTGGAAGTCCCGGCCCTGGACGCGGCCGTGGACCGAGGCGTTCGCCGCCAGCTCGGCGACGATGTGCGCGGCCGACTCCGAGGGAATCCCCCAGGCGCCGAGATGGGCCGCGGTGAGCAGCCGGGCGAGCCGGGCGCCCCGGCGGGTGGGGGAGAGCAGCACGGTGAACGCCCTTTCGGTGGACGGTTGTTGGGTGCGGACGGTCTCTTGGTTCATGTCACTCAGCGTGGCCGTCTCCGCGTACCGTGCCCAGTGACTGAGCCCTTGCGTACGGTGCCTGTCCGGGGCTTGTCCGGCGCTGTCCGGGCCGTCCGGAGTGACGTGCGGGGAACGGGCGGTGTTGACCGAAGAACGGCACGCACCTCGGAAGTGGGGCTCGTATGAGCGTGGTTGGTGACGGTACGGAGCGCGGGGACGGCGGCGCGGACGAGCCCGGCTGGGAGGTCGACCCGGACGACGAGTCGGGCGTCGCGGTGGTCGCCACCGTGGGCCGCCAGATCAAGGCGTGGCGCGAGGCGGCGGGGATGCGGGCGGGGGAGCTCGGGGCGGCGATGGGGTACGGGGAGGACCTCATCTACAAGGTGGAGGGCGGCAAGCGCATCCCCCGCCCGGAGTTCATGGACGCGGCGGACACGGTGCTGGGGGCGGGCGGCAAGCTCGCGGCGATGAAGGCGGATGTCGCGGAGGTGCGGTACCCGAAGAAGATCCGGGACTTGGCGAAACTGGAGGCCAAGGCCGTAGAGCTTGCTGCGTACGGCAGCCACAACCTGCACGGCCTGTTGCAGACGGAGGAGTACGCGAGGGCGCTGCTTGGTACGCGACGCCCTGTCCTGTCGCCGGACGAGCTGGAGCGCGCTCTGGCCGGACGTATTGCCCGGCACTCCATCTTCGACCGCGCACCCGCCCCGGAGCTCAGTTTCGTCCAGGAGGAGGCGTCGCTGCGTCGCCCGATCGGCGGTGTCGCGGTGTGGCGGCGTCAGCTCGAAAACCTCCTCCGCTTGGGGGAGTTGCCCTTCGTCGATATACAGGTGATGCCGACCTCCCGGTGGGATCACCCGGGAACGGGTGGGCGGATTCAAGTGCTGAAGTTCGCTGACGGCTCGGCTGTCGGACGGGCTGATGACGAGTTCGCCGGTAGGCCCATCTCTCACCCCAAGCAGCTCCGTATCCTTGAGCTAGGGTTTGGAATCATTCGGGCTCGGGCTCTCACGCCGGAGGAGTCCCTGGCCTTCATCGAGCAAGTGCTGGGAGAGACATGACCTACAGGCCCTCTGCCGGGGAAGCGTCTGAGCTGCGGTGGTTCAAGAGCAGCTACAGCGACAGCAGCAACCCCAACGACTGCGTCGAGGTCGCGACCGCCCCCGGCTCCGTCCACGTGCGCGACTCCAAGAACCCCCAGGGCCCCCGTCTCGCCCTCACCCCCGCCGCCTGGTCCGGCTTCGTCCCGTTCGCCGCCGGGCGCTGACGCTCCCCAGCCGGTGAGGGCCTCGTCATGGCCAGGCCGGACGCCGCCCTCCCGCAGCCGCTGTCAGGCCGGTGGAGTTGCTGGTGCGGGCGGTGCCGCTCGTGCGCTCTGTGTGATCCGTGCGGTCGGCCCGGCGCCCGCGATGCCCCGCAGCAGGGCGGCGCCGAGCGGAGTGAGGGTGTGCAGGACGGAGGACGCCTGGCGGTGGCTCACGATCAGGCCGTTGTCCCGGAGCGTGGTGGCGTGCTGGCTGGCGGACGATGCCGAGACCCCGGCGAAGCGGGCCAGCTCGCCGGTGGTGGCGCCGTTGGCGGCGGCGCGCAGGACGGCGGCCCGGGTGCGCCCGAGCAACGTCGCCAGGGGCGCGCCGGAGCCGAGGTCCCCGGGGAGCGCGGAGTGGTGGGGCTCGTGGCTGAGCGAGTAGATCAGGACCGGTTCGAGCGTCGGCTCGGCGAAGGTCACCGGGTTGCCCCAGGAGAAGTACGACGGGATGAGGAGAAGGCCGCGGCCGTCCAGATACAGATCGCGGTCCACGGGATAGGCGGCGTACAGGACGGGGCGCTGCCAGCGCAGGCAGGGCCCCAGGCCCCGGAGAACCCCCTCGATCCCGTGGTCGAGCACGGCGCGGGCGCGGGCGGACCGCTCCGCCTCGATCCGGGCCAGGGCGTGATCGCCGTGGGGCGCGATGACGGTGTCGTAGTAGGTCCGCATCGCCCCGACCAGCTCCTTGCGCGGACCCGGCTCGGCCAGCCGGGGCGCCCACGCAGGAGCGCCGCTGGTGCGCCCGAGGATGCCCACTTCGTCCAGGACCCGGCCAGGCGGGGTGGCCAGGACGGCTTCCAGCCCGCTGTCGAGCCCTTCGGCGGCCTCGTGCGGGGTCAGGAAGTCGGGGAAGTAGGCGGCCCGGGGGGCCAGGGGTAACAGGAAGGTGCGCAGGGTGCGCGTGAAGTGCTGAGCCTGAATCCGCTCACGGGCCGTGCGGTACCAGTCGGCGTAGGCCCATCGGCCCTGGCGGGTCTGAAACCGGTGCAGGCTCGTGCAGATCTCCCACAGTGGGTCCGGCCCGGCGGCCACGCGGGTTCTGGTCAGGTCGGCGTCGGTGAAGTGGATACGGAGCATTGCATTCCCTCCGATGCCCTGGGCTTCGCCGGTCCGTAGGAGAAGCCCTGTCCGGCCATGCTGGCGGCGGGGCGGTGTACGGGGCAAAGCGGCGCGAGGGGAGAGCGCGCTCCTTTTTTCGGGGGATTCGGGGAACGCGTCCGCCCGGCCCGCAGAGTGCTGCGGGCCGGGCGGACGGGTCCTGTGGGTCGGGTCAGAGCAGGCAGCTGCCGGGGCAGTACCCGGCCATCCGCTTGAAGGCCGCCTGGGTGCCGGACCCGGCCACTCCGTCGATCGCGCCGGTGTAGCCGTAGAACTGCTTGAGGAAGCGCTGGAGGGCCTTCACCGTGTTGGGACCGACGATCCCGTCGATGCTGTCCCCGTACCCGTGGTTCTTCTTGAGGAAGCGCTGCATCGCCTTCCAGCTGCCGGTTCCGAGCTGTCCGTCGATCGAGCCGGTGTAGCTCCAGCGGGCCTTCAACGCGCGCTGGACGTTCTGGGCCTGCGCTGTGGTCAGGCCGAGGTTGACCACCGCAAGTGCCCCCACCTCGGCGCTCGCCGCCGACGGGGCCTTCTGTGCGGGCGCCGCGAAGGTGGCGCTCGCGCCGGCCAGGCTTCCGGCGGCGATCCCGACGGCTGCCGTGAGGCTGACCAGCGTCCTCGCCAGGGTCTTCTGTCGCATACGTTCCCCCAAGGGTTCCGGTGCGGCCGGCTCGTGTCGCCGAGCCGCCTCGGTCCTGAGCATCGCGAATTCGGGGAGGCACTGGCCAGGCTCTTCGGCGTCGTCCGAAAAGCCCAGGAGACCAGGGGGGAGGCTCATGTTCCGGATACTGGTCGGGCCTGGGTCCCACCGGATGCGCGCCCCTGTTTGAGCACTGGCTCGCGCGGGGTAGGATTCCCGACTCGATTGGCCAGGCCCGCGCCCCGTATGGCACACTGACCAGGTTGCTCGGTTGAGTGTCAATGCTGCGCGCCTCCCGCCGGGAGGACCGGAAGCGAGTCCCACAGTACTCGTCGGCTCTGTATGGGCCGGACGTACGGGAATCTTCCGGGAAGCAAGGCAGGGCGCCGGCCAGGCACCCGGTGGGTGTTCCACTCCCGGTTCCGCGGTCCTCGGGCCCGCACCCCCTTGGTTGGGATCTTCTTCGGGAGATTTTCGTAGAGGGGATGCGACACGCCCGACCGCGTGGGTCGGCGGAGGAGTCCAGAGAACCCCCGGGTTCCAGAGCGTTAAACAGAGAGACAGGACTACTAGTAGCCATGGCGGGACAGAAGATCCGCATCCGGCTCAAGGCCTACGACCACGAGGTCATCGACTCCTCGGCGAAGAAGATCGTCGAGACGGTGACCCGCACTGGTGCGTCGGTCGCGGGCCCGGTGCCGCTGCCCACTGAGAAGAACGTGTACTGCGTCATCAAGTCGCCGCACAAGTACAAGGACTCTCGCGAGCACTTCGAGATGCGCACGCACAAGCGCCTCATCGACATCCTCGACCCCACGCCGAAGACGGTCGACTCGCTGATGCGCCTCGACCTGCCGGCGGGCGTCGACATCGAGATCAAGCTCTGAGGGGACGGGCCGAGATGAGCAAGAACATCAAGGGCGTCCTGGGCGAGAAGCTCGGCATGACGCAGGTCTGGGACGAGAACAACCGGGTCGTCCCGGTGACCGTCGTCAAGGCCGGTCCGTGCGTCGTGACGCAGGTCCGCACCAACGACAACGACGGCTACGAAGCGGTCCAGATCGCCTTCGGCGAGATCGACCCGCGCAAGGTGAACAAGCCCCTCAAGGGTCACTTCGCCAAGGCCGACGTCACCCCGCGCCGCCACCTGGTGGAGCTCCGCACCCCTGACGCCAGCGAGTACACGCTGGGCCAGGAGGTCACCGCCGATGTGTTCGAGTCCGGCGTCAAGGTCGACGTCACGGGCAAGAGCAAGGGCAAGGGCTTCGCCGGTGTCATGAAGCGTCACAACTTCAAGGGCCTCGGCGCCGGGCACGGCACCCAGCGCAAGCACCGTTCCCCCGGTTCCATCGGTGGCTGCGCCACCCCTGGGCGTGTCTTCAAGGGCATGCGCATGGCGGGCCGCATGGGTAACGAGCGCGTCACCACCCAGAACCTGACCATCCACGCGGTTGACGCGGAGAAGGGTCTGCTCCTCATCAAGGGCGCGGTCCCCGGTCCGAACGGCGGCCTCGTCCTGGTCCGTACCGCGGCCAAGGGGGCTTGAGGTAATGAGCACCATTGACATCCTTTCGCCGGCAGGCGACAAGGCCGGTACCGTCGAGCTCCCCGCGGAGATCTTCGACGCGAAGACCAGCGTTCCGCTGATCCACCAGGTCGTTGTCGCACAGCTGGCGGCTGCCCGTCAGGGCACGCACAAGACCAAGACCCGTGGCGAAGTCCGCGGCGGTGGCAAGAAGCCGTACCGCCAGAAGGGCACCGGCCGCGCCCGTCAGGGCTCGACCCGCGCCCCGCAGTTCGCCGGCGGTGGCGTCGTCCACGGCCCGCAGCCGCGTGACTACTCGCAGCGGACCCCGAAGAAGATGAAGGCCGCCGCCCTGCGCGGTGCCCTCTCGGACCGGGCCCGTCACTCCCGCATCCACGTCGTCACCGGCGTGGTCGAGAGCGAGATCTCCACCAAGGCCGCCAAGGCGCTCCTCGGCAAGATCTCGGAGCGCCCCAACGTGCTCCTGGTCGCCGAGCGCTCCGACGAGGCCGCGTGGCTGTCCGCGCGCAACCTGCCCCAGGTGCACATCCTGGAGCCGGGCCAGCTCAACACGTATGACGTGATCGTCTCTGACGACGTGGTCTTCACCCAGGCCGCCCTCGAGTCCTTCGTGTCTGGCCCCCAGACCGCTGAGACCGAAGGGAGCGCCGCCTGATGAGTGAGGCGACCGTTACCAGCAAGACGTACTCGGACCCGCGTGACGTTCTCGTCAGGCCCGTGGTCTCCGAGAAGAGCTACGCGCTGCTCGACGAGAACAAGTACACGTTCATCGTCGCGCCCGGCTCCAACAAGACCCAGATCAAGCAGGCCGTCGAGGCGGTCTGGTCGGTCAAGGTCACCGGGGTCAACACGATCAACCGGCAGGGCAAGCGCAAGCGCACCCGCACCGGTTTCGGCAAGCGCGCCGACACGAAGCGCGCCATCGTGACCCTCGCCGAGGGCGACCGTATCGACATCTTCGGCGGCCCGACCTCCTAACGGGGGTCGAGTCGTCCGGAATCGGACGAGGACTGAGAAATGGGTATCCGCAAGTACAAGCCGACGACCCCGGGCCGTCGTGGCTCCAGCGTCGCCGACTTTGTCGAGATCACGCGGTCCACGCCGGAGAAGTCGCTGGTCCGCCCCCTGCACAGCAAGGGCGGCCGTAACAACGCCGGTCGTGTGACCGTTCGCCACCAGGGCGGTGGCCACAAGCGCGCCTACCGCGTGATCGACTTCCGTCGTCACGACAAGGACGGCGTGCCGGCCAAGGTCGCGCACATCGAGTACGACCCGAACCGCACCGCGCGCATCGCGCTGCTGCACTACGCGGACGGCGAGAAGCGTTACATCGTCGCTCCCCGTGGCCTGTCGCAGGGTGACCGTGTCGAGAACGGTCCGACCGCCGACATCAAGCCCGGCAACAACCTGGCGCTGCGCAACATCCCGGTCGGTACGACCATCCACGCCATCGAGCTGCGGCCCGGCGGCGGCGCGAAGTTCGCCCGTTCCGCGGGTGCCTCCGTGCAGCTGCTGGCGAAGGAGGGCACCATGGCCCACCTTCGTATGCCGTCGGGTGAGATCCGCCTGGTCGACGCGCGCTGCCGCGCGACGATCGGTGAGGTCGGCAACGCCGAGCAGTCGAACATCAACTGGGGCAAGGCCGGCCGCATGCGCTGGAAGGGCGTCCGCCCGACCGTCCGCGGTGTCGCGATGAACCCGGTTGACCACCCGCACGGTGGTGGTGAGGGCAAGACCTCCGGTGGTCGCCACCCGGTCTCGCCGTGGGGTCAGAAGGAGGGTCGTACTCGTTCTCCCAAGAAGGCGAGCAACAAGTACATCGTCCGCCGCCGCAAGACGAACAAGAAGCGCTAGGAGCGGGTTTAGATGCCGCGCAGTCTCAAGAAGGGGCCCTTCGTCGACGGACACCTCCTCAAGAAGGTGGACGTACAGAACGAGGCAGGCACCAAGAACGTCATCAAGACCTGGTCCCGTCGCTCGATGATCGTCCCGGCCATGCTGGGTCACACCATCGCGGTGCACAACGGCAAGATCCACGTCCCGGTGTTCGTCACCGAGTCGATGGTCGGCCACAAGCTCGGCGAGTTCTCGCCGACTCGCACCTTCCGCGGCCACGTCAAGGACGACCGGAAGTCGAAGCGCCGCTAAGCGCGGGGTGGAAACGACTATGACTTACACCGAAGGGACAACCATGGAAGCCAGGGCCCAGGCGCGGTACATCCGCGTCACGCCCATGAAGGCCCGCCGCGTGGTGGACCTCATCCGTGGCATGGATGCCACGGAGGCTCAGGCGGTCCTGCGTTTCGCCCCGCAGGCCGCGAGCGTGCCGGTTGGCAAGGTGCTGGACAGCGCCATCGCCAACGCTGCACACAACTACGACCACACGGACGCCTCCTCGCTGGTCATCAGCGAGGCGTACGTGGACGAGGGCCCGACCCTGAAGCGGTTCCGGCCGCGCGCCCAGGGCCGTGCCTACCGGATCCGTAAGCGGACCAGCCACATCACCGTGGTCGTCAGCAGCAAGGAAGGAACCCGGTAATGGGCCAGAAGGTAAACCCGCACGGGTTCCGGCTCGGCATCACCACGGACTTCAAGTCCCGGTGGTACGCCGACAAGCTGTACAAGGACTACGTCAAGGAAGACGTCGCCATTCGTCGCATGATGACGAAGGGCATGGAGCGGGCCGGCATCTCGAAGGTCGAGATCGAGCGCACCCGCGACCGCGTCCGCGTTGACATCCACACCGCCCGCCCGGGCATCGTCATCGGCCGCCGTGGCGCCGAGGCCGACCGCATCCGTGGCGAGCTGGAGAAGCTGACCGGCAAGCAGGTCCAGCTGAACATCCTCGAGGTCAAGAACCCCGAGGTGGACGCTCAGCTGGTGGCCCAGGCCGTCGCCGAGCAGCTCTCCTCCCGCGTCTCCTTCCGTCGGGCCATGCGCAAGAGCATGCAGTCCTCGATGAAGGCCGGCGCCAAGGGCATCAAGATCCAGTGCGGTGGCCGCCTCGGCGGCGCCGAGATGTCCCGCTCGGAGTTCTACCGCGAGGGCCGTGTGCCCCTGCACACGCTCCGCGCGAACGTCGACTACGGCTTCTTCGAGGCCAAGACGACCTTCGGCCGCATCGGCGTGAAGGTCTGGATCTACAAGGGCGACGTCAAGAACATCGCCGAGGTTCGCGCCGAGAACGCCGCGGCCCGCGCCGGCAACCGTCCGGCTCGTGGCGGCGCTGACCGCCCGGCCGGCCGTGGTGGCCGTGGTGGCGAGCGTGGCGGTCGCGGCCGTAAGCCGCAGCAGTCGCCGGCAGCCGAGGCCCCCAAGGCCGACGCCGCCGCTGCTCCGGCTGCTGAGAGCACCGGAACGGAGGCCTGACCGAAATGCTGATCCCCCGTAGGGTCAAGCACCGCAAGCAGCACCACCCGAAGCGCAGCGGTATGTCCAAGGGTGGCACGCAGGTTGCGTTCGGCGAGTACGGCATCCAGGCGCTGACCCCGGCGTACGTGACGAACCGTCAGATCGAGTCCGCTCGTATCGCGATGACCCGTCACATCAAGCGTGGCGGCAAGGTCTGGATCAACATCTACCCGGACCGTCCCCTGACGAAGAAGCCGGCCGAGACCCGCATGGGTTCCGGTAAGGGTTCTCCCGAGTGGTGGATCGCGAACGTCAAGCCCGGTCGGGTGATGTTCGAGCTGTCCTACCCGAACGAGAAGATTGCTCGTGAGGCGCTCACCCGCGCTGCTCACAAGCTTCCGATGAAGTGCCGGATCGTTCGGCGCGAGGCAGGTGAGTCGTGATGTCGGCCGGTACCAAGGCGTCCGAGCTGCGCGAGCTGGGCGACGAGGAGCTGCTCAACAAGCTCCGCGAAGCCAAGGAAGAGCTGTTCAACCTCCGCTTCCAGGCGGCGACGGGCCAGCTCGAGAACCACGGCCGGCTCAAGTCCGTCCGTAAGGACATCGCCCGGATCTACACCCTGATGCGTGAGCGCGAGCTGGGCATCGAGACGGTGGAGAGCGCCTGATGAGCGAGAAGACTGTGACTGAGACGAACACCGAGCGCGGTTTCCGCAAGACCCGTGAGGGTCTGGTCGTCAGCGACAAGATGGACAAGACCGTCGTCGTCGCTGTCGAGGACCGCGTCAAGCACGCGCTGTACGGCAAGGTCATCCGCCGTACGAACAAGCTCAAGGCCCACGACGAGCAGAACTCTGCGGGCGTCGGCGACCGTGTCCTCATCATGGAGACGCGTCCGCTGTCGGCCTCGAAGCGCTGGCGCATCGTCGAGATCCTCGAGAAGGCCAAGTAATTCCTGAGGGGTTTCCCTCAGGTCAGTTCCGCCAGGCTCGGTGAGGGAGCCGCGTAAGTCACTTACGCGGCTCCCCGCCGGGAACCGGCAGACGATCAGGAGATAGACGTGATCCAGCAGGAGTCGCGACTGCGCGTCGCCGACAACACGGGTGCGAAGGAAATTCTCACCATTCGTGTTCTCGGTGGCTCGGGTCGCCGCTACGCGGGTATCGGTGACGTCATCGTCGCCACCGTCAAGGACGCGATCCCCGGTGGCAACGTGAAGAAGGGTGACGTCGTCAAGGCCGTCATCGTTCGCACCGTCAAGGAGCGTCGTCGTCCGGATGGCTCGTACATCCGCTTCGACGAGAACGCCGCCGTCATTCTGAAGAACGACGGCGACCCCCGCGGCACCCGCATCTTCGGCCCCGTGGGCCGGGAGCTGCGCGAGAAGAAGTTCATGAAGATCATCTCGCTCGCGCCGGAGGTGCTGTAAGCATGAAGATCAAGAAGGGCGACCTGGTCCAGGTCATCACCGGTAAGGACAAGGGCAAGCAGGGCAAGGTCATCGTGGCCTACCCCGCTCAGGACCGCGTCCTCGTCGAGGGTGTCAACCGGGTCAAGAAGCACACCAAGGCCGGTCAGACGGCTCGCGGTTCGCAGACGGGTGGCATTGTCACCACCGAGGCCCCGATCCACGTCAGCAACGTTCAGCTGGTCGTGGAGAAGGACGGCAACAAGGTTGTCACCCGCGTCGGCTACCGCTTTGACGACGAGGGCAACAAGATCCGCGTTGCCAAGCGGACCGGTGAGGACATCTGATGACTGCCACCACTGCGCCGCGTCTCAAGACGCGCTACCGCGAGGAAATCGCCGGCAAGCTGCGTGAGGAGTTCTCGTACGAGAACGTCATGCAGGTTCCCGGTCTGGTCAAGATCGTGGTCAACATGGGTGTGGGCGACGCCGCCCGCGACTCCAAGCTGATCGACGGTGCCGTCAAGGACCTCACCACGATCACCGGCCAGAAGCCGGCCGTCACCAAGGCCCGCAAGTCCATCGCGCAGTTCAAGCTGCGCGAGGGCCAGCCGATCGGCTGCCACGTCACCCTCCGCGGTGACCGGATGTGGGAGTTCCTGGACCGTACGCTGTCGCTCGCGCTGCCGCGTATCCGTGACTTCCGTGGCCTGTCGCCGAAGCAGTTCGACGGCCGTGGCAACTACACCTTCGGTCTCACGGAGCAGGTCATGTTCCACGAGATCGACCAGGACAAGATCGACCGGGTCCGGGGCATGGACATCACCGTGGTCACCACGGCGACCAACGACGACGAGGGTCGTGCCCTGCTTCGTCACCTCGGCTTCCCGTTCAAGGAGAACTGACCGTGGCGAAGAAGGCTCTGATCGCTAAGGCCGCCCGTAAGCCGAAGTTCGGCGTCCGCGGGTACACCCGCTGCCAGCGCTGCGGCCGGCCCCACTCCGTCTACCGCAAGTTCGGCCTGTGCCGCGTGTGCCTTCGTGAGATGGCTCACCGTGGCGAGCTGCCGGGCGTGACCAAGAGCTCCTGGTAACTCTCCTCCGCCCCAGGGCGAAGGAAGTTCCGGAGACTCTCGGTAAGCATCTGGTCGGCAGGAGCCCCTCCTTTCATGCCGTAGGCTTGAAGGGTTGGGCGCCTGCCGCCCAAGACCGACTTACTACGCCGTAGGTCCCCGCGCCGCACCCGTCCCGCCACTGAGTGGGGAGAGGGATGGTGCATACAGGAAACCCCGGCGAGAGAGGCCGAAGGCCAACTCATGACCATGACTGATCCCATCGCAGACATGCTCACGCGTCTGCGTAACGCGAACTCGGCATATCACGACGATGTCTCGATGCCGCACAGCAAGATCAAGTCGCACATCGCGGAGATCCTCAAGCAGGAGGGTTTCATCACCGGCTGGAAGGTCGAGGACGCCGAGGTCGGCAAGAACCTCGTCCTCGAGCTGAAGTTCGGCCCGAACCGCGAGCGCTCGATCGCCGGCATCAAGCGCATCTCGAAGCCGGGTCTGCGTGTGTACGCAAAGTCCACCAACCTGCCGAAGGTGCTCGGCGGCCTGGGCGTGGCGATCATCTCCACGTCCCACGGCCTCCTGACCGGCCAGCAGGCAGGCAAGAAGGGCGTAGGTGGGGAAGTCCTCGCCTACGTCTGGTAGTCGGGAAAGGAAGGAAAGCTCATGTCGCGAATCGGCAAGCTCCCCATCCAGGTTCCCGCCGGTGTGGACGTCACCATCGATGGCCGTACGGTCGCGGTGAAGGGCCCCAAGGGTTCCCTCACGCACACCGTCGCCGCGCCGATCGAGGTCTCCAAGGGTGAGGACGGCGTTCTCAACGTCACCCGCCCGAACGACGAGCGTCAGAACAAGGCCCTCCACGGCCTGTCCCGCACGCTGGTGGCGAACATGATCACCGGCGTGACCGCGGGTTACTCCAAGGCGCTCGAGATCAGCGGTGTCGGTTACCGCGTCCAGGCGAAGGGCTCCAACCTGGAGTTCGCCCTGGGCTACAGCCACCCGATCCTCATCGAGGCTCCGGAAGGCATCACCTTCAAGGTCGAGTCGCCCACGAAGCTCAGCGTCGAGGGCATCGACAAGCAGAAGGTCGGCGAAGTGGCCGCCAACATCCGCAAGCTGCGGAAGCCCGACCCGTACAAGGCCAAGGGCGTCAAGTACGCGGGCGAGGTCATCCGCCGCAAGGTCGGAAAGGCTGGTAAGTAGCCATGGCATACGGTGTGAAGATCGCCAAGGGCGACGCGTACAAGCGCGCTGCCCGCAAGCGGCGCCACATCCGCGTCCGCAAGCACATCTCCGGCTCGCCGGAGCGTCCGCGCTTGGTCGTGACGCGTTCCAACCGCCACATCGTGGCCCAGGTCATCGACGACATCGCGGGCCACACGCTCGCGTCGGCGTCGACCCTGGACACCTCGATCCGTGGTGGCGAGGGTGACAAGAGCGCCCAGGCCAAGCAGGTCGGCGCCCTGGTCGCCGAGCGCGCCAAGGCCGCAGGCGTCGAGGCCGTCGTGTTTGACCGCGGTGGCAACCAGTACGCCGGGCGGATTGCCGCTCTGGCTGACGCCGCCCGTGAAGCCGGGCTGAAGTTCTAAGCCCCGGTTCCTACGCACAGCGGACGTAACAGAGAGAGGTAAATCCAATGGCTGGACCCCAGCGCCGCGGAAGCGGTGCCGGTGGCGGCGAGCGGCGGGACCGGAAGGGCCGTGACGGTGGCGCCAGCGCCGCCGAGAAGACCGCGTACGTCGAGCGTGTCGTCGCGATCAACCGCGTCGCCAAGGTTGTGAAGGGTGGTCGTCGCTTCAGCTTCACCGCGCTGGTCGTGGTGGGCGATGGTGACGGCACCGTCGGTGTCGGATACGGCAAGGCCAAGGAAGTTCCCGCGGCCATCGCCAAGGGTGTCGAAGAGGCCAAGAAGAACTTCTTCAAGGTCCCGCGCATCCAGGGCACCATCCCTCACCCGATCACGGGCGAGAAGGCTGCGGGCGTCGTCCTGCTCAAGCCGGCTTCCCCCGGTACCGGTGTTATCGCCGGTGGCCCGGTGCGTGCCGTGCTCGAGTGCGCCGGCGTTCACGACATCCTGTCGAAGTCGCTTGGTTCGTCCAACGCGATCAACATCGTGCACGCGACCGTGGAGGCCCTCAAGGGCCTGCAGCGTCCCGAGGAGATCGCGGCCCGCCGCGGTCTGCCCCTCGAGGACGTCGCCCCCGCGGCTCTGCTCCGTGCGCGTGCGGGAGCGGGTGCGTAATGGCTCGCCTCAAGATCACGCAGACGAAGTCGTACATCGGCAGCAAGCAGAACCACCGCGACACCCTGCGTTCGCTCGGGCTCAAGCGCCTGAACGACTCGGTTGTCAAGGAGGACCGCCCCGAGTTCCGCGGCATGGTGCACACCGTCCGCCACCTCGTGACGGTTGAGGAGGTTGACTGACATGGCGGAGAACAGCCCGCTGAAGGCCCACAACCTCCGGCCTGCCCCGGGCGCCAAGACCGCCAAGACCCGTGTGGGTCGTGGTGAGGCGTCCAAGGGTAAGACCGCAGGCCGTGGTACCAAGGGTACGAAGGCCCGTTACCAGGTTCCGGAGCGCTTCGAGGGTGGCCAGATGCCCCTCCACATGCGTCTCCCGAAGCTCAAGGGCTTCAAGAACCCGTTCCGTACGGAGTACCAGGTCGTGAACCTGGACAAGCTCGCGACGCTCTACCCCGAGGGTGGAGAGGTCACGGTGGCCGACCTGGTCGCCAAGGGCGCCGTGCGCAACAACCACCTCGTCAAGGTCCTCGGACAGGGCGAGATCTCCGTGGCGCTGCAGGTTTCGGTTGACGCCGTCTCCGCCTCCGCCAAGGAGAAGATCACCGCCGCCGGCGGTACGGTCACCGAGCTCGTCTGAGCCACGGGACAGAACTGAGCCTGGCCGGCTGCCTCTTCGGAGGTGGCCGGCCAGGCTTTTCTCTTGCTTGTGCCGCTGTACGGGAACCGTAAAGGCTCGGGAAAGGTTGAACGGGTGTCCACCGCACCGGCGGTGGGGGAGCGGAGGGGCGTTCACGTCCCAAATGGTGTGGCTTGGCCGGTCTTTCACGGCGCGGGCCGGGAGCGGGCGGTGCACCGGGGTGCAGTGCGTGTTTCCTGCTCAGTCCCGGGCCGGGTAGGGTGGCGCCGTTAATCTTTTGTGGCCTCCTTACGATGTAGGGCTGCCTTGTATCCGATCCCATCCAGTCCCATCCAGACCCGTCGCCTCTGACGCATAGCGCGGGGGTCGCAGGAGGCACCGTGTTCACCGCGTTCGCCCGAGCGTTCAAGACGCCCGACCTGCGCAAGAAGCTGCTCTTCACGCTCGGCATCATCGTGATCTACCGGCTCGGGGCCCACGTCCCGGCGCCCGGCGTCGACTACGCGAAGGTCCAGCAGTGCATCGACCAGGCCGATTCGGGTGGCCTGCTCGGTCTGATGCAGATGTTCAGCGGTGGCGCCCTGTTGCAGATCACCATCTTCGCGCTCGGCATCATGCCGTACATCACGGCCAGCATCATTCTCCAGCTGCTGACCGTGGTGATTCCCCGCCTGGAAGCCCTCAAGAAGGAGGGGCAGTCCGGCACGGCCAAGATCACGCAGTACACGCGTTATCTGACGGTCGCGCTGGCCGTCCTCCAGGGCACCGGCCTCGTCGCCACCGCCCGCAGCGGCGCGCTGTTCCAGAACTGCTCGGTGGGCGACCAGATCGTCGCCGACAAATCGATCTTCACGACCCTGGTCATGGTGGTCACCATGACCGCCGGTACCGCCTGCGTGATGTGGCTCGGTGAGCTCATCACCGACAAGGGCATCGGCAACGGCATGTCGATCCTCATGTTCATCTCGATCGCCGCCACGTTCCCTGGCGCCCTGTGGGCCATCAAGACGAGCGGCAAGCTGGCCGACGGCTGGATCGAGTTCGGCACGGTCATCCTCATCGGCTTCGTCATGGTCGCCCTGGTCGTCTTCGTCGAGCAGGCCCAGCGCCGGATCCCCGTGCAGTACGCGAAGCGCATGATCGGGCGCCGTTCCTACGGCGGTACGTCGACGTACATCCCGCTGAAGGTGAACCAGGCGGGTGTGATTCCCGTCATCTTCGCCTCCTCGCTGCTCTTCATCCCGTCGCTGATCGTCCAGTTCTCCAACTCGACCGCGGGCTGGGCGACCTGGATCCAGGACCACTTCGTGACGGGTGACCACCCGTACTACATCGCGGTGTACTTCGTACTCATCGTGTTCTTCGCCTTCTTCTACGTGGCCATCTCGTTCAACCCCGACGAGGTCGCCGACAACATGAAGAAGTATGGTGGCTTCATCCCGGGCATCCGGGCAGGTCGACCTACTGCCGAGTACCTGAGCTACGTGCTCAACAGGATCACTTGGCCGGGCTCGCTGTACCTGGGCCTGATCGCTCTGGTGCCGACGATGGCGTTGGCAGGCTTCGGCGGTGCGAACCAGAACTTCCCGTTCGGCGGGACGAGCATCCTCATCATCGTGGGTGTGGGTCTGGAAACCGTGAAGCAGATCGAGAGTCAGCTCCAGCAGCGCAATTACGAAGGGTTCCTCCGCTGATGCGAATCGTCCTCGTCGGGCCTCCGGGTGCCGGCAAGGGAACGCAGGCTGCGTACCTTGCCAAGAACCTCTCGATTCCGCACATCTCCACGGGCGACCTCTTCCGCGCCAACATCAGCCAGGGCACCGACCTTGGCAAGCAGGCCCGCGCCTACATGGACGCAGGCCAGCTGGTGCCGGACGAAGTCACCATCGGAATGGCCAAGGACCGCATGTCCCAGCCGGACGCCGTGGGCGGCTTCCTGCTGGACGGCTTCCCGCGGAACGTGGGCCAGGCCGAAGCCCTTGACGTGATGCTCAAGGACGAGGGCGTGAAGCTCGACGCGGTTCTCGACCTCGAAGTACCCGAGGACGAGGTCGTGAAGCGGATCGCGGGTCGCCGCATCTGCCGCAGCGACAGCTCGCACGTCTTCCACGTGACGTACAACCAGCCGAAGACAGAGGGTGTCTGCGACACCTGCGGCGGCGAGCTGTACCAGCGGGACGACGACAGCGAGGAGACGGTCCGGACGCGGCTGGAGGTCTACCACACGCAGACCGAGCCGATCATCGACTACTACCGGGCCCAGGGCCTGGTGGTGACCATCTCCGCGCTGGGCAAGGTCACCGACGTGACCGCCCGTGCCATGGAGGCCCTCAAGTCCGAGCAGGGCTGAGCCTCACCCCGTACCACCGCTGTACAGCCGGCCGGGGGGGGGGAGGGGGGGGGGGGGGGGGGGTTTTTTTTTGGTTTTTTTGTTGGGGTCCGTTCTCCCCTGTCCCCCGCTTCACCCCCATGCGGTGGGGGGGATGAGTGCAGGCTGTGTCAAAAGCCC
>NZ_JBWKCM010000042.1:29304-38523 GCF_056436485.1 Streptomyces sp. NPDC043746 | reverse complement strand
ACCCCAGCCGACCACTGACCGCACTGGGATGGACGTGATCAAGCAGGACTCAGGTGCTCAACCGGGCGGAACGACAACACGCAATGTCCCTGGCTGGGCACTCTGCGAGGAAGGGGAAGACGCCATAGCCGCCGCCGTCACTTCCGCCGTTCGAAGAGGCGGTGATCGGGCTGTTGCTGCCGGAGGTGGAGCGTCGGTCACGGCGCCCCGGGACGGGACCGGCATCCGGACCGGATGCAATGCCCCTCAAATGGGGGCACCGACCCTCGCCTGGGACCTGCCGCCGGAAACGGTCGCCGTGCTGGGCGAGGGCTGAGCGAGGGCCTAAGATCCCGGTTCCGAGAGGCAGTTGGCTGCCGGAACGGGGGACACCAGTGATCGGTGGGCGCTACGAGCTCAAGCAGGAGATCGGGCGCGGCGGCATGGGTGTTGTCTGGGAAGCGGAAGACACCGTGCTTCGTCGGCCCGTCGCCGTCAAGCAACTGCTGATGCCTGCGGACTCAGAGCCCGGCGACGAGCGCGTCCTGAAGGAGCGCTTTCTGCGCGAGGCCCGCTCCGCCGCCGCGCTGGATCACCCCGCCGTCATTTCCGTGTACGACGTGTCGGAGGACGTGGACGGCCCCTGGATGGTCATGCAGCTCATCCGGGGCCGCTCCCTGCACACGATGGTCCAGGAGGACGGGCCGTTGCCGGTCGCCGAGGCCGCCCGTATCGGCCTGGCCCTGCTGGACGCGCTGGACTGCGCGCACGGCGAGGGCATCGTGCACCGGGACGTGAAGCCGGGGAATGTGCTCATATCCGAGCGAGGCCAAGTCGTCCTGACCGATTTCGGGATCGCGGCGGTACGGGATGCCACCGTTGTGACCAGGACCGGTGTCGTGATCGGCACGCCGGGGTTCATCGCTCCGGAGCGAGCCATGGGGCGGCAGGCCGGTCCGCCCTCGGACCTGTGGGCGCTGGGGGCGACACTGTGTGTGGCCGTGGAGGGGCGGCTCGTCCACGAGAAGCCACTGGAGCAGGCGGGGGCGCTGGAGCCGGTCATCAGGGGTCTGCTGACGGATGACCCACTGGAGCGATGGACGTCCGCCCGGGCCCGGCACCACCTGCGAGCGGCTGCCGAGCCGCTCGAGCTGCCCACCCCCACCCGGCTGGACACCGGCACGGTGCGCCTCCAGCCCGAGAGCGAGCCGCCGCAGGGCCGACGCCGAGGCCGGATCGCACTCGCCACTGTCCTCGCGGTGGTCGTAGCGGGTGCCGTGGTCGCAGGTCTCGTCGTGGCCCTGACGGCCATGGACGGCAGGGGCGGCGAGGCGGCGGTGCCCGACCTCTGCAAAAGACTGGAAGCACACCCGCGGATGAACGAATGGATCCCCAACACCAGAGCAGTACCGGCAGAGAATCGCGTCACCTCGCACCTCGACTGCAGCTTCTTGGGCACGGAGAAAAAGGACGGCAAGGACAAATACCGACTCGAGGTCACCGTCGTCGGTCACGCGGACAGCAACGCGGCGCGGGATGCAAAGTATGAGCAGCTCAAGTACTACGGCAGTCTAAGAAAAGAGAACAAGCAAATATCCGGCACTGCTGAGGGTGTTGGCGACGACTACACCTTCACCTGGATTTTCCGTATCGGTCCCTATGTGGCGAAGGTGCGCTGCGAGGACAACGACAGCGACAGAACGAATCAAGAGCTCACTGCGGATGAGATCGCCGTTTGGGTCGCTGAGCAGCTGAGGGCTACCGGACGTACTGCCTAACAGGACCGTGAGGTCATTCTTGATCTTGGTGCTCTACCCTCGTTGCTCGTAATGGAGTTGCCCAGAAAGAATGTCGTGCGTGTGTCCTTTTCCAGGTCGTTGCTGTAGCTCGTCGCGGTGATATCGCGGGACGGCCCGTCCACCGGAAGGACAGTGGACGGGCCGTGAGCGGCGAAAGGCGTGGGGCGCCGTGCGTTCGTACCGGAGTGAGGCGGCCGATGGACGAGCCCCGGATCAGCGGGCGCCGATCACGCGGGGCAGTTCCGCCAGCGTGTCGGCGAGGCGGTCGCCGGCCAGTCCGCCGCCCTGCGCCAGCTCGGGTGAGCCGCCGCCACGACCGCCGAGGAGCTGCTTGACCAGCGATGCCGCGTTGAGGCCCGCCTCTTGGGCGGCCTTGTTCAGTGCGACGACGACCACGCCCGCTCCTGTGCCGATGCCGACGGCGCCGGGAGTGCCGGCGGGAAGGCGGTCGCGGACGGCGGTGGCCAGGGCCCGGGCTTCGTCCCCGCCGCCCCCGGCGGTGGCGGCGACGACCTGGACGCCGTTCGCGTCGATCACGTCCCCGACGAGTTGGGCGGCGCGGGCGATGGTGGCCTGCTGCTTGAGGCGGGCGTTCTCGCGGTCGGCGGCCTTGAGGCGGTCGAGGAGGCCGGTGATCTTCTCGGGAAGTTCGGCGCGGGGCGCACCGATCTGTTCGGCGATGCGGGCGACGAGGTCGCGCTCGCGGGCGAGGTAGCCGAAGCCCTCGATGCCGACGGCGGCCTCCAGGCGCCGCATGCCCGCGCCGATGGAGGTCTCCGAGGTGAGGGCGACGGTGCCGATCTGGGAGGCGTGTTCGACGTGGGTTCCGCCGCACAGTTCCCGGGACCAGGCGCCGCCGATCTCGACCACGCGGACCTTCTTCCCGTACGACTCGTCGAAGAGGGCGAGCGCGCCGATCTCCTTGGCCTCGGCCAGCGTCATCCAGCGCACGCCGACCGGCAGGTCGCGGCGCAGGGCGCGGTTGGCGGCCTCCTCCACCTCGGAGCGGACGGCCGGGGAGAGGCCGCCGCGCCAGGGGAAGTCGAGGCGGAGGTATCCGGGCCGGTTGTAGGAACCGGACTGCAGGGCGGTGGGGCCGAGGATCTCCCTCAGGGCCGCGTGCAGGACATGGGTGCCGGAGTGAGCCTGGCGGGCACCGAGGCGCCACTCGGCGTCGACGGCGGCGTGCAGGGTGTCGTCGGCGGCCAGTTCACCGGCGGTGACGCGGACCTGGTGGACGACGAGGCCGGGGAGCGGGCGCTGGACGTCGATGACCTCGGCCTCCACCGAGGCTCCGGAGAGGAGGCCGGCGTCGCTGTCCTGGCCGCCGGACTCGGCGTAGAAGGGCGTGCGGTCCAGGACGACGGAGACGATGTCTCCGGTCCGGGCGAGCGGCACCGGGCCCTCGGCTCCGATCAGGGCGAGGACGCGGGACTCGGTGGTGAGGGTCTGCCAGGCGCGCCAGTCCGTCGGGCCGTGCGTGCCGAGGACCCCGCGCAGGGCGGTGGTGTCGGTGGCGCCGCCGGACTTGCGGGCGCGGGCGTCGGCGCGGGCGCGCTCGCGCTGGGCGTTCATCAGGGCGGTGAAGCCGTCGCGGTCGACCTCGACGCCCTGTTCGGCGGCCATCTCCAGGGTGATGTCGATGGGGAAACCGTAGGTGTCGTGGAGGAGGAACGCCTGCGCGCCGGGCAGTGAACGGCCACCGTCCTCCTTGACTTCGGCGACGGCGGTGTCGAGGACGGTGGTGCCCTGCTTGAGAGTGGTGCGGAAGGCGTCCTCCTCGCCGTAGGCCTGGTCGGAGATGCGGGCGAAGGATTCGACGACCTCCGGGTAGGAGGGGGCCATGCAGTCGCGGGCGGCGGGCAGCAGCTCCGGCAGGGCGCGGTCGTGGAAGCCGAGCTGGCGCATGGCGCGGACGGAGCGGCGCAGGATGCGGCGCAGCACGTAGCCGCGGCCCTCGTTGCCGGGGGCGGTGCCGTCGGCGAGGAGCATCAGCGCCGTGCGGACGTGGTCCGCGACCACGCGAAGCCGTACGTCTGCCTGGGCGTCGGCGCCGTACCGTACGCCGGCGAGTTGCGCGGCGCGGTCGAGGACCGGGCGGGTCTCGTCGATCTCGTAGAGGTTGTCGACGCCCTGGAGGAGGGTGGCCATCCGCTCCAGGCCCATGCCGGTGTCGATGTTGCGGCGCGGGAGCTCGCCCAGGACGGGGTAGCCGGACTTGCCGGGGCCCTCGCCGCGCTCGTACTGCATGAATACGAGGTTCCAGAACTCCATGTACCGGTCTTCGTCGACTGCCGGGCCGCCCTCGCTGCCGAGGGCCGGGCCCCGGTCGTAGTACAGCTCCGAGCACGGGCCGCAGGGGCCGGGCACGCCCATGGACCAGAAGTTGTCCTCGTCACCACGCTCGACGATCCGCGCGTCGGGCAGACCGGCGACCGCGCGCCAGATGCCCCGGCTCTCGTCGTCGGAGTGGTGGACGGTCACCCAGATCCTCTCCGGGTCGAGCCCGTATCCGCCTTCCGTCCGCGGCTTGGTGGACAGCTCCCAGGCGAAGGCGATGGCCTCCGCCTTGAAGTAGTCCCCGAAGGAGAAGTTCCCGTTCATCTGGAAGAACGAGCCGTGCCGGGTGGTCTTCCCGACCTCCTCGATGTCCAGCGTCCGCACGCACTTCTGCACGCTCGTCGCCCTATCCCACTGCGGGGCTGCCTCACCGGTGAAGTACGGCTTGAACGGCACCATCCCCGCGTTGACGAACAGCAGCGTCGGGTCGGGGGTGGGCAGCGGCGCGCTGGGGACGACGGTGTGGCCGCGGGCGGCGAAGTAGTCCAGGAAGCGCTGGCGGATGTCGGCGGTACGCAAGGTTCTCACTGCTCCGGTCGAAGGGACTGCGGGGGGCGAGGGGCTGCTGTGCGGGCCGGATGCCGGGGGCCGAGGAAGGCGGCGTGACCGGCTCCCCCGGCCGAGGGGAAGGTGGCCCGGGTCCAGCCGGCCCGCTCGTAGAAGGCGAGGGTCTGGTGTGCCGCCATCGAGGTCAGCAGCCAGCACCGTCCGTCGGCACGGTCCTCGGTCACCGCCGTGAGGAGCCGCCCGCCCAGGCCGGCACCGCGCGCCTGCGGGGCGACGGCCAGCTCGTCCACCTCGCGGGCCCCGCACAGCCACGCGGCTGTCCGCGACTCACCGAGGGCGGCGGATACGGACGGGTAGCAGCGGCCCGCGGGGAACGGGTCGGGGGTCGTCCACGCGGTCGCCCAGCCCAGGACGGCGTCTTCGTCGAGCGCGAGGGCGGCGGTGAAACCGGACCGGTGGACGTCATCGGCCAGCCGCTCCAGGTAGGCGTCGGCCCGCTCGGGCGCTTCGTTCCAGGGCGGACCGCCGAACGCGGCCGCGTACACAGCCCTCACCCCCTGCGCGTACGCGAGCAGCCGGTCGCCGGAGACCGCCCGGACAACGGGGGTCATCGGGCGGCTCTCGCGGCCGGGGCGGGAAGCGGGGTCAGGGAGGCGTACTCCAGCGGCGCGGACGGGTCGATGGAGACGTCGAGCGGGGCGGGTTCGGCGCCCGAGCGGACGAGAAGGTCGCCGACGGCGGCGATCATGGCGCCGTTGTCGGTGCACAGCGTCATCGGCGGCACGCGCAGCTCCACGCCGACGGCGGCGCACCTCTGCTCGGTGAGGGCCCGGACGCGGGAGTTGGCCGCCACGCCGCCGACGACGATCAGCGTCTGGACGTCGTACGCCGTGCAGGCCGCGAGCGCCTTGCGGCTCAGCACGTCGGCCACGGCCTCCTGGAGCGCGGCGGCCCCGTCGGCGACGGGCAGGTCGCGCCCCTGCACCCGGTGCTTCTCGGCCCAGCGGGCGGCGGCGGTCTTGAGCCCGGAGAAGGAGAAGGCGTACGGGTCGTCACCGCCCCGCGTCAGCGGGCGCGGGAAGTCCACGGCACGCGGGTCACCGTCACGCGCGGCCCGGTCGATCGCGGGCCCGCCCGGATACGGGAGGCCGAGGATACGGGCGACCTTGTCGAAGCACTCGCCCGCCGCGTCGTCCAGGGTGTCCCCGAGATGCAGGATCGGCTCGCGCACCAGGTCCCGCACGAGCAGCAGGGACGTGTGGCCGCCGGAGACGATCAGCACCACGCACGGGCTGGGCAGCGGCCCGTGCTCCAGTGTGTCGGCGGCGACGTGCCCGGCCAGGTGGTGTACCCCGTACAACGGCACCCCGGCCGCGTACGCGAGGCCCTTCGCCCCGGCCAGGCCGACCTGGAGCGCGCCTGACAGACCGGGACCGGTGGTGACGGCGACCGCGTCGATCCGCCCCAGTCGCAGCCCCGCCCGGTCGAGCGCCTCGCGTACGACCGGATTGAACGACTGGAGGTGGGCGCGGGCCGCGATCTCGGGCACCACCCCGCCGAAGCGGGCGTGCTTGTCCATGCTCGACGCCACCACGTGCGCGAGCAGCTCCCCGTCCCGCACGATCCCCGCGCCGGTCTCGTCGCACGACGACTCGATTCCCAGGACGACCGGTCCACCCACTGCACCACTCCTTTTGCACAGATCTCGTACTTGCAATATATGTGCAATAAGAGCTGGGCGCGTCGTCCCCGGCAGTAACCCGGAACCTGGCCGACGGGCCCGGCCAAGGGGGGAAGCACCGGCCCGTCGGCTTCCTCTGCGCCGACTTCCACGCCGACGCCGACGGACAGCGCGTCGTCCACTACGTCCAGGGGGAGAGCGAGGACCGCTCCTGGGCCATGCGCGCCGACCCGACGCCCAGGTGCCCGGCCGGGCACGTGGCACGCCCCTTGCCGCCGGTTCCCGGCGCGAACGAGCAGAGGGACCACGGGTGATCGGCGCCTCCCCACGACCGGCGCTGCCCCCGCCGGCGGACCGGCGGGGACAGCGCTCGGGGCCGACGGTGAAGGCCCCTGGTCGGTGCGGGAATCAGATGATGCTCACACCGTAGGCGCTGAGTGCCTCGGTGACGGGCTGGTAGAACGTGGTGCCGCCGGAGGAGCAGTTGCCGCTGCCCCCGGAGGTGAGGCCGAGAGCGGTACTCCCGGAGAAGAGCGCGCCGCCGCTGTCGCCGGGCTCGGCGCAGACGTTGGTCTGGATCAGACCGGTGACGATGCCGTCGGCGCCGTAGTTGACGGTGGCGTTGAGGCCGGTGACCGAACCGCCGTGCAGGCCGGTGGTGGAGCCGCTGCGCTGGACGGACTGGCCGACCGAGGGGTCCGCGGCGCCGTCGATCTCCTGGTAGCCGCCGTGGTAGAGGTAGACACGGCCGTCGGCCGCGCCGGGGTCGGAGTGCCGGATGATGCCGTAGTCGTTGCCGGGGAAGCTGGATCCTGTCGTGGTCCCGATGGACCACGAGCTGCCGATGTCGGTGCAGTGGCCCGCGGTCAGGGCGAACTTGGTGCCCGCGCCGTCCTGCACGTTGAAGCCGAGGGAGCACCGGGCACCGCCGGTGGTGATGGCCTCGCCGCCCGCGATGAGCTTGGTGAACGTGCCGGGCGTGTGCTTGACCTCGAGAGCGCCGGCGTTCGCACCGGCCCCGCTCCTGATCTTCTCGATCTCGGCCTCGGTGACCGTGCTGTCGACGGTGACGACGACCTTGCCCGACTCGGCATCGACATACCAAGCGGTGCCGCCGATGTCCGCTGCGCGGACGGAGTCGGCCGTCCGGTCGAGCTGGGTGGCGCTGAACGTCTTCGGGGCCGGCTGGGCGGACGCCGTGGCCGCGGGTACGGCGAGCGCCGTGGCGGCGGCGAGGGCGGTCGCCCCGGCGATGAGCCGTGCTCGTCTCGACATGCTGTGGGGGTGGGAGAGTCGCACTGCAAGTCCTCCGGATCGTGGGGGGAACTCGGGCGCTGGGTGGACGCCCATGACACCTCATCAGGAGTCACGCGATCAGGTCGACGTGCTCCTGACAACGTTGTTTCATGCTGGACAGGCCCGCACACCCACGCAAGACCCCCCCCGGACGGGACTGGCCGAAAGGCGGCCGCTCGGCGGGGCGCCGAATCCGCCGAATCGGCGGATGGGCGATCGCGCGAGAAGAGGGATGGCCTGAATCGGGCTGGTTCTTCGACGAGTTGACGCCCCTACCGAGCCCAGGGTGAGGGGCGACGACCACCGGAAGGGAGCCGGTCCCTGCTGACCCCGTGCGCCGCCCGCACACCCCCGCCACCGGCTCGGCGGCAGCCGCGACGACCGGCGCCGGGACGGGCGGGGCAACCGGTCGCGGGACGGGCCGGAGAGAGGCCGCAGGGCGGGACGCGGGCGGCCCGGGAGGCGGGACGCCGGAACTACCGCCCGGTACTCGCGGATGTTATGGGCCGCCGACATTGGCGGATCGGCGCGGCCCCTCACATACTCCTGTGGACGGCAGGTTGACGGGCCACGAACAACCCGGAACCACCCTCGGGCCCGCTGCCTCCGCACCTCCCACACCTCCCACACGAAGGACCCCCCATGCCTCTCCCCAGGCCCCTGCTCGCCGCCGGCCTAGCCCTCGGCATGGCGGTCGCCGCCCCGGCCTTCACCGGCACCGCGACCGCCGCCCCGAACCCCATCGTCGGCGGCGGACAGGCCACCACCACCTACTCCTTCATGGGCTCCCTCCAGGTCAACGGCGGCCACTACTGCGGCGCCTCGCTCATCTCCCCGGGCTGGATGGTGACGGCGCTGCACTGCACATACGGCAACGGCGCACTCCCGCCCTCCGCCCTCCGCGTCCGGATCGGCTCCAACGACCACCTCAGCGGCGGCACCCTGGCAGGCGTCTCGCAGATCGTGCGGCCCTCCAACAGCCAGAGCATGGCCGGCCAGGACATAGCCCTGCTCCGCCTCAGCAGCCAGGTCGCCAACACCCCCGTACCCATCACCGCCACCACCCCGCCCGACAACACCGCCACCCGGCTGCTCGGTTGGGGCCAGACCTGCCCGCAGCGCGGCTGCTCCACCGGCGCGCCCCGCTACCTCAAGCAGCTCGACACCAAGGTGCTGCCCGACAGTTCCTGCCTCGGCATGGTGAACAGCCGTGAGCTGTGCATCGCGGGCACCACCTCCAACACCGCCTGCTACGGCGACTCCGGCGGGCCCGCCCTGGTCAACCGGAACGGCCGCCTCGAACTGGCCGGCGCCACCAGCCGCAGCGGCTCCAACAGCAGCACCTGCGGAGTCGGCGGCGCGGTCTACACGGACCTGGCCGCCTGGCGGTCCTGGATCCAGCAGTACACCGGGGCGCTCTGAGCCCGGGCCCGGCCGGGCGGTTTGCGATGACTCCGGCCCCGGGGTCCGGCCGGGCGGCTTCCGGGGCGCTTCGAGCCGGGCCCCACCGGGGGGGGGGGGGGGGGGGGGGGGGGGGGGGGTGGGGGGGGGGGGGGGGGGGGGGGCGGGGGGGGGGTGGGGGGGGGGGGGGGAGGGGGGGGAGGGGGGGGAGGAGGG
>NZ_JBWKCM010000042.1:8832-29294 GCF_056436485.1 Streptomyces sp. NPDC043746 | reverse complement strand
CTCGTACCCTGCTCGTCGCCCCCCCCCCCCCCCCCCACACCCCCCCCCCCCCCCCCCCCCCCCCCCCCCCCCCCCCCCCCCCCCCCCCCCCCCCGATCCACCTCGCGCCTCGCTCATGGACATGCCATACACGAGTGAACTAGCCTCCATCAGCCATGGACCTGGAACTGCGGCACCTCCGCATCCTGTTGGCGATCGCCGAGGCGGGCAGCCTGACCAGGGCAGCCGCCGCCCTGATGCTGTCCCAGCCGGCCATGACCACACAGCTGCGGCGGATCGAGGCGTCGTTCGGCCAGCCGCTCTTCCAGCGGTCGGCGCGCGGAGTGGTGCCCACCCGGGCCGGTGAACTCGTCATCTCGCACGCCCGTGACGCGGTGGCCAGCGCCGACCGGATCCGCAGCTACCGGCTCCGGCCCGCACCGGGCCCGGAGCCGGTGACGGTCGGCGGCAGTTCGGGCCCGATGCTGAGCCACCTGACGCTCCACCTGCCCGCCGCCCTGAGCAATCCGGTGACCTTCGTCCAGTTCCCGGCCACGGGGGACGCCATGAGCCGCCTCGGGGACCGGTCCATCGACGCGGCGTGCCTGGTGGACCTGGAGGGCTTCGGTACGACACCGGCCGAAGGGGTCGTCGTCGACGTCATCGGCCTCGAACCGATCGTGGTGATCCTCCCGGAAGGGCACGCCCTCGCCGACCAGAACCGGATCGACCTCGCGGGCCTGGCCGACGAGACCTGGCTCCTGCCCCCGCACGACCCCGGCTGCGACGACTACGGGGCGCTGGTCCACGCCTGCGCGGCGGCCGGGTTCGTGCCACGCTTCTCCCCGCACCGGATCGGCGATCTGAGCATCCTGTGCGACCTGGTCGCCCAGGGCGTCGGCCTCACCCTGGCCCAGGGGTCGGCCCGGGCGCGGGAAGGGGTGGTCATGCGGAGACTCGCGGGCGACCCCCTGCTCGGGAGACACCTGCTGGCCCTGCACCGCGAATCGCCCCTCATCACTTTCCGCCCCCTCCTGCTCGGCCTCGTCCGCGACGCCTTCAGCACCCGCTGCGTCAAGCCCGGCTGAGCGGACGGGCCGGAAAGCGGCCACGGTCCGGCCATCCACGCACGTGATGGCCGGTCGACATGAGCACAAGCAGGGGGCAGCCCCGCATACTTCCGACCAGATCGATTTGACAGTCCACCGACAATACGCCATCGACAGCACGGCCATCGACGAAGAGGTCCCCCCCTCCCGGCAGAGAACAGCCCAGCGAAAGGACAGCCATGCCCCGCTCCCAGTGGTTCGCGGCGGTTGGTGCCGCCGCCGCCATCACCATGATCATGGCGCCGACGACCCACGCCGCTCCCGCACCCTCGCAGACCGCACCGGCCCGCGCCGCCGCGGTCACGACCCTCTACTACGACGCCACCCGGGCCCCCGGCTGGGAAGCGGCCATCACCGCCGGGGTCGCCTCGTGGAACGCGAACGTCGCCAACGTGAGGCTGGCCAAGGCGCAGCCCGGCACCCGCGCCGAGATCCAGATCATCGCCACCACCGGCTGGCCGCAGGCGACGCTCGGCCCGGTCCGCCCCGGCGGCCAGGCCCGGGTGGAACTCGGCAGCCTCGCGGTCACCCAGGGACACGACAAGACGCGCATCGCCGCCCACGAGATCGGCCACAACCTGGGCCTGCCGGACACCAAGCCCGGCCCGTGCTCCCAGCTGATGTCGGGCTCCAGCGCCGGGATCAGCTGCAAGAACTCCGTGCCCGACGCGGCCGAGCGGTTCCGCGTCGAGTCCGCGTACGCGGGCCGCGGAGCCGCCTCGCTCACCCCGGCGGACGGACGCGTACTGGTCGACGCGCACTGACCCCCGGGGCAGGGGGAGGCCGGGCGGCGGGGCAGGGCGACCCGCCGCCCGGCCGCATGCCCGTGCCGCCCCCCACCCGTACCCGCACCTGCGCCCGTGTCCGTATCCGTACGCGGTCAGTCTCGGCACCGATGAACACCCGCGCCCCCTCCCCCGTACCCATGGCCGAAGCCATAGCCGTGGACACCGATGAAGGGAATGGCCGCGATGAGCGCAGCGCAGGAGCACCGGATCGTCGAACGCCGCACCGTCGTCCTGGCGGTGGGTGCGGTCGGGGCGGCCGCCGCCCTCACCGCCTGCGGAGGTTCGGACAGTGCAGGCGGTACGGTCCCGGCCGAGCAACCGGGGAGCGGCGGGGCGGGCGGTACCGTCCTGGCGAAGACGGCGGACATCCCGGAGGGCGGCGGCATCGTCCTCCCCGCGCAGAAGGTCGTGGTAACCCAGCCGAGGGCCGGTGAGTTCAAGGCGTTCTCGGCCACGTGCACCCATCAGGGATGCGCGGTCAAGGACGTCACCGACAACGTCATCACCTGCCCCTGCCACAACTCGACGTTCGACGCGGCGACCGGCAGCCCCACCGGCGGACCCGCCACCCAGCCACTGCCGTCGCGGGAGATCTCGGTGGAGGACGGGGCGATCACCCTGGCGTAGCGGCGGGCCGCCCCGTCGGCAGGACCGCTCCGTCGGCAGGGCGCGGTAGTCGCACGACGAGGTCCTCGTCCGCCACTTCGACGGGGCGGCGCGATCCGTACGGTGCTGGAACCGGGGTGCTGGTGGACAGGGGCCGGGCGGCGGCACGAAAGAGACGGGCGTCGCGGTTGGCCCCGCGCCCGAGATGTCACACGACGGGCGGCACGCCTGGCCGCGGCTCGCCCCGCCCACCGTCACGTCGTGGGACTTCCGCGAACTCGCGCCCCCGGGACGGTAGTCGACGCGCAGCCACCAGGGCACTCGACGCGCGCGGCCGTGCGGCGGTCACCCGTCGGCGCCGGCTGCGGAGGCTGCGGACGCCACCCGCTTGGCCGCCGCCCGCAGTGCGTCGACCGCGGCCCGGACGGAGGGGCGCCGGTCGGCGTCCGAGCGCCAGACGGCGTGGATGTGGCGGCGCATGGTCTGCCGCACGGGAACCAGACAGACCCCCTCGGGAACGGGACCCCGACCCAGTCGAGGCGCCACGCAGACGCCGAACCCGGCCGCGATCAGGGCGAGTTGCGTATGGTGCTCACCGGCCAGATGGGAGATGCGCGGCTCGATGCCCCGGGAGCGCAGGGTGAACATGAGCCACTCGTAGCAGAACTCGCCCTCCGGCCAGGAGACCCACTCGTCCTGCGCGAAGTCCTCCAGCTCCACTTCGGCCCGGTCGGCCAGCGGATGGCCGACCGGCATGGCGATGTCCGGCGCGTCGTCGAGGAGTTCGACCTTGGCCAGGCCCCCGGGGACGGGAAGCCGCTTGTTGCTCCAGTCGAGCGCCACGGCCACGTCGACATCGCCGCGCAACACCGCCTGGAGCCCCTGCTCGGGCTCCAACTCCCGCGTTCGCACCTTGAGTTCGGGATGATGGGCACGCAGAGCGGTCAGGGCGGCGGGCAGCAGCCCGCGGGCCGCCGTGGGGAACGCGGAGAGCGTCACCTGTCCGACCACCTCGCCGCGCTGGGCCTCGATGTCGGACTGTGCCAGCTCCACCTGCGACAGGATGCGCGCCGCGTGGTCCGCGAGGAGGCGGCCCGCGTCGGTGAGGCGCACCCCCCGGCCGTTCTTGGCGAGCAACTGCTGTCCGACCTCGCGCTCCAGCTTGGCCATCTGCTGCGAGACCGCCGACGTGGTGACGTGCAGGCCCCCGGCGGCCCCGCTCACCGAGCCGTGCCGGGCAAGGGCGTCCAGGGTACGCAACCGCTCCAGATTCAACATGTCCACTCCAGGTTAGACACATAAGCAACGCTACGCGAACAAGCACAGAAGCTCTCGCTTGCCCTGAGGAGTGCCGTTCGTCGTCGTGGAGCCGTGAGCGCCCCCTACCGGCGGCCCACCGCCGCGTCCCGGGCCCGGGCGTCGGCTTCCTGCCCGGACACGGAGGGCGCGCTCCCCACCACGCCTGAGCCGTCGGCGAGAGCCGCACCCCGCGCGGTGGCGGCCAAGGCCGGACCCCGGACCACAGGACACACGCCCGCCGTCGCGCCTCAGCCGTACGTGACCGGCCGTGCGGGTCCGGCCGCAGCCGCCACCGCGTCCGCCAGCGGGCCGATGTCCGCCGCCGACAGCCGGGAGACGGTGAGCCGCACCGCCTGGGGCGTGCCCATCCGGAAGCGCGCACCGGGGGCCACCGCCCAGCCCGCGTGGAGCAGCCTCGCGATGGCCCCGGTCTCGTCGCTGACGGGCACCCACACGTTCATCCCGCTGCGCCCGTACGCCCTCACCCCGCGCTCGGCCAGGGCGTGGACGAGCGCGTCGCGGCGCTCTCCGTAGGACCGGGCGACGGCGCCGGTGTCGACGGCGCCCGAGGTCCACAGGTGGAGCACGGCTCGCTGGAGCAGCCGGCTGACCCACCCGGGGCCCAGCCGCTGCCGACCCGCCACCCGGTCGACCGTGACCGCGTCCCCGGTGAGCACGGCGACCCGCAGATCCGGGCCGTACGCCTTGGCGGCCGAGCGGACGAAGGCCCAGTGGTCCGTGGTGCCCGCCAGCGGGTGCAGCGGCAGGTCGACGATGGCGTGGCCGTGGTCGTCCTCGATCAGCAGCACGTCCGGGTGGCGGGCGAGCACGGCCCGCAGCTCCCGGGCGCGGCTGGCGCTCACCGAGGCGCCGGTCGGGTTCTGCGCGCGGTCGGTGACGACGATCGCCCGCGCCCCGGCCCGCAGCACCCGCTCCGCATCCGCGGCGACCGGCCCGTCGTCGTCCACCCCGACCGGCACGGCGTGCAGCCCGAGCGCGGGAACGAGGTCGAGCACGCTGCCCCACCCCGGATCCTCCACCGCCACCGTGTCACCGGGCCGCAGATGCGCCGCGAGCACCCGCTCGATGGCGTCGAGGGAACCCGAGGTCACCGCGACGGGCCCCTCGGGCACCCCGTCGGCGTCCATCGCCGTACGCGCGTACGCGGCGAACTCCGGGACCACGGGCGCCTCTCCGTACAGCCCGGGATGCTCCGCGTCGACCGCCGCGGCGACGGCGAGCGCCGGACCGAGCGCGGGCAGCAGCTGCGGATCGGGGTTGCCCGCACCGAGGTCGCGCACGCCCGGCGGCGCCTCGATGCGCAGAGAGCCGCGCGGGGTGCTGGCCGGACGCGGCCGCACCCGGCTCCCCCGGCGGCCCGCCGTCTCGATCACCCCGCGCTCACGCAGCGTCCGATAGGCCGCCGCCACCGTATTGGGGTTGACCTCCAGCCGGGCGGCCAACTCCCGCATCGGGGGCAGCACATGGCCCGGCGGCAGCTCGCCGGAGCCGACCCCTCGCTCCACACTGGCGGCGATGTCCGATGCACGCCGCCCACTGATCCGATACTCTTCTAGCACAAACACTATTATGTACTAGCGCAATAGGATCGGCAAGGGAGGCCACCATGAGGGAACACACCATTGGAGAGACCGCACCGCCCGCCACCGCGGGCCCTCACGACACCGCCCCTTACACCCCCACCGACCGCACGGTACCGACTCGGGCCAAGCAACGCGCCTCCTACGACCGCGAGCTGGTCCACTCGATACTCGACGCGGCCTACCTCTGCCACCTCGGGTTCATCCGCGACGGCGCACCCGTCGTGCTGCCGACCCTGTACGGCCGGGTCGGTGAGCGCCTGTACGTCCACGGGTCGACCGGCTCCCGCCCCCTGCGCGCCGCCCGGGCCGCCGCCGATCCGGGGCTGCCGGTCTGCCTGACCGTCACCCATGTCGACGCCCTGGTGCTGGCCCGGTCCGCCTTCCACCACTCGATCAACTACCGCTCGGTGGTGGTCCACGGCACGGCCACCGCCGTGACCGGCCCCGAGGAGCGGCGCATCGCCCTTGACGCGATCGTGGACCAGGCCGTGCCCGGCCGCTCGCGGGACGCCCGCCCGGCCGACACCAAGGAACTGGCGGCCACGGCGGTGATCCGGCTGGACCTCGACGAGGTCTCGGCGAAGGTCCGCACCGGCGGTCCCAACGACGAGCCGGAGGACCTCGCCCTCCCCCACTGGACCGGCATCGTGCCGCTCACCCGCGGCTACGGGCCCCCGGTCCCCGCGGACGACCTGGACCCGTCCGTCGGCGTACCGGACTACCTCCGCGCGCTCTGACGTCGAGCGCCCGGCCTGACCGGGGAGCGCCGATCAGGAAGGCCGGAGACGGACAGGGCCCGGAGCCTTGAAGCCCGGCTCCGGGCCCTTCCCCGCAGGACCCCCTAGACCGCCACAGCCTCGGCCTCGGCTTCGGCCGCCCGCCTGCGCGTGACCGCCGCCCCCCGCGCCTCGGCCATCGCCAGCCCGGCCACGGCGGTCAGCAGGAGCAGGGTGCCCACGACGGTGGCCGCCGTCAGCCGCTCGCCCAGGACGGTCACCGCGATGACGGCCGCGCTCACCGGTTCCAGGAGCATGATCACGGACACGGTCGCCGAGCGGACGGCGGCCGCGCCCGCGAAGTACAGGGCGTACGCGAGCGCGGTGGGCACCGCCGCCACGTAGACCACCAGCCACAGCACCTGCCCGGTGGCGGCGGTGTACGGCACGAGCCCTTCGACGGCCGCCATGGGCAGCAGCCCCACCGCTCCGACGCCGAACGCCCAGGCGCTGGTGGTCAGCGCGTCACCGCCACCGCCGTCCCGCCCGAGCCACCGGGTGAGCAGGGTGATCGCCGCGTACCCGGCGGCCGACAGCAGCGCGAGCAGCACCCCGGCCGGCACGACCTCGCCGCCCTCACCCCCCAGGACGAGCACCGCCAGACCGGCCAGCGCCCCGGCGACGGCGGCGAGACCGCCCAGGCCGAGGTGTTCGCCGAGCAGCACGCGCGCACCGACGGCGATCAGGACGGGCCCGGCGCCGAGGGTGACGACGGTCCCGACCGCGAGGCCCGTGACGTCCACCGCCGCGAAGTAGGCGCTCTGGAACACGGTCAGCCCCACCCCCGTGCCGAGGATGCGCAGCAGTCGGCGGCTCCGGGGCTCGACCGGCCGGGGCGTACGGCGGGGACGCAGGGCGAGCACCCCGGCCAGCAGGACGAGGCCCCCGGCGCAGCGCCAGAAGGAGAGGGCGAGGGGACCGAGATCGCTGGCCCGGAAGATCAGGGAGGCCGCCGCACCGGCGGTGCCCCAGGCGACTCCGGCGACGACGAGATACAGCAGACTCCGCCCGACGGGCAGAGCGGAAACACCAGGCATGGCCATGTGACTTCTCCAGAGGAAGACAGGGTGGTGGTCGCTCGACTCCGCACGCGGGCAGCGACGGACCGCTCGGGGACTGCCCGAGCCCGGCCTTCGTCAGGAGTGGCCGCCCGCGCTAGGCGGCAGGCGGCGGAAGCACAGTCAGATGCATGGCCGACACACTAATGCGGGGCCCGCCCGGCGGACAACTCGCTCTCGGCGGCCCCCGCCGCCGCTCCCACGCCCGCGGCCACCGGCCCCGCGGGCGGCTTGGGCGTGGCCGACTGGGCGATGAACGCGCCGGTCAGGACCAGGAACCCGCCGATGAGCTGCGGGGCGGAGAGGTGTTCGCCGAGCAGCACCCAGGCCAGCACGGTCGCGATGACCGCTTCCAGGCAGGCGACGACGCCGGCGACCTGCGGGGAGAGCATCCGGACGGAGACGACGCCACTGCCGTAGGCGAGCACGGTCGCGACCAGCACGATCCAGCCGAGCAGCACCCAGGCGGGGACCACGTCACCGTCCATCCCGGCGCTCCCGCCCAGCAGCGACCAGTCCATGCCCCACGGCCGCGCGACGACGGTGAGGACCAGGGCGCCGACGATCAGTCCGAACGCGATGACGCCGAGCGGATGCGGCGGCTCGGCGCGCCGCCCTTCGCCGTCCCGGCCGTCGTGGCTCCCCTGGCCGCCGTGGTCGGAGAGGACGAAGTACCCCACCTGGCAGCAGGCCGCGCCGAGGGCGAGCAACAGCCCGAGGACGTCGAAGCCGAGCCCGGCCCAGACCTCGACGACACAGGCGAGGCCGCCGACCGCCAGTACCACGCCGACGGCGGCCGCCCGGGTGACCGGCCTGCGCTGGACGAACCGGACCCAGCCGAGGACCAGCGCGGGGGCCAGATACTCGACGAGGAGCGCCACCCCGACCGGGATACGGGAGATGGCGGCGAAGTAGCACGCCTGCACACCGGCCACGGCGAAGAGCCCGAACCCGGCGAGCAGGGCGGGCCGCTCCCGGACGAGGTTCCGGTGGCGCCAGGCGACCGGGAGCATGATGAGGGCGGCGCCCGCCACCCGCAGCCACACCACGTGCAGCGGGTCGAGCCCCGCCTCGATCAGCGGCTTGGCGGCCACTCCGGAACCGCCGAACGCGAAGGCCGACAGGAGGGCGAGCCCCAGGCCTGCGCTTCTCCTCTGAGTACCCCGAGACGCGTGCATCGGCACATCATGACAGCACGCGACAGTACCGTCATCTCTGTGACACCTGACGAGACGCGCGCACGCCGCCCCGTCACCCAGGAGCCGCGGCGCGCACCCGCCGCCGCCTCGCGAGCCGCCCCGTCACACCCACCGGGAGGCCTGCGCCGTACGTTCCTCCGCGCGCACCGCCAGCCACCGCGCGTCGACACCGGCCCGGCTCAGTACCTCCACCGCGCGGCATTCCCCGTCGGAGGCCAGGGCGGCGAGGAGGTCGAGTCCCCCGGCCCGCCACTCCCCACGAAGTTCGGCACGGCGCAGTGCCTCCTCCATCGCGGCGACTGCGGGCGGCGACCACCCCTCGGCAGCTGCCGCCGGGTCCCGGACGACGGGAACGGCCCCGGAGTCCTCCACCGCCCCCTGCCAGCGGAGCCCGTAGCCGATGCTGCGCTGCACGAGGTAGCCGAGCACCTTCGCCAGCTGCGGGCCGCCGTCGAAGGCCTCGCGGACCTCCGGGTCGCTCTCGACCAGGGAGTGCAGCAGATGAGCGGTGTCGATCTGCCGGTCGCCGTCCCGCAGCGCGCGCCTGCGCGCACCCGTCACCACCGTGGCCAGTTCGACGGCGAACCCGGCCTGGGGGCTGTCGGGCCCGGTGGGTCCGACGGGGTTCGGGGCGGGCTGTTCAGGGATCCGCGGCGTCCGGTTTTGCACTACTCCACCCCATCAGTCCCGGGGCGCGGAAGCATCGGCAGGGGGACCCATTCACGCGTCCCACCCAAGTCGGGCCCATGGGGACACCCCCTCCTCCTTGCGGATGAGATCACCGCGGGGCGTACAACCACGGCTCTCAGGGGGGCGCGCCGCCTTGCGCCGCGCTCCCCCGGGCAACCGCCATCCCCGCGCACACGTCCCTCACACCACAGGGTGTGACAGCACGCAACGGCACGAGGCAACGGCCGCATCGGCTCCGGGCGGAGGGAACCACGGGTGTTCTGGATGGTCGCACTGCTCGCGCAGGACGGGATGCAGTACGTCTACCGCGTGTACGCACCGGACGACGCCCTCCCCGCCGATCTGTTCTGGGCCGCCTTCCACTGCCACGACGACGGCCCGCACCCGCGCGCGTCGGACTGCTTCGACGCGGCGGAGATCTGGCGGAACCGGCAGCCCCAGCAAATCTGACGGCGTATCGGGAGTGAGTGCCTGAGCCGCTGCCATGGCGTTCCGCGACACCGTTGCACCGTATCCGGACGGACCGGGGGTGGTCGCACGGCCGAGGTCAGCGCGCAGACGCGCATCGAAGCACCGCGGGGAAGGTCTGGGCGCAGCTGACGGACTTCTCGCCGTAGGGGGCGACGGAGGAGGAGTTCACCGGCGCCGACGCCGGGGGCGACGGGGGATGCGGCGACGGCGCCAGGGGCCAGCGACCCCGGATTGGCCTTGGTCCGGGGCCGTGCGGGCCCTCTACGGTCGCCCCATGAGGATTCGCATCGTCGACGCGTTCACCGACCGTCCCTTCTCCGGCAACCCCGCGGGGGTCCTGCTGCTGGAGTCCACCGCCTTCCCCGACACCGAGCGGCTCCAGGAGATCGCCACCGAGGTCAACCTCTCCGAGACGGCCTTCGCCCATCCCCTGCCGCCCGGCGGCGAGGCCGACTGGGCGCTGCGCTGGTTCACCCCGACCACCGAGGTCGACATGTGCGGGCACGCCACGCTCGCCACCGCGCACGTCCTGCACACCACGGGCCGGGCCACCGGCACCGTACGGTTCACCGCGCGCTGCGGGCTCCTCACCGCCACCGCCCACCCGGACGGCGCCCTCACCCTCGACTTCCCCACCTCCCCGCTTCGCGAGGAGGCCGGACCACCGCCCGGTCTCGCGGAGGCGCTGGGTGCGGAGCCGGTCTCGGTCCACGACACCGGTGAGCACATCGGCGACCTGCTCGTCGAGGTGCGCGACGAGGCCACCGTACGGGGACTCGCCCCGGACTTCGCCGCCCTCGTCTCCCACTCGCGGCGCGGCGTCATCGCCACGGCCGCCGCCGAGGACCCGGCCCGTGGCTACGACTACGTCTCGCGCGGTTTCTTCCCCGGCGTCGGCATCGACGAGGACCCGGTGACCGGCAGCGCCCACACCGCGCTGGCCCCGTTCTGGTCGGCCCGGTTGGGCCGGGACGATCTCACCGGGCTGCAGGCGTCCGCCCGCTCCGGCCTCGTGCGCACCGCTCTGCGCGGTGAGCGCACCCTGCTCACCGGCAACGCGGTCACCGTGATCGACGGCGAACTGCTGACCACTCTCTGAGCCCTCGGTCAGGCCGCCCCTACGGCGTCGGCAGCCAGTCCACCTTCCCCGCGAGCAGCGCGTACCCGACGAACGCCCCGATGTCGAGCAGCGTATGGGCGACCACCAGCGGCCCCACCCGCCCCCAGCGCCGGTACAGCAGGACGAAGACGACGCCCATCACCATGTTGCCGATGAAGCCGCCGATGCCCTGGTAGAGGTGGTACGAGCCGCGGAGCACGGAGCTGGCCACCAGCGAGGCCATCGGGGTCCAGCCGAGCTGGTCCAGCCTCCGCAGCAGATACGCGACGACGATCACCTCTTCCACCACGGAGTTCTCCGCCGCCGAAAGGATGAGGACGGGGAACTTCCACCAGACGTCGGGCAGCGACTCCGGTACGACGGTGAGGTTGAAGCCGCTCGCCCGGGCGACCAGGTAGAAGGCGAGCCCGGCGCTGCCGATGCCGGCCGCGACCAGCGTCCCGCGGCCGAGGTCGGACCACGGCCTGGTCCGGTCGAACCCGATGGTCCGCAGCCCCGCCCCCTCCCGGATCAGCAGATGCGCCACCAGGGCGACCGGCACCAGGGCCGTCGCGATCCCGAACATCTGCCACGCCAGATCAAGCCAGGGACGGCCCGGTGCGTAGGAACCGTTGAGCGTCGCCGCCTGGTCCTTCAACCCTCCCGGTTTCGTCAGTGATCCGACGAAACTGATGAGCGAGGACACGGCACTCGCGCCCAGGGAGAGGGCGAGAACCAGCACCGTCTCCGCCCGCAGGATCCCTCGCGAATCGCCCACTTGGGGATAGGAATCAGCCACGCGCCCCACCTTCACCGGTCCACCTGCCTTCTGTCCCGCCGTCGCGTCCCATCCCGCCCACCGTCCTGCCAGGGTCTCGAACGCAGGCACGAAGATCATGCGCGACAGGCCGAGGGGGCGACCACCATCACCGATGGTGGTCGCCCCCCTTCTCCTTGCCACCGTTCGCCGTTCGCCCTCAGGGGGCTCCACCGACTTGGGACGTCACAGCTTGCCGGACGCCTCCGCGCCGGAGGAACGCGGGGGGGGGGCGTCTCCACGGCACAGGCGTCGCACGATCGCCGACGCCACGCCCACCGCCGGTCCCGGGCGGCCCTGCGCTTCATGGCCCTGCTCAACGACAAGAGCGCGCGTGCGGTGTTCGCCCGGTACGGGTTTCCGCCCGGCGGACGGGTCCGACCACCGGAAGCCGATGCCCCGGCCGGCCGGCCGACCCGGCCCGGGGCGGCTCGACCCACCGGGTGCGGGAACACGCCTCCGGCAGAGGACCCGCCCCGCCGCCCACGCTCAGGGCGCCGGGAACCCCACCGGCCAGGTGTGCACCGGTTCCCCCGCGTGCATCAGCTCGGCATAGCGTCGAGTGGTCGCCGCCAGGGCCGCGTCCCGGCCGAGCCCCGCCTCCAGCGCCCGGCGGTAGGTGGCGACCTGCCAGGAAGCCCCGTTGACCCGCCGCTTGCACCGCTCCTCGATGACCCCGAGGTAGCGGTCCCGGTCGGCGGGTTCGATCTGCCAGGCGTCGAGCCCGGCCGCGGCGAGCGGCAGCAGCTCCTCGCGTACGAGCTGTACGGCGGGGATCCTGGCCAGCCCGCCGACGCGGCCGGGGCGCGGCCAGAGCAGCTCGGCCTCGATGCCGTGGCGGCAGGCCTCGGTGAAGTTCTCCGCGGCGGCCTCGAACGGCAGCTTGCTCCACACCGGCCGGGGCTCCTCGGCGAGCGCCCGTACGAGCCCGTAGTAGAAGGCGGAGTTGGCGATCACGTCGGTGACGGTGGGGCCCGCCGGTAGCACCCGGTTCTCCACCCGCAGGTGCGGGACGCCGTCGACCTTCCCGTACACCGGGCGGTTCCAGCGGTAGACCGTGCCGTTGTGGAGGACCAGCTCGGCCAGCTCCGGCACCCCGCCCTCGTCCAGGACCCGCAGCGGCTCCTCGTCGTCGCAGATCGGCAGCAGCGGCGGGAAGTAGCGCAGGTTCTCCTCGAACAGCTCGTAGGCGGAGGTGATCCACCGCTCCCCGAACCAGGTCCGAGGCCGCACTCCCTGGTTGGCCAGCTCCGGCGGCCGTACGTCGGTTGCCTGCTGGAACAGCGGGGGCCGCGACTCGCGCCACAGCTCCTTGCCGAAGAGGAAGGGGGCGTTGGCGCCCAGCGCGATCTGCACGGCGGCGACCGCCTGGGCGGCGTTCCACACGTCCGCGAATCGGGCCGGTGTCACCTGGAGGTGCAACTGCACGGAGGTACAGGCCGATTCGGGGGCGATCGAGGGCGAGGAGCAGACCAGGTGCTCGACTCCTTCGATATCCAGGGCGAAATCCTCCCCCCGGGCGGCCGCCATTTGATCGTTGAGCAGGGTGTAGCGGTCCACGGCGGAGAGATTGGCCGAGACCACGTCGTGCTCACCGAGCGTGGGCAGGATTCCGATCATGACGATCCCCGCGTCCACCTCACCGGCCTTGCGGTGCGCGTAGGCGAGACCCGTCCGAAGCTCCTCCGAGAGCTGGTCGAATACCCGGCCGCCGAGCCGGTGCGGAACGATGTTCACTTCCAGATTGAACATCCCGAGTTCGGTCTGGAAATCCCGGCTGGCGATGCGCTGGAGCACTTCCTGATTCATCATGCGCGGCAGACCGTCGGTGCCCGCGAGATTCAGCTCTATCTCCAGCCCCATCAGGTTGCGGGGACGGTCGAACCTCCGCTCCGCCAGGAGTCTGCCCAGCCCCTCCAGGCACTGGTTGAGCTTGGTGCGGTACGCCTGCCGATCGGACAGGTCAACGGTGCCCGCCACGACCTTCTCCCCCATCGAGGGGTCCCTCCTCCAGTGGTCGGCCCGCCGACCGGGCCGCTCGCATCACGATCGATAATGCCCAGCGGGAGTGATCCGTAACGCCCCACGCGCCACCGGAAACCCGCTAGGCTGAGTGAAGGAGACCTCGGGCACATTCCGATGGCACGCGCCGGATGGCATTTCCCTCCGGAAAGCGCACGGAGGAAACACCGGCGACTTTCGGCCTACCGCTCCACCGGAAAATGCCCAGGCAGGGGCTGGAACCGGCCGCGCAAATCGCCAGGAAAACCACTTTGTGAAGTCCGGATGCCACCTTGCGCGAAATATCCCACACGGCTAGCGGAAACGCTGAGTGAACACCCGTCGTATAAACTCCGCCTGACGAGGCAGAGAGTTGACGCAACCGGCCCGTCATCGGCCTCATCCGGCCCCGCATGCCGACAGCGCCGTCTGCACCCGCCCCGTATCACCGTGTCTCCGAAGTGAGAGGCGACCCACCATGCCGCTGCATGTCCCCTCGGCTCCCGCGCCCGCCCTGCGCAGCGTGTCCGCGGCCCTCGGTTCTCCCACCGCGGTCCGCCAGGCCCGCACCTCCGCCCTCCGGTCCGTCCAGGGACCGCTGAGCCCCGAACTGCCCCTGCCCGTCCATGTCCTGGAACGGATCGCCCCGACCGGGGCCGTGCCCCGGACCCGCCTCGCGGCCTGGCGCTTCCTGATCCGGAGCGAGGGCCGCGCGATCGCCGCCGCGGACACCATGCTCACTCCGGACGGCTGGAGCTTCTCGCACTTCTTCGAGGGCCCCTACCTCGCCTCGACGGAGCTGGCGGTCCGCCAGGCGGACGCCTCGTCCACCGCGTACCAGGCGAGACTTCTCTCCATCCCCGAGCTGTACATGCTCACCCTCTGGCTGCACGACGACCCCGCGGACGACGCCTCCACCGGGGTGCTCGCCCCGGCCGACGTCCTGGTGCCGCTGGCGCCGGCGCCGCCGGGCATCGCCGCGCACCGGCCGCACCGGGTCGCGGATCTGCTGCCCGTCATGACCCTGCGCGTGGGCCCGGGGCCGCTGCTCAGCTCCGCCTGACCGACGGCCGAGGAGGACACCGCCCCCGTGGTGGCCGCCCGATGACGGGACGGTCCACAGCGGGGGCCTTCCCCTACCCACTCGGACTAGCCCTATCCGGCCACCCCGAACCACCCGAAGTGACAGTGCAGTTGCGGTGAACCGTCCGCGCGGGTGACGCGTCATGGGAGGAGTAAGGGAGCCGGAGCGAAATGCCTGCGGAATCATCCCCGTGGGGCAACACTGGGACCGGACCGACTGATACGGGGGCGGCCATGAACCTCTCATCCAGCCGCAGGACACTCGACTCGACGCAGCGAAAGAACGCAGCCATGTGCCAACACCAGCCACTCTGCCCCACCGCCGACTCCCCCGACCGGGAGGCGGCCCGCCTGACGGCCCACCATCCGGAGCAGGGGTGGAGCCTTCTGTGCAACGGCGTCCTGCTCTTCGAGGACACCGGCGAGCTGCTGCCCGACGGGCAGGTCATCGCACCGCACCGGCCGCCGGCGACGGCCGGCGTGGTGAAGGCCGCCTGAGTACGGCCGTACGGACGAAGCGGTAGGAACGAAGCGGTACGTGCGGAGCAGCACGAACCACGCAGTCCGGAGAAGGCTGTACGGAGAAGGGGCCGGCCCGGGGGAACCCCCCGCACCGGCCCCGACGCATGTCAGCGGTCCACCCCGGAGGGTCAGCCGTCGTACTCCTCCAGCGGCGGGCAGGAGCAGACCAGGTTCCGGTCACCGAAGGCACCGTCGATGCGGCGCACCGGCGGCCAGTACTTGTCGGCGGCCGAGACCCCGGCCGGGAAGACGGCCTCCTCGCGGCTGTAGCCGTGCGCCCAGTCGCCACCGAGCGCGGCCGCGGTGTGCGGGGCGTTGGCCAGCGGGTTGTCGTCCGCGCTCCACTCGCCGGAGGCGACCTTCTCGATCTCGGCGCGGATCGCGATCATGGTGTCGCAGAACCGGTCCAGCTCCGCGAGGTCCTCGCTCTCGGTCGGCTCGATCATCAGCGTGCCGGCCACCGGGAACGACATGGTCGGCGAGTGGAAGCCGTAGTCGATCAGGCGCTTGGCGACGTCGTCGATGGAGACGCCGGTGGCCTTGGAGATCGGACGCAGGTCCACGATGCACTCGTGCGCGACCAGCCCGGCCGGGCCCGTGTAGAGGATCGGGTAGTGCGGCTCCAGACGCTTGGCGATGTAGTTGGCGGCCAGCACGGCGACCTGCGTGGCGCGCTTGAGCCCCTCGCCGCCCATCAGCCGGACGTACGCCCACGAGATCGGCAGGATGCCCGCCGAGCCCCACGGGGCGGCCGAGATCGGGCCCACACCGGTCTCCGGGCCCGCACCGGGCTGGAGCGGGTGGTTGGGGAGGTACGGGGCGAGGTGGGCGCGGACGCCGACCGGGCCGACGCCGGGACCGCCGCCGCCGTGCGGGATGCAGAACGTCTTGTGCAGGTTCAGGTGGGAGACGTCCCCGCCGAACTTGCCGGGCTTGGCGAGCCCGACCAGCGCGTTGAGGTTGGCGCCGTCCACGTAGACCTGGCCGCCCGCGTCGTGCACCTCGCCGCAGATGTCGGCGACGTGCTCCTCGAAGACCCCGTGCGTGGAGGGGTAGGTGATCATGAGGACGGCCAGCTCGTCGCGGTACTGCTCGATCTTGGCGCGCAGGTCCGCGACATCGACCTCGCCGTCGTCGGCGGTCTTCACCACGACGACCTTCATGCCCGCCATGACCGCGCTGGCGGCGTTGGTGCCGTGCGCGGAGGAGGGGATCAGGCAGACGGTGCGCTGGTCGTCGCCGTTGGCCCGGTGGTACGCGCGCACGGCGAGCAGGCCCGCGAACTCGCCCTGGGAGCCGGCGTTGGGCTGGATGGAGACGGCGTCGTAGCCGGTGACCTCGGCCAGGCGCTCCTCCAGCTCACGGATGAGCGTGAGGAAGCCCTGCGCCTGCTCGGCCGGGGCGAAGGGGTGCAGCGCGCCGAACTCGGGCCAGGTGATGGACTCCATCTCGGCGGTCGCGTTCAGCTTCATGGTGCACGAGCCGAGCGGGATCATGCCCCGGTCCAGCGCGTAGTCGCGGTCCGCGAGCCTGCGCAGGTAGCGCAGCATCGCGGTCTCGGAGCGGTGCTGGTGGAAGACCGGGTGGGTCAGGATGTCGTCGGAGCGCAGCAGCGCCTCGGGCAGCGCGTCGGCGGCCGAGCCGTCCAGTGCCTCGATGTCCCCGTCGGCGCCGAAGGCGGCCCACACGGCGGCGACCTGGGCGCGGGTGGTGGTCTCGTCGCAGGCGATGGAGACGTGGTCGGCGTCGACCCGGCGGAGGTTGACCCCGCGCTCGCGGGCGTCCGCGACGATGTCGGCGGCCTTGCCGGGCACACGCACGGTCAGGGTGTCGAAGAAGGAGCCGTGCACGACCTGCGCACCGGCGGCGCGCAGCCCCTCGGCGAGGATCGTGGCGTAGCGGTGGGTGCGGCGGGCGATCGTGCGCAGTCCGTCGGGGCCGTGGTAGACGGCGTACATCCCGGCCATGACGGCCAGCAGCACCTGTGCCGTACAGATGTTGCTGGTGGCCTTCTCGCGGCGGATGTGCTGCTCGCGGGTCTGGAGGGCCAGACGGTAGGCCTTGTTGCCGTCGGCGTCGACGGAGACGCCGACCAGGCGGCCGGGCAGGGAGCGGGCGAACTTCTCGCGGACGGCCATGAAGCCGGCGTGCGGGCCGCCGAAGCCCATCGGGACACCGAAGCGCTGGGTGGTGCCGACCGCGATGTCGGCGCCGAGGGCGCCGGGCGAGGTGAGCAGGGTGAGGGCCAGCAGGTCGGCGGCGACGGTGACGATCGCGCCCAGCTCGTGGGCCTGCTCGATGACGGGCTCGATCGCACGGACGGCCCCGGAGGCGCCCGGGTACTGGAGCAGCACGCCGAAGACACCGCGCTCGGCGATCTCGGCGGGGATGCCCTCGCTGAGGTCCGCGACGACGACCTCGACCCCGGTGGGCTCTGCGCGGGTCCGGATCACGGCGACGGTCTGGGGCAGGGTGTCGGCGTCGATCAGGAAGACGCCGTTCTTGACCTTGCCGACGCGGCGGGAGAGCGCCATGGCCTCGGCGGCGGCGGTGCCCTCGTCGAGCAGCGAGGCGCCGGACGTCGGCAGCCCGGTGAGGTCCGCGACCATCGTCTGGAAGTTGAGCAGGGCCTCCAGGCGGCCCTGGGAGATCTCCGGCTGGTACGGCGTGTAGGCCGTGTACCACGCGGGGTTCTCCATGACGTTGCGCAGGATGACCGGCGGCGTGAAGGTGCCGTAGTAGCCGAGGCCGATCATCGGGGCGAGGACCTTGTTGCGGTCGGCCAGCGAGCGCAGCTCGGCCAGCACCTCCGCCTCGGTGCGGGCCGAGGGAAGGTCCAGGGCCTCCGCACTCTTGATCACATCGGGCACCGCGGCGGCGGTCAGCTCGTCGAGGGAGCCGTAGCCGACCTGGGCGAGCATCTTCGCCTGGGCCTCGGCGTCGGGCCCTATGTGGCGCTGCTCGAACGGAATGCCCTGCTCCAGCTGGGAGAGCGGAGTGCGACGGGGGGTCATGGTGGAGGCCTCCTGGTCTGTCACGACCTGCGAGGGGCACCACGGCGCGGGTGCCCGGACGGCCTCCCCCTCTGTCATCTCAACCTGAGAGCTTCACCGGCCCGCCCGGGGGCGTGCCGACTTTCACCGTCGGTGAGGGTCGAGTCCGTCCCGGCCTGCGCCCGCACGAACCCGCCCTGCTTTCCAGAGTGACCTCGTCCGCGCGGTACGGGGGCCTGAGAGATTCCGGGGAGGATTTGCTCCTTCGGCGCCTCCGGATTCTGCACCGGAGGACTCTCCCGCACGGGGTCAGCAGCCACTTGCCAGCCTACCAGCGGCCATCCCCGCGGAGTCCTCGAGTGGCCGACGCCACGGATCTGCACTTGTCTGGTCCTGGTGGAGCGAGAGGGGCCCCGGGGAATGACCGGGGACCGCCCTTGAGCAGTCGCGACCAGTGGGAGGCACCGTGCAGACCGATATCGATCCGCGCCGCCTGATCGGCCGCAAGGCGTTCGATCGCAAGGGCACCAAGATCGGGACGGTGGACGAGGTCTACCTCGACGACGCCACCGGGGTGCCCGAGTGGGCGGCCGTGCGCACCGGCCTCTTCAGCCGGGACGCCTTCGTCCCACTGGAGCCCAGCGAGTTCGTCGAGGACACCCTGCGGGTCCCCTTCGACCGCGCGCTGATCAAGGGGGCACCGGACTTCGGCGTCGGCCGGCACCTCTCCCCTGAGCAGGAACTCCAGCTCTACCGGCACTACGGTCTGGACTCCTCCCCGGCCGCGGAGACCGGTCCCGACCGCGACTTCGGCAGGCTGGCCGGCCAGGAGGAGTAGTCGACCGGGTCGCGGACCAGTGGCAGCGGGTCGGCCGGGGTCAGCTCCGGGTCGTCGATCCGGAAGGTGAGGACGCGGCCGACCGGCCCGCCCGGCTCCTCGAACCGCACCGTCACCCGCCCCACCCCGCTCCCCTGCACCCAGCCGTGCCCGTGCGCCGCGTGGTGCACGTCGTGTCCGGCGGGCCAGCGCCGGGCGGCGAGCTGCTCGGTGCTCTCGGGCTCCTCCTCGGCGACGGGCCCGGCCCCTTCCGCACGGCCGTCGGGGGCCCGCCCTTCCGGCTCCCGCGCCCGCTCGGCCAGCTCCCGGGCACCCGCGGCCTGCGCGAACAGGTCCTCCTGGGTGAAGTCCGCGAGCCCCGTGACGCCCACACCGAGCAGCCGTACGCCCCCGGTGGTGTCGACGGCCTCCAGCAGCCGTGCGGCCGCCTCACGCACCACCGTGGGGTCGTCCGTGGGGCCTCGGAGGGTCTCGGAGCGGGTCAGGGTGGAGAAGTCGTACCGGCGGACCTTGAGCACCACCGTGCGCCCCGACCGGTCGGCGGCCCGCAGCCGCTCCACACACCGCACGGCCAGCCGCTCCACCTCCGCGCGCACCCGCACCCGGTCGTGCAGGTCCACGTCGAAGGTGTCCTCGACCGATACGGACTTGGCGTCGCGCTCGGCGACCACCGGCCGGTCGTCGAGCCCGAGCGCCATCCGGTAGAGCCCGTGGCCGTGCGCCTTGCCGACCAGCCGGACGAGCTCGTCCTCGCCCGCCTCCGCCAGGTCGTGGACCGTGGTCATCCCGGCGCGCCGGAGGTGGTCCCCGGTGGCCGGCCCGACGCCGGGCAGCGTCCGTACCGGCATGGGGGCCAGCAGCTCGCGCTCGGTGCCGGGCTCTATGAGCACCAGCCCGTCCGGCTTGGCCTGCTCGGAGGCGATCTTGGCGAGCATCTTGGAGCCGGCGAGCCCGACCGATCCGCTCAGCCCGGTCACCGCCCGGATGGCGGTGCGCAGCCGCTCGCCGGTCCTGCGGGCCGAGGCCGAGTCGTCCGCGGCCCCGCCCGCCTCCAGGTCGACGAAGGCCTCGTCCAGGCTCAGCGGCTCCACCAGCGGCGAGAGTCGCCCCAGCAGCTCCATGACCTGCTCGCTCACCGTCCGGTACAACTGGAAACGGGGCACCAGATAGGCGGCGTTCGGTGCCAGCCGCCTCGCCTGGGCCGTCGGCATCGCGGAGTGGACGCCGAGGACCCGTGCCTCGTACGAGGCGGTGGCGACCACCCCGCGTGGTCCCAGGCCCCCCACGACGACGGCCTTCCCGCGCAGGCTGGGCTTGGCCGCCTGCTCCGCCGAGGCGTAGAAGGCGTCCATGTCCAGGTGGAGGATGGTCGGCGCGGGTCTCACCTCTCCGATGCTGCCCTACGCCACTGACAACGGGGCGGGGGGGGGGGGGGGGGGGGGGGGGGGGGCGGGGAGCGTACGTCGGCGGCGATCTCGTCTACTTCCCCTTTGTCCTGTGCTGTTTCGGAGCAGCTGCTCTACGTTGTGT
>NZ_JBWKCM010000042.1:0-8822 GCF_056436485.1 Streptomyces sp. NPDC043746 | reverse complement strand
CTTGAGGAGGTTGCGGGCGTTCTCCGTGCCCCGGCCGCTCCCTCCGCCCTCTTCCTCCTACCCCCCCCCCCCCCCCCCCACCCCCCCCCCCCCCCCCCCCCTCCCCCTCCCCCCCCCCCCGCCCCGTTCAGCCCGTTCAGCCGCTCATCCGGCGCGGTTGCGGCGCCGGGCCAGCTCGTCGGCCGGGTTGTGGCCGATGAGGGTCTCACCGGTGTCGACCCGCTCGCCGTGGAGCTGGGAGAGTGCGGCGTCCACATCCCGCCAGACGACGCCCACGGCGATCCCGAAGACGCCCTGACCGCCCTGGAGGAGGCTGACGACCTCGTCGGGCGAGGAGCACTCGTAGACCGTGGCCCCGTCGCTCATCAGCGTCATGCGTTCGAGGTCCTGGAAGCCCCGGGCCCGCAGGTGCTGGACCGTGGTACGGATGTTCTGCAGAGCGACCCCGGTGTCCAGGAACCGCTTGACGATCTTGAGAAGGACCACGTCCCGGAAACTGTAGAGACGCTGGGTCCCCGACCCGTAGGCCGGCCGGACGCTCGGCTCCACCAGCCCCGTACGCGCCCAGTAGTCCAGCTGGCGGTAGGTGATCCCCGCCGCCGCGCACGCCGTCGGTCCGCGATAGCCGATATCGCTCGCCGCTGCCACGCCGTCCGTCGCCACCGCGGCCGGCGCTGCCGGCTGCCTGATGGCGTGGTCGGCTCCACTGCCGTGCTGCGGATACGGCCCACCCGCCGCCGTACCGTCGCCGCTGCTTCTCACGCCGACCTCCGTCCTTGACCTGCCCACTCGAAGGTAGGCAGTCACTGGGGGTGCGTCAACGATCGCCACACTCGGCACGCCGAGTGATAATCACCCTGAGAAGGGTTTCCCGCGTCCGGCTCCCGGGAAAGGCTCATCGAATGTGCTGACGACACCCCTGCGGGAGCGTCACTGGCTGTTCGTGCCGAAGTCCTCCGGTGAGATCTGATCGAGGAATTCGCGGAACTTCTCCACCTCGTCCTCCTGCTCGTCGGGGATCGCGATGCCCGCATCGTCCAGCACGCCGTCACTGCCGTAGATCGGCGTGCCGGTCCGCAGGGCGAGCGCTATGGCGTCGGACGGCCGGGCGCTCACCTCGACTCCGCTGGCGAAGACCAGCTCCGCGTAGAAGACCCCTTCGCGGAGGTCCGTGATCCGGACCTCGGTCAGCTCCTGGCCCACGGCCTCGAGCACATCCTTGAACAGGTCATGGGTCAGCGGCCTGGCCGGAGCCATGCCCTGCTGGGCGAAGGCAATGGCGGTCGCCTCCCCAGGACCGATCCAAATGGGGAGGTACCGGTCGCCTCCCACTTCACGCAGGAGAACGATCGGTTGGTTGGAGGGCATTTCCACCCGGACACCGACAACGTCGAGCTCGTTCACACAGCAACCCTAGGACGTGCTCGCCATGTTTGGGTAGTCGGGCTCCGCCGACCTCAGTGCAGACGGCTGCGCAGAGCGGTCTGGACGAGCGCGGCATGCAGCCGTACGGACAGTTCGGCCAGCTCGTTCGCCGTGGCCTCGGCATGGGCTCTGGTCTGCGGATTCCGGTGCAGGCGCAGCGGTGCGACCAGCTGCTCGACCAGGCCCGCCTCACGGTCGGCGGAGGCCCGCATGGCCCGCAGATGGCGCGGCTCCAGACCGAAGCGTCCGAGATCGGCCACCAGCTTCGCCACGGTCACCATCTCGGCGTCATAGCCGCCCTCGGGAGCCGCGACGACGATCCCGTAGGACTCCCACTCCGCCAGCTCCTCCTCGTCGACCTGGGCGGCCGCCAGCAGCTCGGCACGCCCGATCCGGGCCGCGGTCGCCCCACCGGGCCCGACCTCCCACACACCGTCGCCGAGGTCCCGCTGAGCGCCCGGCGCGGGGAGCACGGGCTGCTCGCCCCGGTCGAGGGCGTCCAGGTGCTCCCGGATGACCTTGAGCGGCAGATAGTGGTCCCGCTGCATCCGGAGGACCTGGGCCAGCCGCTCCACGTCACCGGGAGCGAACTTCCGGTAGCCGGACGGAGTCCGCTGCGGCTCGACGAGCCCCTCGGCCTCCAGGAAGCGGATCTTGGAGATCGTGACTTCCGGAAACTCTTCGCGCAGCCGGGTGAGCACCGTTCCGATGCTCACCCAGCGCGTGTCCGCGGTGGCGGCGCCGTCACCGGCACCGCCTGTCGGTGTTCGCAGCATGGGCCTTCCTGGGGATCCCCCCGGACGGATCCGAGGGCTGGTCACACGCCCCGCGGGCTCGCGTAGAAGACCAGGCGGTACTTCCCGATCTGGACTTCGTCGCCGTTGGACAGCAGGACCGAATCGATGCGCTCACGGTTGACATAGGTGCCGTTGAGGCTGCCGACGTCACCCACGGTGAAACTACCGTCCGGCCCCCTGTGGAACTCCACATGACGCCGCGACACGGTGACGTCGTCGAGGAAGATGTCGCTCTGGGGGTGACGGCCGGCGGTCGTCAGATCGCTGTCGAGCAGGAAACGGCTGCCGGAGTTCGGGCCGCGGCGCACGACCAGCAGCGCCGAGCCACCGGGCAGCGCGTCGACGGCGGCCTGGGCCTCCGGGGAGAGCGAGGGCAGGGCCGTCTGGCCCGTCGCCTCGGCGTCGTACGCCTCAAGACCGGAGATGGAGATCGTGGACGTCGTCTCCGAGGCGCGCTCGGGGACACCGCCCCGCAGCGGCGTACCGCAGTTGGAGCAGAATCGGCTGGCCTCCGCGTTGCGGTGGCCGCACCTCGCACAGACCGGCATGGACGAGCCCTCCGGGGTGAACCCTCCACCCGTACTCGAGGCTGATGGTTCGCCGAAACCTATTGCCCCCGCACCGGCGGGGTCAACGGACGACACGCCGGGACCACCCGGAGTACCACCACCGGACACCTCATCGCGGAAGAGCGGACGCTCCGCCTCCTGCTCCCCGCCCTGGCCGTGGCGCGGAGCGCGGTGGCGGGCAGCGCTGTTGCTGTCCTCGCGTGCGCTCTTCCCGAACAACTTCGCAAACAACTTCACGGGCGATTCCCCTTGACCGACATAGACCCGCCCGTGGGGCAGGACGAACCCTGAATGAACACACCTGCCGACCCGGACATCCTCACAACGTCCGTATCCACCCGACAGTTTCCACCACGCACCACCAATCCGGTGCGCCGACCCCCCGCAACCCCCCGCCCTCGTCCACCGGCACTCCGGCCCGGCGCGATCACGGGGACGACGACCGAGCGTAGTCAGGCCGCTTCGCCGCTCGCAAGGCATCGACGACGATGTCCTCGGAGCGCTCCACCACGGCCGTGGCCTGCTCCTTCTCCAACGTCTGGACCACACCGCCGGGAATGTTGAGGGCGGGCTCCAGGTCCTGCGGCTTGCCGATGACCTTGAACTCGTACGGTGCTTCGATCTTCTTGCCGTCCACCCGGATGTCACCGCCCTCACCGGCGAAGTACGTATCGGCCACCACGCGGACGCCGTTGACCTCGATGGCCTCGGCCCCGGCCGCACGCAGCTCCTGAACGGTGTCGAGCAGCTTGTCGGCCGCGACCGCACCGGTCGGGTCGCTGATCGTCAGCGTGATCCCGGGACCCTGGGCCGCCACCGTACCCGCGAGGATCCCCAGCTGCCGTTCCTTTTCCAGCGTCTGCTTCCGGGCCTCCTCGGCCTGGTCGGAGCTGTTCTCCAGCTCGGTGCGCTGGTCGTCCAGGCGCTGCTTCTCGTCCTCCAGGCGCTGGGTGCGGTCGTCGACCTCGTCGAGGATCCGGACCAGGTCCTCCTGGCGCGCGCCGCGCAGCGCGCCGTCGTCCCCGGTGGACCGCACCTGGATGGCCAGCCCCAGACCGAGCCCGAACAGCAGCACGGCGACGATGAGTTGGGCCCGGCTCAGCCGCGGCGGCCACAGGCCCGCCAGCAGCCTCTGACGCCCGGAGACCTCGTCGGCCGCGGGCGGCCGCGCAGGGGCGTCCGGAGCGGCGGGCGGGACGGTCTCCGGCTGCTCCGGCTGGTCGCCGCGGGGGTTCTCGTCGTGGTTCATCGGCCTCAAGCCCGGAAGACGTGCCGACGGATCGCGGCGGCGTTGGAGAAGATCCGGATGCCGAGCACGACCACCACACCGGTGGAGAGCTGAGCGCCGACACCCAGTTTGTCGCCGAGGAACACGATCAGCGCGGCGACGACGACGTTGGAGAGGAACGACACCACGAAGACCTTGTCGACGAAGATGCCGTCGAGCATGGCCCGCAGACCGCCGAAGACCGCGTCCAGCGCGGCGACCACGGCGATCGGGAGATAGGGCTCGACCACCGCCGGTACCTCGGGCCGGACCAACAGTCCGACCACGACTCCCACGACGAGGCCCAGTACGGCGATCACGATGTGCCCTTCCCTGATTCTGCCGCATCACTGCCGGCGGCCTTCGGCTCTGCTGTACGGACGATCAGGCTGGGGGCGGCGGGCAGCCGCACCTTCGCCTGATCGGACAAGCTGGTGCGGATGTCGAAGCTCTCCTTGAGCGCGTTGAGGTACTGGCCGTCGGCGCTGTCCCGGAACGCGGCGGCGAGATTCTTCCCGTCCCCCACCGCGAGCACCGTGTACGGCGGGACCAGCGGCCGGTTGTCGACCAGTATCGCGTCGCCCGCGGCACGGATCGCCGACAGTGCCGTCAGCCTCTGCCCGTTGATGGCGACGGCCTCGGCACCGGACTCCCACAGGCCGTTGACGACCCGCTGCATGTCCCGGTCGCGCACCCGGCCGGTGTCGGCGAAGCTCGACGACTCACGGGGCCCGCCACCGCCCTGATCGGTGTTCTTGGCATCGTCCACGACGAGCTTCACCCCGGGCCCCTCCACCGGGGTCGCCCCGGACAGCAAGGCCACCAGCTCCCCCTGGTCCCCACCGTGCTGCTCCAGGGCCTTGCGCTGCCGCTCGCTCACGTCATGGCGGAGCGCGTCGACCTCGGACTCCAGGGAGTCGGCCGCCCGCGTCTCCGCGTTGATCCGGTCGATCAGCTCCTCGCGCTCCTTGGCGACGACCGGAGCCGAGATCCGCGCCTCGGCGGCGCCGAGCGTCACCACCAGGGCGGCCACCACCAGACCGGCGGCGAGCCACAGCTTCGACCTGAGCGTGCGGGGCAGCCCGGCGCTCCCGTCGGCCTTGCGGCGGGCGGAGGCCTCCGCGTACCCCTCGTCGAGGCTGTGGTCCATCACGTTGGTCAGCAGCGACATCGAGGCGTCGGGACGCGCGGGCGGCGAGGGTGTGCTCCGATCGGGGGGCTGCTGCGACATGCCGCACATCGTCGCACGTCACCACGGCTGCCGCCGAATGGCCCCACTGGTGCACCGGAACGTCCCCGACAGGGAGTTCCGGCACACCGGCCTCAGCAGGTCACTCGCCGGCGCTCTCCACCACGGCGGCCCACTCGTCGAGCAGCGCCTGCGCCGAGGCGTCGTCCGGGCCCTCCGCCCACAGGTGGGTGACGGCTTCCGCCCGGTCCGGCAGCACCATGATCCACCGTCCGTCCGCCTCGACCACCCGCACACCGTCGGTGGTGTCCACGCTGCGGTCCCCGGCCGCCTCGACGACGCGGCGCATGACGAGCCCCTTGACCGCCCACGGTGTCGCGAGGTCCCGGCGCAGCACATGGGCCCGGGGAATGCGGGCGTCGATCTGGCTCAGGGTGAGCTGGGTCCGCGCGACGAGACCGATCAGCCGGACGAATGCGGCCGTCCCGTCGAAAACACTGCTGAATTCGGGAACGATGAACCCGCCGCGGCCGTCTCCCCCGAAGATGGTGGCTTCTTCGCGCCCCACCCGGGTCAGGTCGTCGGGCGAGGTGGTCGTCCATTCCACCTGCGTGCCGTGGTACGCGGCCACCTGCTCGGCCACGCGCGTGGTGGTCACCGGCAGGGCGACGCGTCCGCTGCGCCGCTCGGCGGCGACGAGGTCCAGCATCACCAGCAGAGCCCGGTCGTCCTCGATGATCCGGCCCAGCTCGTCCACGAGGGAGAGCCGCTCGCCGACCGGGTCGAACCGCACGCCGAAGGCGGCCCGCGCCGAGGAGACGATCTCCCCGAGGCGTACGAGACCGGCGCGGCGGGTCTCGGCGGACTCGGTGGGCCGCGACTCGTCGAGTCCCGGGTTGATCGTCAGAGCGTCCACCCCGAGCCGCCCGAGGAGGCTGGGCAGAACGAGGCCGGCCGACCCGTTGGAGGCGTCCACGACGACCTTGAGCCCGGAGTCGGCGATACCCGCGATATCGACGTTGCGGAGCAGGGAGCCGGTGTACGAGTCGAAGACGCTGGACGGGAAGTGCAGGTCCCCGATCTCCCCCGGGAACGCCCTGCGGTACTCCTGCCTGGCGTAGACCCGGTCCAGCTTGCGCTGCTGCGCCTGCGAGAGGTCGGCACCCCGCTCGTCGATGAACATGATGTCCACCGAGTCGGGCACGCCCGGCGACGTACGGATCATGATGCCGCCCGCACTCCCTCGCGCCGTCTGCTGCCGGGCGACGGGCAGAGGTACGTTCTCCAGGTCGCGTACGTCGATGGCGCTGGCCTGAAGAGCCGAGATCACGGCCCTCTTGAGCGCCCGCGCGCCTCGGGAGTGGTCACGGGCGGTGGTGACCGTCGCCCCCTTCTTGAGGGTGGTGGCGTAGGCGCCCGCCAGCCGGACCGCCAGCTCGGGGGTGATCTCGACGTTCAGAATGCCCGAGACACCGCGTGCCCCGAACAGATGCGCCTGGCCCCGGGATTCCCAGATCACCGAGGTGTTGACGAACGCACCGGCCTCGATGGTCTTGAACGGGTACACCCGCACATTGCCCTGGATGATCGACTCCTCGCCGACCAGGCATTCGTCACCGATGACAGCGCCGTCCTCGATCCGGGCCGCGCGCATGATGTCGGTGTTCTTCCCGACGACGCAGCCTCGGAGGTTGCTGTGCTGTCCGATGTAGACGTTGTCGTGGACCACGGCCTTGTGGAGGAAGGCACCGGTCTTGACGACGACGTTGGAGCCCACGACCGTGTGCTCGCGGATCTCCACGTCCGCTTCGACCTTGGCGTAGTCACCGATGTACAGCGGCCCGCGGAGTACGGCGTCGGGGTGGACCTCCGCTCCTTCGGCCACCCAGACCCCGGGGGAGATCTCGAAGCCGTCGAGTTCGACGTCGACCTTGCGCTCGAGAACGTCGGCCTGGGCCTTCACATAGCTCTCGTGCGTACCCACGTCCTCCCAATAGCCCTCGGCGATATAGCCGTAGATCGGCTTGCCTTCCTTCATGAGCTGGGGGAAGACATCGCCGGACCAGTCGACGGAGGTGTCGGCCTGGACGTAGTCGAAGACCTCGGGCTCCATGACGTAGATGCCCGTGTTCACGGTGTCGGAGAAGACCTGGCCCCAGGTCGGCTTCTCCAGGAAGCGCTCGACCTGACCGTTCTCGTCCACGATGGTGATGCCGAATTCCAGCGGATTGGGGACCCGGGTCAGACAGACCGTGACGAGTCCGCCCTTCTCCTTGTGGAAGGCGATGAGATCGGTGAGATCGAAGTCGGTGAGCGCGTCACCGGAAATGACGAGGAAGGTGTCGTCCTTCAACGCCTCCTCGGCGTTCTTCACACTCCCCGCGGTGCCGAGTGGCTTCTCCTCGTTGGCATAGGTGAGCTCCATCCCGAGCTCCTCGCCGTCCCCGAAATAGTTCTTCACGAGGGAGGCGAGGAACTGGACGGTCACTACGGTCTCATTGAGCCCATGCCTCTTGAGCAGCCGCAGTACATGCTCCATGATCGGCCGATTGGCCACGGGCAGGAGCGGCTTGGGCATGCTCGAGGTCATGGGGCGCAGGCGTGTGCCTTCGCCACCAGCCATCACGACGGCCTTCATGTCGGAAACGTCCTCCTAGAAGAGACGACGGTCAGCCGATTTCGCCCGTCGGAGTATCACGCACTCAAGACACCAGGCCAGGGGCCGGCCACACTGCACGGCACCACATCAACGAGCTGCATCGGCTACTGCATCCGCCTTGACGAGTCGGCGGACCTGGACCACGTAGAGGATCCCTGCCCACCAATACAGAGTTGTACCCCATCCTGCGAACGCCCATCCGAAAACGGCGGCCACAGCAGCCAGCCAACCACTCCCGTCGCTGAGCAGCAACAAGGGGAAGGCGTACATCAGGTTGAAGGTTGCAGCTTTCCCGAGGAAGTTGACCTGCGGAGGCGGATAGCCGTGGCGCCGCAGGATTGCCACCATCACGAGCAGCATCAGCTCACGGGCCAGGAGGGCGGCGGTGAGCCAGAGCGGCAGGATCTCGCGCCAGGTGAGACCGAGAAGGGTCGAGAGGATGTAGAGCCGGTCGGCAGCAGGGTCCAGGAGCCGGCCCAGACTGCTGATCTGGTTCCACCGCCGGGCGAGCTTGCCGTCCAGGTAGTCACTGATACCGCTGAGCATCAGCACCAGCAGCGCCCAGCCGTCGCTGTTGGGGCCGCCGAACACCGGGCGAAGGATCAGCCACAGGAAGAGCGGTACCCCGACAAGGCGAGCCATGCTGAGAATGTTGGGGATGGTGAGGACCCGATCCGTCTGGACCCGAGTCTCCTGGACCTCCACCCGGGGGCCTCCTGTGAAGAACGTGCGAATGATGCCCCCCGACCTTACCCTCACCCCCCGTCGCCACCCGCACAGGGGTATGCGGGGCAGAAGCGGAGCGAGCCCCGGGGCATCAGGTTCAGAACGCAGGAAAGCCCCGCACCATACGGTACGGGGCTTTCCCAGAAAAATTGTTCGGCGGCGTCCTACTCTCCCACAGGGTCCCCCCTGC
>NZ_JBWKCM010000041.1:0-41144 GCF_056436485.1 Streptomyces sp. NPDC043746 | reverse complement strand
ATCCCCCCCATGCCCCCTTTCGGGCTGCGTTGGGAGGAGACATGCCCCCCCCCAGGGGAGGGAATACGGCGGCCACTTGTTCGGTGCCTTCCGCCGGGGCCACGGGGGAGCCCCGGCGCACGCGGGCGCGGGGGCGGCCACCGGCACCGCCCCCGCGCCCGGGAAGGCGCGGCACGGCCTCCGGCGCCGCCCCCTCCCGCGCGGGGCGTCTCAGCCGCGGAAGGGCCCCGTCACCTCGTACGTGATCCCCCCGGACGAACTGCCGCTGGTGCCGCGCTGCGAGGAGAAGTAGAGCCGCTTGCCGTCCGGTGAGAAGGCCGGGCCGGTGATCTCCGAGCTGGACTGGCCGGTGATCCGCAGGAACGGGGCCACCGTGTCGTCCGGCGTGATCAGGCAGATCTCCATGTTCCCGCCGTCCTCCGCCACGTACAGATCGCCGGAGCCCGCCCGGGTGACGTTGTCGACCCCGGTCAGCGGGGCCGCGCCGCCCGTCACCAGGGAGGCGTCGTACGTCAGGGAGATGGACGAGGTGTTCGCGTCGTACGCCCACACCCGGTTGTCGCCCTTGGTGGTGAACCAGCAGGTGCCCGCCGCGTAGAAGCAGCCCTCGCCGCCCTTGAAGACCTTGGCGCCGGGAACCTGGTAGCGGGTCTGGGTCGAGGAGGCGGCCGGGTCCGGCACGTTGGCCCAGGTCACCGGCCCGGAGGTGCCCGTACCGGCCACCAGGACCTGGAGCGTGCCGCTGGACAGGTCGCCCCAGGTGGCGGGCCGGAAGCGGTAGAAGCGGCCGTCGCTCTCGTCCTCGGTGAGGTAGATGTAGCCGTGGTCGGGGTCGGCCGCCGCCGCCTCGTGCTTGAACCGGCCGAGCGCGGGCCGCTGTACGGCCGCCTTCACGCCCCAGGGGTCGGTCTCGTAGACGTACCCGCGGGTGACCTCCTCGCAGGAGAGCCAGGTCTTCCACGGGGTGGCGCCCCCCGCGCAGTTGACGTTCGTCCCCGACAGGATCCGGTACGCGGACGTCACCGTGCCCGAGGAGTTGAACCGCACGGCGCTCGCCCCGCCGCCGCTGCTCGCGGACACCTCGGCGTTGGAGACGTAGATCCAGCCCGAGCCGTCGGCGTAGGTCGCCCCGCCGTCGGGGGCGCTGTGCCACCGGTAGGAGGTGCCCGCCACGGTCTGCCCCGACCGGGCGATGATGCGGCTGGTGAAGCCGCTCGGCAACTGGATGCCGTTGCCGTTGGCCGCCTGGAGGGCGCCGTACGGGCCGGGGGCCGGCTGGGCGGGGCCCGCGAAGGCCGCGCCGCGCCACAGGGTGCCCCCGAAGGCCGCCGCCGAGCTGCCGACCACCGCCGTGCGCAAGAAGGTCCGACGTTCCACGATCACTCCACGGATGGGTGAGGGCCCGCCGCCCCGGACGGGACCGGCGGGTCGCGCGTCAGGACTGTAGGAGGGTGCAGTTGACGTGCCCCCAACAAGCGGTGAACGGTGGAGGGCCGGCGCCCGGCGGTCACTCCACCCGCACCGCGTACACCGGCACCGACACCTCGTCGTCGTCCAGGCAGGCACCCGTGGCCAGGTCGAACCGCTGCTTCAGCAGCGGCGAGGCGACGAACGGCCGCCCGGCCGCCGAGCCGAGCAGCCCCCGCGAGAGGACGTACGCCCCGGTGAACGGGTCCCGGTTGCCGATCGCGTACACCGTGCCCGACCGGTCCATGAACAGGGCCGCCTGCTCCCCGTCCGGCAGCAGCACCGCGGCGCCGCGCCCGGCGCTGAGCACATCCGGTCCGCAGACCGCGACCCAGCCGCCGGCATGGGCGACGTGGACGACGGCCGGAGCGGTACTCGCCGTGGTGGTGGTCATGGCGGAACTCACCGTGGTGGTGGTCATCAGGAGGGGGTCCCTTCGAGGGTGCGGACGGCGAGCACGGGCCCGGCGAGCAGCTCCAGATCGGGCTTGATCTGGTCCCGCTCCGGGACGAACCTCACCGAGGGGTCGGGGGCGTCGGGGGCGTTGACGAAGGTCACGAACCGCCGCAGCCGTTCCGGGTCGTCGATGGTCTCGGCCCACTCGTCGCGGTAGCCGGAGACGTGGTCGGCCATCAGCCGCTCCAGCTCGTCGCAGAGCCCCAGCGAGTCGTGGACGACGACATCCCGTACGTGCTCCAGGCCGCCGTCGATCCGCTCCAGCCAGGCCGACGTGCGCTCCAGGCGGTCGGCGGTGCGGATGTAGAACATCAGGAACCGGTCGATGAGCCGCACGAGTTCGGTGTCGGAGAGGTCCTGGGCCAGCAGGTCGGCGTGGCGCGGGGTGGCCCCGCCGTTGCCGCCGACGTAGAGGTTCCAGCCGCCGGCGGTGGCGATGATCCCGAAGTCCTTGCCCCGGGCCTCCGCGCACTCCCGGGCGCAGCCGGAGACCGCCGACTTCAGCTTGTGCGGGGAGCGCAGCCCCCGGTAGCGCAGCTCCAGGTCGATCGCCATCCGTACGGAGTCCTGCACGCCGTAGCGGCACCAGGTCTGCCCCACACAGGACTTGACCGTCCGCAGCGACTTCCCGTACGCGTGTCCGGACTCGAACCCGGCGTCGACCAGCCGGGCCCAGATGACCGGAAGTTGATCGACCCGGGCACCGAAGAGGTCGATGCGCTGGCCGCCGGTGATCTTCGTGTAGAGGCCGAAGTCGCGGGCGACCTCGCCGATCACGATGAGCTTCTCCGGGGTGATCTCCCCGCCCGGGATGCGGGGCACGACCGAATAGGAGCCGTTGCGCTGGAGGTTGGCGAGGAAGTGGTCGTTGGTGTCCTGGAGCGCCGCCTGCTCCCCGTCCAGGACGTAACCGCTGGCACCGACGGTCGGGGCGAGCGAGGCGATGACCGAGCCGACGGTCGGCTTGCAGACCTCGCACCCCTCCCCGCCGCGCGCTTCCTCGCGGCCGTGCGAGTCGAGCAGGGCGGTGAAAGAGGTGACGCCCAGGGTCCGGACGATCTCGTACAACTCGCTGCGGCTGTAGGCGAAGCAGCCGCACAGGCCGGTGTCCTCGCTCTGCGGCAGCAGCTGGCCGATCACCTTGACGCAGCTGCCGCAGCCCGTCCCGGCCCGCGTGCACTTCTTCACCTCGGGCAGGGTGGTGTGCTCGCAGATCGCGCCCTTGGTCACGTTGTGGCAGGAGCAGATGACGGCGTCGTCCGGCAGCGAGGACGGCCCCAGCACCGCCGGCCCGCCCGCCCCGGCCGGCAGCACCAGCTGCTCGGGTGCGACCGGCAGGACGCTCCCCGTCATCGGCCGCAGCGTGCCGTAGTTGTCGGCGTCCCCGACCAGCACCCCGCCCAGCAGGGCGCCGTCCGCCCCGATCACCAGCTTCTTGTAGACGCCGGAGCGGGAGTCGGCGTACACCACGTCCAGCGCGCCCTCCGCGGTCCCGTGCGCGTCACCGAACGAGGCCACGTCCACGCCGAGCAGCTTGAGCTTGGTCGACATGTCGGCCCCGGTGAACCCGGCCCGCCCGCCGGCCACCACCTCGGCCACGGTCTCCGCCATCTCGTAGCCCGGCGCGACCAGCCCGTAGACCCGGCCGTCGGAGGCGAGCGCGCACTCACCGATCGCGAACACGGCGGGGTCGGACGTACGGCACTCCTCGTCGACCACGATCCCGCCGCGCTCCCCGACCGCGAGCCCGCACTCCCGGGCCAGCTCGTCACGCGGCCGCACCCCGGCGGAGAACACCACGAGATCCACGTCGAGCGAGGAGCCGTCCGAGAGCGCCATCCCGTTCACCGCCCCGTCCGCACCCGCGGTGACCTCCTGCGTCCCCACCCCCGTGTGCACGGTCAGCCCCATGCCCTCGATCGTCCGCAGCAGCGCCGCACCCCCGCCCTCGTCCACCTGGACCGGCATCAGCCGGGGGGCGAACTCCACCACGTGGGTGCGCAGCCCGAGCCCCTTGAGCGCCCCCGCCGCCTCCAGGCCGAGCAGCCCGCCCCCGACCACGGCCCCGGTCCCGACCCCCTTCGCGTACTCCTCGATCGCGAGCAGGTCCTCGATCGTCCGGTACACGAAGCAGCCCCGGGAGTCCTTCCCCGGCACCGGCGGGACGAAGGGGTACGAGCCCGTCGCCAGCACGAGCGTGTCGTACGGGAACACCGCCCCGGACCGCGCGGTCACCGTCCGGGCCGTACGGTCGACGCTCCGGGCCGGGTCCCCGACGTACAGCTCGAAGCCGTGCTCCTCCATGAACCCCGGCTCCACGAGGGAGAGGTCGTCGGGGGAGCGCCCGGCGAAGTACGAGGTGAGCTGCACCCGGTCGTAGGCGGGCCGGGGCTCCTCGCAGAGCACGACGACCCGGGCCCGCCCGGCGGCCGGGGTCAGCCCGCGCGCGGCCAGCGACTCCAGGAACCGCTGGCCGACCATGCCGTGCCCGACGAGGACGAAGGTGGGGGTGGTGGGGCTGGTGGTTTCCGGCATCTCAGTGGCCTCCGTCGTCGGTGAGCAGGTGGAGCAGGGACATGGCGGGCGGCAGCGGTTCGTCGTCCTGCCAGGTGCGGGCGAGGCCGGCGACCGCGCCGAGGTCGCCCAGGAGCACCCCGCCGGCCAGCCGCCCCTCGCGGACGACGACCGTGCGGTACGCGCCCCGGGTGGCGTCGGCCAGCCGGATCACGTCGTCGCCCGGCCGCGGCCTGGCCTCACCGAAGGCGGCGAGGTCGAGCCCGGCTGCCAGGGGGCCGGGGCCCGCGGGGTCCACCGGGCCTTCGGCGCCCGTCGGGCCCGCGGAATCCCTCGGACCTCCGGTTCTCCCGGAGCGCAGGGAGAGCCGGGTCAGGGCCCGGGTCCCCGTGTAGCGGGCGGCCCGCCCGGCGAGCACGTCGGCCAGCACGTCGGCCTGTTCGAGCGCGGGCCCGGCGAGCCCGTAGAGCGTGGAGCGGTGCTCGGCGCAGTCGCCGAGGGCGTGGATGTACGGGTCGGAGGTGCGCAGTTCGTCGTCGACCACGATCCCCTCGCGGACGTCGAGCCCGGCGGCCCGGGCGAGAGCGGTCCGGGGCCGGACCCCGCAGGCGAGGACGGTGAGGTCGGCGGCGAGTTCGTACCCGTCGGCGAGCTGGACGGCCCGAACGGACTCCGACGCGGTCGAGCGGAGCAGCCCCCGCACCCGGCACTCGGTGTGCACCTCCACGCCGAGCGCTTCGAGGTGGTCGCGGAGCAGGGCGGCCGCCTCCGGGTCGAGCTGGCGCTCCATCAGGTGCTCGCCCTGCTGGGCCAGGACCACCTGGGCGCCGCACTCCGCGAGCGCGCGGGCGGCCGAGACGCCGAGGAGCCCCCCGCCGATGACGACGGCGCGCGCTCCGGGGCGTACGGCGGCGCGCAGAGCGAGGGCGTCGTCGAGGGTCCGGAAGGGGTGGACGCCGTCCGGTAGGGCGTTCGGCCCGTGGGGAGTCGGGGGCGTGCGGTCCGGCCCGGCGGGGCCGGGGCGGTGGGGCCGAGAGGTGCCCGGCCGGGGTCGGGCGCCGTCCGGCAGCCGGTGCGGGCGGTCCGGCCGCGTGGGGCCGAGCCCGCGCAGCGGCGGGAGCACCGGGTTCGAGCCGGTGGCCAGGACCAGGCGCCCGTAGCGCAGGACGCTGCCGTCGTCGCAGTGGACGAGCCGGTCGGCCCGGTCGATCCGGACCACCCGTACCCCGCGCCGTACGTCGACGGCCGGCAGGGCGATGACCTCCGGGGCGTACCGCCCGGCCAGGACGTCGGCCAGCAGCACCCGGTTGTAGGGGGCGTGCCGCTCCTCGCCGATGACGGTGACCCCGGGGACCCGGGCGGCGAGCCGGGCGCCGGCCATCCCGGCGCCGATCACCACGACGGGCGCCTCACCGGCCTGCGCGCTCTTCCTCATGGGTGCTTCCTCATGGGAAAGAGAGTGGAGGTCGGGTGTTACCCGGCAGCATCCCACCGGTTTCCCGGACGGAACCGTGCGCTCAGCGCGTGGTGGCGGCCCCTGTGAGTTCCTGCTCCCGGCGCCCCCTTAATGTCGGGGACATGCCCGAGATCACCCTCACCACCCTGATCCTCCTCTGCCTGGCCGCAGCCGCCGCGGGCTGGATCGACGCGGTGGTGGGCGGCGGCGGGCTCCTGCTCCTGCCCGCGCTGCTGCTGGGTCTGCCGAACGTCCCCGCCGCCCATGTCCTCGGCACCAACAAGGCCGTCGCCATCGTCGGCACCTCGGGGGCCGCGATCACCTATGTGCGCCGGGCCCCGGTACGGGTGGGGCTGGCGGTGCGGGTGGGGCTGATGGCGCTGGCCGGTTCGATGGGCGGGGCGTTCTTCGCGGCCGGGATCAGCAGCGAGGTGCTGCGCCCGGTGATCATGGTGGCGCTGCTCGGGGTGGCGGCGTTCGTGCTGCTGCGCCCGTCGTTCGGCACGGCGGCGGGGGGCACGGACACCCGGCCGGTGACCCGGGCCCGGATCGTCACGGCGGTCGTGCTGGTCGGCGGCGGGATCGGTTTCTACGACGGCCTGTTCGGCCCGGGGACCGGTACCTTCCTGGTCCTGGCCCTCACCGCCGTACTCCACCTGGACCTGGTGACGGCGTCCGCCACGGCCAAGATCGTCAACGTGTGTACGAACGCGGGGGCGCTGGCCATGTTCGCGTACCAGGGCTCGGTCCTGTGGCGGCTGGCCGCCGTGATGGCCCTCTTCAACCTGGCGGGCGCGATGGTGGGGGCGCGGATGGCGCTGGACCGGGGGACCGGCTTCGTCCGGGCGGTGCTGCTGACGGTGGTGTTCGCGCTGGTGGCGAAGCTCGGCTACGACCAGTGGACGGCGTAAGGCACGTGCACGCGTGCGCGTCACGCCTCCACCGCGCGACGCGTACGCCTCACGCCCCCACAGCCCGTCCAGGTGCGCCCCCGCCCTCACCGCACATCGGTGAGATGGGCGTAGGCCACGACGTTGCCCTGGTAGCCGGTCTCCTTGGAGAAGCCGCCGCCGCAGGTGATCAGCCGGAGCGAGGCGTGCGGGGAGTCGCCGTAGACGCGCTGGTCGGGGAAGTCCTTGTTGTCGTACACCTCGACGGCGTCGATCGAGAAGACGGCGGTGCGCCCGTCCTCGCGGACGACCTCGACGCGGGTGCCCTTGGTGAGGGCGCCGAGGGCGTAGAAGACGGAGGGCCCCTCGGCGTTGTCGACATGCCCGGCGACGATGGCGGTGCCCCGGGCGCCCGGCGGGACCCCGTCGGCGTACCAGCCCGCGAGGTTGCGGTCCCCGTCCGGCGGCACGTCCAGGCTGCCGTCGGCCGCGAGTCCCAGTCGCGTCATCGGCGCGTCGACGCCGATGCTCGGGATGCGGATGCGCACGGGGTCGGAGGGCCGCAGCGGTGGGGCCACCGGCGAGCCCGGCTGGAGCTCGGGCCCGGCGGCGAAGGCCTGGGCGCTGGAGGGCTGCGGCGGGACCAGCTGCTCGCCTGAGCCGTTCTGGACGAGCCAGACACCGCACAGCACGGCGATGCCGACGAGCCAGCCTCGGGCTTTCTGCGCACTCTGGGACACGGACACCCCCTGGGGGCGAGCTGTGAGGGTTTCGCGGATGAGGCTCCCCGGGCCGGACGCGCGGGGGAACGCGCCGGGCCCGGGAGCCAGGGGCCTCGTCGGCCTCAGCGGCTGCTCTCGGCGCCGGGCTCGGTGCGTCGGCGCAGCAGCCAGAGCCCGCCGACGGCCGCCAGGCCGATCACGCCGACGCCCAGGGCGACCTGCGTGGAGTCGGGCTCGACGCTGCCGCCGACGCCGGTCCGCACATGGCCGGACGGGCGCTGGTGGTCGGGCTTCTCGTGCTTGCCGCCGCCGATCACCTTGAGGTCCCCGACGGCGTCCTTGCCGTTGTCGCAGGTGACGACGATCTCGTAGACGCCGGGCCGGGTGTCGTGCGGCACCCGGAACTGGCCGACGAGGACCTCCTTGTGCGTACCGCGACGGAGTTCGAAGTCCCCGGCGTCCAGGGAGTTGGCGTCACCGATGCCCGACCCCTTGGGGCCGCAGGCGGTGGTGTTCACGGTGACGGTGGCGCCGGGGGGCGCGGTCGCCGGGGTGATCTCCAGCCGGCCGAAGTTGTCCGCGTAGGCGGACGGGGCGGCGGTGAGACCGAGCGCTATGACGGTGACCGCGGCGGTGGCGGTACCGGTCACGAGGCGGGCAGGACTGCGCATGGGTTCCTCCGGGCAGACGGCGCGAGCGGTTGTGTCCTGCCCACGACCTAACGGGGGGTCGCCACCGCATGCCTTCTGACACCGGATCAGCTTTCACCCGTACGGCCCGGCGCGGCACTCTTGCCGTCGAGGATCGCCGCAGGTCAGGGCGGTGCTGCTGGTCCGTTCGGTCCGTGCTGTCGGCCCGGGTGCCGAACGAGTGAGCCCCGAATCCATGATGTGACCTACATCACATGCATGTCTTTCCGGGGCGAGGGCACACGCAAGACATCCCCCACGGGACGGATTCCCCCCGCCCCCCACGGCACCCGCCCCCACCCGGCCCACCCCCCCTGGGCCCGGTGGGGGCGGTGTCACGCCCGCCGGGTCCGTCACCGTGTTCGTCCCCGGGCCCAGGAGCCCGCGCCGGCGCTCCAGGAGATCGTCGGCGGGCGCACCCGACCGCACAACGGCTGCCCCTTCCCGTCGGTCAGCCCGAGCCGCCCGGTGAGGTGCCCGGACCGCACGGCGGCGTCGAGGGCCTCGGCCCCGATGTCGCTGAACATCAGTTTGGCGCGCCGGAACATGCTGAACACCCCGGCCTCGTCCACCGTCCCCCACGACAGGTAGACGAACCGCCCGCCCAGCCGATTCTGGATGTACGGCCCCGAGAGCACGACCCCGTCCGCCGTCTCCCCGACCGCACACTCCAGCGTCCACGAAGCACCCGCCGCGTCCCCGGGGCAGAGCCCGAGCAGCTCCCCGGGCCGGTCCTTGCGCTGCACGCCGACGTGAATGTTCTCGAACCCGGGGAAATCGGAATCCGGCCCGCAGGTGCGACCGGGAAGTGCTGAGGCCTCGATATGGATCTGCATGGGTCCATGGTCGGTCACGGCGGGCCGGACGCGGCGGCCACGGACGCGGCGGCCAAGGCCGAGACGGCCCCGGCCGTCGCGGTCCCGGAGGGCGCGGACCGGATGTCATGGATGGTCGGCACTTGACCTCAACCGAACTTGAGGGTCAAAGCTCAGGGCCATGGACACCACACCTGCACCCACCGCATCCCTCACCCCCCGCCCCCTCAAGGTCGCCACCATCCTCGGCAGCAACCGGGAAGGCCGGTTCGGGCCCGTCGTCGCCGACTGGTTCCTCGGCCGGGCCCGGCGGCACGCGGGGATCGAGACCGAACTCGTCGACGTCGGGGCCGCCCGGCTGCCCGACTCGCTCTCCTTCAGGCCCGGGCCCGAGGAGGCCGCCAGGGTGGAGGCCGTTTCGGAGCGGTTGGCGGCGGCCGACGCGTTCGTCGTCGTCACCCCGGAGTACAACCACTCCTTCCCCGCGCCCCTCAAGAACCTCATCGACTGGCACCACGCCGAGTGGCAGGCCAAGCCCGTCGCCTTCGTCTCGTACGGGGGACGGTCCGGCGGGCTGCGGGCCGTCGAGCAGTTGCGGCAGGTCTTCGCCGAACTGCACGCCGTCTCCGTCCGTGACACCGTCTCCTTCCACAACGCGCACGCGCTCTTCGGCGAGGACGGCAACCACCGGGATCCGGCAGAGGCCGACGGGGCCGTCAAGGCGCTTCTGGACCAGCTGGTCTGGTGGGGCGAGGCTCTGCGCGAGGCCCGGAACCGGCGTCCGTACGGCGCCTGATCCGTGCGGGGACGACAATCGGTGCACGGGCAGGAGCCCGCCCTAGCCGAGGAGACCGAACGATGACAGCGCCGCCGCCGGCATGGCTGACCGTACTGACCACGACCGACAGCGAGGAGAAGGCCCACGAGCTGGCACAGGGGGCGGTGGAGGCCCGGCTGGCGGCCTGTGCGCAGATCTCCGCGCCCGTCACCTCGGTCTACCGGTGGCAGAACGCCATCGAGTCCTCCGAGGAGTGGCAGGTGCTGTTCAAGACGGCGGGGGAACGGTACGAGGAGCTGGAGGCCTACCTCCTGGCGGAGCACGACTACGAGAACCCCGAGGTCATCGCCGTCCCCGTCCTCCGTGGCAGCGCCCGCTACCTCGGCTGGGTGACGGCGGAGACCGCCCCCGCAGCCGCTCTGTGACGGCGGCCATGAGCACCCGGGACCCGGGCTCCCCGCCCACCGGCGAGCTGCCCTTCTTCGTCTACGGGACGCTGCTTCCCGGCGAACCCAACCACGGCCTGTTCCTCCGGGGCCGAACGACGGGAGAGCGGCCCGCCGTCCTGCCCCGGGCCCTGCTGTACGACGGGCCCGGCTACCCGTACGCCGTCGACGGCCACGGCCGCGTCCACGGCACCCTGCTCACGGCCGTGCCCGGGGTGTACGGGGAACTGCTCGGCCTCCTGGACCATCTGGAGGAGTACCTCGGGCCCGGCCACCCGCGCAATCTGTACGAGCGGGTCGTCCGGGAGGTCGAACTGCCGGGGGAGAGCACGGCGGGCGAGGGCCCGGTGCGGGCCTGGGTCTATCTCGCCGCTGCCGCCGTCACCCGGTCCCTCCGGACCGGCGGCAGTGTCATCGACGGCGGGCGGTGGGTCACCGGGCGGCCTCCAGGCGGACCGCGCACACCTTGAACTCCGGCATCCGCGACACCGGGTCAAGTGCCGGATTGGTCAGTGTGTTGGCCCGGCCCTCGCCCGGCCAGTGGAACGGCATGAACACCGTGTCCGCCCGGATGCCCCCGGTGATCCGGGCCGGTGCCACCGCCCGCCCGCGCCGGGAGGTCACGGCCACGAGGTCGCCGTCCGCCACCCCGATCCGCTCGGCCAGCCGCGGGTGCAGCTCCACGAAGGGGCCCGGGGCCGCCGCGTTCAGCTCGTCCACCCGGCGGGTCTGGGCCCCCGACTGGTAGTGCGCCACCACCCGCCCCGTCGTCAGCACTACCGGATACTCCGGGTCCGTCTCCTCGGCCGCCGCCCGGTGCACCACCGGCACGAACGAGGCCCGCCCGTCCGCCGTCGCGAACCGGTCCAGGAAGAGCCGGGGCGTCCCCGGGTGGTCCGCGTCGGGGCAGGGCCAGAACACCCCGTCCTCCGCCGCGATCCGCTCGTAGCTGATGCCCGCGTAGTCCGCCGCACCGCCCGCCGAGGCCCGCCGCAACTCCTCGAACACCTCGGCCGGATCGGCCGGGAACCCCTTGCCGTGGCCCAGCAGTCCAGCCAGCCCGTGCAGCACCTCCAGGTCGCTGCGCACCCCCTCCGGCGGGTCGAGCGCCCGTCGCCGCAGCAGCACCCGGCCCTCCAGGTTGGTCATGGTCCCGCTCTCCTCCGCCCACTGGGTCACGGGCACCACCACATCCGCCAGCGCCGCCGTCTCGGAGAGGACCACGTCCGCGACGGCCAGGAAGTCCAGTGCGGCCAGGCGGCGTTCCACATGCGCGGCGTGCGGGGCCGACACCACCGGATTGGAGCCCATCACCAGCAGCGCACGCACATCCCGGCCGAGTGCGTCCAGCAGCTCGTACGCGCTCCGCCCCGGTCCCGGCAGGCCGTCGGGGTCCACCCCCCACACCTCCGCGACATGGCGGCGGGCGGCCGGGTCGGTCAGCTTGCGGTAGCCGGGCAGCTGGTCGGCCTTCTGCCCGTGCTCCCGGCCGCCCTGCCCGTTGCCCTGCCCGGTCAGACACCCGTACCCGGAGAGCGGCCTGCCCGCCCTTCCCGTGGCCAGGCAGAAGTTGATCCACGCGCCCACCGTGTCCGTGCCCTTGGCCTGCTGCTCGGGCCCGCGTGCCGTCAGCACCATCCCGCTCTCCGCCCCGCAGAACAGCTCCACCGCCTCCCGCAGCCGTGCCACCGGCACCCCGCAGATCCGCTCCACCAGCTCCGGCCAGTGCGCCATCGCCCCGGCCCGCGCCTCCTCCCACCCCTTGGTCCTGGTCGCCACGAACTCCTCGTCCACCCGCCCCTCCGCCACCACCAGGTGCAACAGGCCCAGCGCCAGAGCCAGATCGGTGCCGGGGCGCGGCGCCAGATGCAGATCGGCCTGCTCGGCGGTGCGGGTGCGGCGCGGGTCGACCACGATCAGCCGGCCCCCGTTCGCCTTCAGCTCCGTCAGATAGCGCAGCGCGGGCGGCATGGTCTCGGCCAGGTTCGACCCGACGAGGATCACGCACCCCGTCCGCGGGATGTCCTCCAAGGGGAACGGCAGCCCCCGGTCGAGCCCGAACGCCCGCTGGTGCGCGGCGGCCGCCGACGACATGCAGAACCGGCCGTTGTAGTCGATCTGCGAGGTGCCGAGCACCACCCGGGCGAACTTCCCCAGTGCGTACGCCTTCTCGTTGGTCAGACCGCCCCCGCCGAACACCCCCACCGCGTCCGCCCCGTGCACCGCCCGCACCCCGCCGAGCCCCTCCGCGATCCGCCCCAGCGCCTCGTCCCAGCCCGCCTCCTCCAACGCGCCGCCGGGCCGCCGCCGCACCAACGGGGAGGTCAGCCGGGCACCTCGGCGCAACACGGCGGGAGCGCTCCGCCCCTTGCCGCACAACGCGCCCCGGTTGACCGGGAATTCGGTCCGCTCGCCCACCTCCGCGACTTCCGGACCCGTCACCGGGCGCAGGGTCATCCCGCACTGGAGGGCGCAGTAGGGGCAGTGGGTGGGCGTCTCGATACCGGTCATGGGGGTCAGCCTGCGAGAGCGGTATTACGGGGACGGGGGCGCTCGATTACGCCACCGGAACGCCCGCCTCAGCGTGTCGCCCACCGTGGTGTGAGGCGCCCGGCCGGAGCGAGGGGGCCAAGGGACCGCGGGCCGGGGCGTGGAGGGCCTGGGCCGGGGCCGACGGCCCTCAGCTCAGTCCGCCGCCGACGCCAGTGCCTCCTTCACCCCCGGCTCCCGCGGGCCCAGGAAGTGCGGGTCGGGGCGGAACAGGGCTTCCAGGGCCGCCTTCCCCGACGCGGCCAGCTCGCGGGCACCGCCGTAGTACCACGTCGCGTCGCGGGGCTCGTCGACCCCGACCCCGAACGCGTCGATCCCCGCGGAGCGGCAGAGAGTGGTCGCCCGGTGGATGTGGAAGCCCTGGCTCACCAGCACCGCCCGGTCGACCCCGAATATCTTCCTGGCGCGCACGCACGAGTCCCAGGAGTCGAACCCCGCGTAGTCGCTGACGATCCGCTCGTCCGGCACACCCCGCTCGGTCAGGTACGTCCGCATCGCGTCCGGCTCGTCGTACTCCACCCGGCTGTTGTCCCCGGTGACCAGGACGACCTTCGCCTTCCCCAGGTGATACAGCTCGGCCGCCGCGTCCAGGCGGTGGGCCAGATACGGGGTGGGCCGGCCCTTCCACAGCCCGGCGCCGAACACCATGACGACCTCCCCGGCCGGGGCGTCCGCCGTGGTCCCCACCCGGTCGCTCGCACCCAGCCGCATCCAGGTCGCGGGCAGCAGCGCCAGCACGCACAGGGCCATCACCCCCTGCACGGCGAGCCGTCGGCCCCGCCGGGAGCGCGGCAGCCGCAGCGGTGGGAGCCGCAGCCGCGCCCGTGGCCCGTCTCTCCTGACCCGGGCCCCTCCCTCCCCTCGCGGCTTCCGTACCGCTTGAGCTCCTCGTGCTCCTCGCACCCCTCGCATGCGAACCCCCCGTCGTCCGTACTGTCCTGCGGTCTCACCTCACCTGACGAGCGAAACACCCGAAAGGTTCACTGATCGGCAGATACGGGTGCTGCCCCCCACCCCGCGCACCTGCATGCCCCCACCCCGCGCACCTGCATGCCCCCGGCCCCGCACACCGGCATGCCCCCCGCCGTGAGTCGGCGGAAAACCTCCGTGACCCTCGCGCAACGGCCCGGCAACCTCCGCCCGGCACCATCGGTCCATGACGGAGCCGCCCCCGCAGCACTCCCGTCGGCCGCCGCCCCCGCCCTCCGAGAGCGGAGGCGGTCCCGGCCGAGGTAGACCCCGCCACGCCCACATCACCGTGCCCCTCGACAGCACCGCGCAGCTCCTCACCCGTGTCACCGCCCAGCTCTCCACCCAACTCACCCTCGTCTCCCGGAACGGAACCCGCCGACCCATGGACCGCACCCGGCCCCCCGCCGCCGCAGGCGGCCCGCCCTCCCCGTACGCCCCTGGCGACGCAGGCGCCCCGCCCACCCTTCTCGTCGTCGCCCACGGCAGCCGCGACCCGCGTGCCCTGCGGACCGTCCTCGCGCTCCTGGACCGGGTCCGCGACCTGCGCCCCGGGCTCGACGTCCGGCTCGGCCACATCGAGCTGAACCGGCCGCTGCTCCCCGACACGCTGGACGGCCTGCGCGGGGCCGACGCCGTCCTCGTGCCGCTGCTCCTGGGCCGCGGCCACCACGTCAAGCACGACCTGCCCGCCGCCGCGGCCGCCGCCCCCCGCGTACGGACCCGGATCGCCGCCCCTCTCGGGCCGCACCCCCTGCTGGTGGAGGCGCTGTACGAGCGGCTCGTGGAGGCGGGCTGGGACGCCGCCGACCAGGGCGGCCACACCGCCGTGGTCCTCGCCGCCGCCGGGTCCCGCGACCCCGAATCCGCCCAGGACACCCGGCGCACGGCCCGGATGCTCGAAGAACGGCTCGGCGGGGTGCCCGTCGTCCCCGCCTACGCCTCCGCGGCCACCCCCACCGTCCCCGCCGCGCTGCGCCGGCTGGCCGCCCAGGGCCGGCACCGTACCTTCGTCGCCTCGTACTTCACCGCACCCGGCCGCTTCGCGAGCGCCGCCGCCGGGGCCGCCCCCCGTACCGCCGCCCTTCCGCTCGGAGCCCATCTGGCCATGGCCCGCCTCCTCCTCCACCGCTACGACCAGGCAGTGGGAGGTGCCCTGCCGGTCAGGCCGGGCTCGCTCGCCGAGGCACCGCGCCTCGCGGCGCTGCCGTCGCCCGCCATGGCCGGCGCCACGACTCCCCCCTCCGCCTGGCGACGCACGGCACCGGACGCCGTTGCCTGATCCGGCCCGACCGACAGGGCACCCCCTCTCGTCCACCGTCCCCGCCGACGCGGTGAGGCTGCCCGCTTCCGCCTGACTCCCCGGCCCGCTCTCGACGTGTTGTCGGCCCCGGTCGCTACTGTCGGAGCCATGGACGGCACACAGGGCGTACGCGGGGCGGAACAGGCACACGGCACGGAAGGTGCCCGGAGCACACCGAGCGGGCCAGGACCGGTTCCGTACGGGCCGGCCGACACCGAGCGGTTCGACACCGAGCCGGACAAGCGCCCGGCCCGAACCGCCTTCCAGCGCGACCGGGCCCGGGTGCTCCACTCCGCCGCCCTGCGCAGACTCGCCGGGAAGACCCAGGTGGTCACGCCCGGCACCCGCTCCCACATGTGGGACGCCAGCCCCCGCACCCGCCTCACCCACTCCCTGGAGTGCGCCCAGGTCGGGCGTGAGCTGGGTGCGGTCCTCGGCTGCGACCCCGATCTGGTGGAGACGGCCTGCCTCGCGCACGACATGGGCCACCCGCCCTTCGGCCACAACGGTGAGCAGGCGCTCAACGACTTCGCCTCCGACTGCGGCGGCTTCGAGGGCAACGCCCAGTCGCTGCGGCTGCTGACCCGCCTGGAGCCCAAGCGGTTCGTCCGTGACCCGCGCACCGGCGAACTGGTCAGCGTCGGCCTCAACCTGACCCGGGCCGCCCTCGACGCCGCCACCAAGTACCCCTGGCCGCGCGGCGCGCACCCCACCGATCCGCACTCGGCGAAGTTCGGGGTGTACGCGGACGACCTGCCGGTCTTCGAGTGGGCCCGCAAGGGGGCGCCCGAGGACCGCACCTGCTTCGAGGCCCAGGTGATGGACTGGTCCGACGACGTGGCGTACTCCGTGCACGACTTCGAGGACGGGCTGCACGCCGGGCACATCGACCCCAACTGCCTCTACGCCGAGCCGGAGCGCGAGGAGGTCTTCGCCGTCGCCATCGGCCGTTACGTCCCCGCCGACACCGACTCCCAGGAGCTGGCCGAGGCGCTGGACCGGCTGATCGACCAGGAGTGGTGGCCGCACGGCTACGACGGCTCCGCCGTGGCCCAGGCCCGGCTGAAGGACGCCACCAGCCAGCTCATCGGCCGGTTCTGCACGGAGGCCGAGGCCGCCACCCGCGCGGTCCACGGCCCCGGCCGCCTCACCCGGTACGGGGCGGAGCTGGTCGTTCCGCGCACGGTCCGCAACGAGTGCGCGGTCCTCAAGGCCGTCGCCGACCGCTACGTGATGCAGCGCGCCGAGCAGGAGACCCTCCGCGCCGAGCAGCGCATCGTCATCGCCGAGCTGGCCGCCGCCCTCACCGCCCGCGCCCCCGAGGGCCTGGAGCCGCACTTCCGCGCCCTGTTCGACCAGGCGACCGACGACCACGCCCGCAAGCGCGTCCTGGTCGACCAGATCGCGGCCCTCACCGACGCCTCCGCACGATCCCTGCACGCCGCGCTCACCGCCCGCCGCGGCTGAGGGGCAGACTGGAACCTGACCACTGGGGGTGACCTGTTCCGGGCACACCCTCTTTCGCCATCACGCTGCGTGCGGGACGCTCGCAGCTGGGGGCGCCGCGCAGCACAGCACTGAGGAGGCATCAAGTGGTCGACGCACATCGGACATTCGTCATCGTCGGAGCGGGACTCGCAGGGGCGAAGGCGGCCGAAACGCTCCGCGCGGAAGGGTTCACCGGCCGGGTGATCCTCATCGGGGACGAACGCGACCACCCCTATGAGCGGCCACCGCTCTCCAAGGGCTACCTCGGTGGCAAGGAGGAGCGCGAGAGCGTCTTCGTCCACGAGCGCCCCTGGTACGCGGGCGCCGACATCGAACTCCACCTCGGCCAGCCCGTCACCGCCCTCGACCGGTACGCCAGGACCGTGCAGCTCGGCGACGGCACCGTCATCCACTACGACAAGCTGCTGCTCGCCACCGGCTCCGAGCCCCGCCGCCTCGACATCCCCGGCACCGACCTCGCGGGCGTCCACCACCTGCGCCGCCTCGCCCATGCCGACCGGCTGCGCAACGTGCTCGCGGCCCTCGGCCGCGACAACGGCCACCTGGTGATCGCCGGAGGCGGCTGGATCGGTCTGGAGGTCGCCGCCGCCGCCCGGGGCTACGGGGCCGAGGTCACCGTCGTCGAGCCGGAGGCCACCCCGCTCCACCAGGTCGTCGGCCCCGAGCTGGGACAGATCTTCACCGAACTGCACAGCGCGCACGGCGTCCGCTTCCACTTCGGCGCCCGTCTGACCGAGATCACCGGCCAGGACGGCATGGTGCTGGCCGCCCGTACCGACGACGGCGAGGAGCACCCCGCCCACGACGTGCTCGCCGCGATCGGCGCCGCCCCGCGCTCCGCCCTCGCGGAGGCCGCCGGCCTGGAGATGGCCGAGCGGGCGCAGGGCGGCGGTATCGCCGTGGACGCGTCCCTGCGCACCTCCGACCCGCACATCTACGCCGCCGGGGACGTCGCCGCCGTCGCCCACCCGCTGCTCGGCCTCCGGCTGCGCGTCGAGCACTGGGCCAACGCCCTCAACACCGGACCGGCCGCCGCCCGCGCGATGCTGGGCCAGGAGGTCGTCTACGACCGGGTGCCGTACTTCTTCTCCGACCAGTACGACCTGGGCCTGGAGTACTCCGGCTGGGCCCCGCCCGGCAGTTACGACGAGGTGATCATCCGGGGGGACGCGGGGAAGCGGGAGTTCATCGCGTTCTGGCTGAAGGACGGCCGCGTCCTGGCCGGGATGAACGTCAACGTGTGGGACGTGACGGACACGATCCAGGAGCTGATCCGCGCCGGTCAGCAGCACGATCCGGAAGCGCTGGCAGATCCTTCGGTAGAGCTGTCGTCCCTGCTCTGACCACCTGCGCGGGGGCCGGGCCGGACGCGGGGGCCGCCGCCCGCGCCCTTGGCCCGCTCGCCCCCGGCAGCCTCCGCCGACTGCGCCGCAGCGTGGTCGGCGCGCCCCCGTGGACCTGGCCGAGCCCGACCGGCTGCTCGACACCGGGGCCCCGGCTCCCCGCTGCGCCGCCACGACCTCGCCGTACGGACCGAACGCACCGCCTGGGCCGCCCGCCGCCCGGCCCGATACGCCGCACGGGCCCGTCCGGGGCGGGGGCCGGAACCCGGCGGGCGTCGGGGTTGTCCGACCTCACCCGTAGACTTCATCCGTGGCCGGCAGGATCAACGATGACGACGTGAAGGCGGTACGGGACGCGGTCCCGATCGACTCCGTGGTGTCCGAGTACCTCCAGCTGCGCAGCGCGGGCGGCGGAAACCTCAAAGGCCTCTGCCCCTTCCACGACGAGAAGTCCCCCTCCTTCCAGGTCAGCCCCGGCAAGGGCCTGTTCCACTGCTTCGGCTGCCAGGAGGGCGGCGACACCATCGCGTTCGTGATGAAGATCGACCACCTCTCCTTCTCGGAGACGGTCGAGCGCCTCGCCGCCAAGGCGGGCATCACCCTGCGGTACGAGGAGGGCGGCTACAACCCCTCCCACCAGCGCGGCGAGCGGATCCGGCTGATCGAGGCCCACCAGGCCGCCGCCGAGTTCTACGTCCGCGCGCTGGAGAGCCCCGAGGCCGAGATCGGCCGGAAGTTCCTCGCCGAGCGGGGCTTCGACCAGGAGGCCGCGACCCACTTCCGTGTCGGCTACAGCCCGGCCGGCTGGGACCACCTCACCCGCTATCTGCGCGGCAAGGGCTTCAGCGACAAGGAGCTGATCACCTCCGGCCTCTCCCAGGACGGCCGCCGGGGCCCCATCGACCGCTTCCGCGGCCGGCTGATGTGGCCGATCAGCGACACCGCGGGCGATGTGGTCGGCTTCGGCGCCCGCAAGCTCCGCGACGACGACAACGGCCCGAAGTACCTGAACACCCCCGAGACCCCCATCTACAAGAAGTCCCAGGTGCTGTACGGCATCGACCTGGCCAAGAAGGACATCGCCAAGGCCAGCCGGGCCGTCGTCGTCGAGGGGTACACCGACGTCATGGCCTGCCATCTCGCCGGGGTCACCACCGCCATCGCCACCTGCGGCACCGCCTTCGGCAACGACCACATCAAGATCCTGCGCCGCCTCCTCATGGACAACGGCAGCGCCCGCGTGATCTTCACCTTCGACGGCGACGCGGCCGGTCAGAAGGCCGCCCTGCGCGCCTTCGAGGACGACCAGAAGTTCGCCGCCGAGACCTACATCGCCATCGCCCCCGACGGCATGGACCCGTGCGACCTGCGCCTGGTCAAGGGCGACGACGCCGTACGCGACCTGGTCGAGCCGCGCACCCCGCTCTTCGAGTTCGCGCTGCGCCAGATCGTCGGCCGGTACGACCTGGAGACCCCGGCGGGCCGGGCCGCCGCGCTCGACGAGGCCGCCGCCGTCGTCGCCAAGATCAAGACCAGCAGCGTGCAGCGTGAGGTGGCGGTCCAGCTCGCCGGGTTCGTCGGCATCCTGGACCAGGAGTTCGTGGTCCGCCGCGTCGCCCAGCTGGCCCGCTGGGCCCGCGACAAGGGGGGCGACGGCCGGGGCGGCGACGGACGCGGCGGCCGGGGGCAGGGCCCCCAGGACCGGCGCGGTGGCGCACCCCGGTCCGCCGCCCCCGCCTACCCGGCCCCCGCCGGCCGCACCGCCTCCTCCGGCCCCGCGCTCCACCTCCGCAGCCCCGCCCACCGCACCGAGCGCGAACTGCTGAAGCTGGCCCTCCAGAAGCCCGTCCTGGTCTGCCCGGCCTTCGACGCGTACGGCGTGGACGAGTTCACCGCCCCGCCCTACGCCGCCGTGCGCCAGTGCATCGAGGAGGCGGGCGGCGCCGAGCGCGGGCTCGGGGACAGCCGGGAGTACCTGGTCGCCGTCATGGACGCGGCCCCCGACGACACCGTGCGCAACCTCGTCACCGAGCTGGCCGTCGAGGTCTTCCACGGCAAGACGATCGACGAGAACTACGCGGGCGTCCAGCTCGTCCAGGTCCGGCTGCGCGCCGTCGACCGCCGCATCGACGACGTACAGAGCAGCCTCGCCCGCCTCGGCAGCAACGTGGCCCCCCACGAGCTGGCCGCCGCGCAGAACGAGGTCTGGGTGCTCCAGCAGTACGCCCAGTCCCTGCGGGCCCGGGGCGCCGACGCGCTCTAGCAGGTACGTCGGGCGATGGGCCGACGCGGCACCGGCGCCCTCCCGCCGGACCCGGGAGGAGTAACCGCCCGGTGACCGAACGGAATCAGAAAGTCCTCGCACGCCCCTCGTGACAACCCTGTGCCGTGCCCCACACTGGGGCTGCCAGAGTCATCGGAGTGCGCGGGCCTGATCTCGACCCAGGGCCCTGGCGCGGACCTCCGTCCCGTCATCAGGCAGCGATCACCTGGAGGTCGCCCCCGTGCAGACCCGGACCGTGACGAGCACGACCGAGCACATGTCGGTGATTCCCGCGCAGAACCGGGCCGTCCGCCACCCGGAGAACCCCCGGGAGAACCACCCGGAGACCGCGGCCGACCCGCCCGCGCCGCGGGCCCCCGAGGCGGTCACGAGCGCATCCGAGGCCGTCATGGAGGAAGCGGAAGACGCACCCGCGCCCCGCGAGGCGCGGAGCCGGGCGGAGAACGGCGGCCCCACCTCCGACCTCTTCCGGCAGTATCTGCGGGAGATCGGCCGCATCCCGCTGCTCACCGCCGCCGAGGAGGTCGAGCTGGCCCGCCGCGTGGAGGCCGGGCTCTTCGCGGAGGAGCGCCTCGCCACCACCCCGGACCCGGACTCCCGGCTCGCGGGCGACCTGGACCGGCTCGTCGTCATGGGCCGCACGGCCAAGCGCCGGCTCATCGAGGCCAACCTCCGCCTGGTCGTCTCCGTCGCCAAGCGGTACGTGGGGCGCGGGCTGACCATGCTCGACCTGGTCCAGGAGGGGAACCTCGGGCTGATCCGGGCGGTGGAGAAGTTCGACTACGCCCGGGGCTACAAGTTCTCCACGTACGCGACCTGGTGGATCCGCCAGGCCATGTCCCGCGCCCTGGCCGATCAGGCCCGTACGATCCGCGTCCCCGTCCATGTCGTAGAGCTGATCAACCGGGTGGTCCGCGTCCAGCGCCGACTGCTCCAGGAGCGCGGGTACGAGCCCACCGCCGACGAGGTGGCCGCCCAGCTCGACCTGACCCCGGAGCGGGTCACCGAAGTGCTGCGCCTGGCCCAGGAGCCGGTCTCCCTGCACGCCCCCGTCGGAGAGGAGGACGACGTCTCCTTCGGCGACCTCATCGAGGACGGCGACGCCGCCTCACCCGTCGAGTCCGCCGCCTTCCTGCTGCTGCGCGAACACCTGGAGGCCGTCCTCTCCACCCTCGGGGAGCGCGAACGCAAGGTGGTCCAGCTCCGCTACGGCCTGGACGACGGGCGGCCCCGCACCCTGGAGGAGATCGGCCGGATCTTCGGCGTGACGCGCGAACGCATCCGCCAGATCGAGTCCAAGACCCTCAGCAGGCTGCGGGACCACACCTTCGCCGACCAGCTCCGCGGCTACCTCGACTGACTCGCGGAACGGGCCGCGGGCAGTCCCGCCGAGACGACCCGCCGCGGGTGCGACCCGCCGCGTGTACGACCCGCCGCGTGTACGACCCGCCGAAACGGGCCACCGAGACGGGCCGCCGCGGCAGGTCCACGCGACGGTTCAGGACCCGCCGCCTCAGTCCACCTCCGCCGGCGCCTCCGCGAACTGGGCCGCGTACAACCGGGCATACGCACCCCCCGCCGACAACAACTCCTCGTGCGTGCCCTGCTCCACGATCGACCCGCTCTCCATCACCAGGATCACGTCCGCGTCCCGGATCGTGGAGAGCCGGTGCGCGATCACGAAGGACGTACGCCCGTGGGCCAGGCGCGCCATCGCCTTCTGGATCAGCACCTCGGTCCGGGTGTCCACCGAGCTGGTGGCCTCGTCCAGGACCAGGATCACCGGGTCGGAGAGGAAGGCCCGCGCGATGGTGATCAGCTGCTTCTCGCCCGCGCTGACCCCGGTCCCCTCGTCGTCGATCACCGAGTCGTAGCCGTCGGGCAACGTCCGGATGAACCGGTCCGCGTGCGCCGCCCGGGCCGCCTCCTCGATCTCTTCCCGGGTGACCGCGCGCGCAGCGCCGTACGCGATGTTCTCCGCGATGGAACCGCCGAACAGCCACGTGTCCTGGAGCACCATGCCGATCCGCGACCGCAGATCGTCCCGGGACACCCGCGCCACATCGACCCCGTCGAGCGTGATCCGCCCGCCGGTCACCTCGTAGAACCGCATCAGCAGATTGACCAGCGTGGTCTTGCCCGCACCCGTCGGGCCGACGATCGCGACCGTCTGCCCCGGCTCCACGCCCAGCGACAGGTCCTCGATGAGCGGCTTGTCCGGCTCGTAGCGGAAGGACACCTTCTCCAGCGAGACCCGCCCCGTCAGCTCCTTCGGTAGTTCACCGCGCTCCGGGTCCGGGCCCTGCTCCTCCGCGTCCAGCAGCTCGAAGACCCGCTCGGCCGACGCGACCCCGGACTGCACCAGGTTGGCCATCGAGGCGACCTGCGTCAGCGGCATCGAGAACTGCCGGGAGTACTGGATGAACGCCTGCACGTCACCGATCGACAGCGTGCCCGAGGCGACCCGCAGCCCGCCCACGACGGCCACCAGCGCATAGTTGATGTTCGAGATGAAGAACATCAGCGGCTGCATCAGCCCGCTGGCGAACTGCGCCTTGAACCCGGCCTCGTACAGCGCCTCGTTCTGCTCGGCGAAGTCCCGCGCGGACTTCTCCTGCCGCCCGAAGACCTTCACCAGGGTGTGCCCGGTGTACATCTCCTCGACATGCGCGTTGAGCCGACCCGTCACCTGCCACTGCCGGACGAACTGCGGCTGCGACCGCTTGCCGACCTGCGTCGCCACGACCACCGACAGCGGGATCGTCACCAGCGCGACCAGCGCCAGCAGCGGGGAGATCCAGACCATCATGATCAGCACGCCGACGATGGTCAGCAACGAGCTGATGAGCTGGCCCATCGTCTGCTGGAGCGTCTGCGCGATGTTGTCGATGTCATTGGTCGCCCGGCTGAGCACCTCTCCGCGCTTGGCCCGGTCGAAGTACGACAGCGGCAGCCGCGCCAGCTTCGTCTGGAGGTCCTCCCGCAGCTGGAAGACGATCCGGTTGATCACCCGGATCGACAGCCGTGTGGCCACCAGCATCAGCGCCCCGGCGGCCACGTAGATCACCAACGCGGCCAGCAGCACGCTGCCCACCGCACCGAAGTCGATGCCCTGACCCGGGGTGAAGTCCACCCCCGAGAGCATGTCGGCCATCGAACCGCTGCCCTCCGCGCGCAGCCCCTCGATCGCCTCCGCCTTCGTGGTGCCGTCCGTCATCTGCCGGCCGACCACCCCCGCGAAGACCAGGTCGGTCGCCTTGCCCAGGATCTTCGGCCCGGCCACCGACAGCGCCACACTGGCCGACACCGCCGCCAGCATCAGCCAGAGCGAGGCCTTCTCCCGGCCGAACCGCCGCAGCAGCCGCTTGCCCGACCCCTTGAAGTCCATCGACCGCTCGGTGGGCGCGCCCCCGGCCATCATCCGTCCGCCAGGACCGGCCATCACGCGGCCTCCGCTTCCGTCAGCTGGGAGAGCACGATCTCCCGGTACGTCTCATTGCCGTCCATCAGCTCGTGATGACTGCCGCTGCCCACGACCCGCCCCTCGTCCAGCACCAGGATCCGGTCGGCGTCGCGGATGGTGGAGACCCGCTGCGCGACGATCACCACGGTCGCCCCGGCCGTCTCCCGGGCCAGCGCTCCCCGCAGCGCCGAGTCGGTCGCGTAGTCCAGCGCCGAGAACGAGTCGTCGAAGAGATAGATCTCCGGCCGCTGCACCAGCGTCCGCGCGATGGCGAGCCGCTGCCGCTGACCGCCCGACACATTGGTGCCGCCCTGCGCGATCGGCGCATCGAGACCGTGCTCCAGCGCCGCCACGAACTCCTTGGCCTGCGCCACCTCCAGCGCGTGCCACAGCTCCTCGTCGGTGGCGTCCGGATTCCCGTACCGCAGGTTCGTCGCGACCGTCCCCGAGAAGAGGTACGGCTTCTGCGGCACCAGGGACACCGTCTTCGCCAGCAGCACCGGATCGAGCGTCCGCACGTCCTCGCCGTCGACCAGCACCTCGCCGTCCGTCACATCGAACAGCCGGGGTACGAGACCGAGCAGCGTGGACTTCCCGCTCCCCGTGGACCCGATGATCGCGGTGGTCTCCCCGGGGCGCGCCACCAGGTCGACGGCCCGCAGCACCGGCTCCTCGGCGCCCGGGTAGCGGAACTCCGCACCGCGCACCTCCAGCTGCCCGTGCCGGCGCAGCTCGGTCACGGGCGAGACCGGCGGCACCACACTGGAATCCGTACCGAGCACCTCTTCGATGCGCTCGGCGCACACCTCGGCGCGCGGCACCATCATGAACATGAAGGTGGCCATCATCACGGCCATCACGATCTGCATCAGATAGGCGAGGAACGCGGTCAGCGCACCGATCTGCATCCCGCCGCTGTCGATGCGGTGCGCGCCGAACCACACCACCGCGACCGACGACAGGTTGACCACCGTCATGACGGTCGGGAACATCAGCGCCATCAGCCGCCCGGTCGCCACCGACACGTCGGTCAGCCCGGTGTTGGCGCCCCGGAACCGCTGCTCCTCGTACCCGTCGCGGACGAACGCCCGGATCACCCGGTTGCCGGTGATCTGCTCGCGCAGCACCCGGTTCACGGTGTCCAGCCGCTCCTGCATCGTCCGGAACAGCGGCCGCATCCTCTTCACGATGAGGCTCACCGAGATCCCGAGCACCGGTACCACCGCCAGCAGCACGGCCGAGAGCGGAACGTCCTGACCGAGCGCCATGATGATGCCGCCGATACACATGATCGGCGCCGACACCATCAGCGTGAACGCCATCAGCACCAGCATCTGGACCTGCTGGACGTCATTGGTGGTCCGCGTGATCAGCGAGGGCGCCCCGAACCGTCCCAGCTCCCGGGCCGAGAACGACTGCACCCGGTCGAAGACCGCCGCCCGTACATCCCGCCCCAGCGCCGACGCGGTCCGGGCTCCGTAGAAGACGGCCCCCACGTTGCAGAGCACCTGGAGCACGCTGACGGCGATCATGAGGCCGCCGAATTCCAGGATGTAGCCGGTATCGCCCTTGACGACACCGTTGTCAATGATGTCCGCGTTCAGGCTGGGCAGATACAGGGTGGCGCAGGTCTGGAGCAGCTGGAGCAGGACCAGCAGCGTGATGGGCTTCTTGTACGGGCCCAGGCGGGCCCGCAGGAGTTTTATGAGCACACGTGTCTCTCGGAGTCGGCCGTGTCTCTCTGAGTCGGCGGAGGGCAGAGGCCGACCAAGTTTCGCGTACGCCGTACTCCGACGGCCAGCCGTTTTCCTCGAACTCCGGTCAAGGTGGGGGCGGGTGCGGTGCTCCTACCGGGTCCCGCCGAAAGCGCCGGGGTGCAGCTGGTCCCGGGTGGCCGTGTACTGCTGACGCACCGCGCCGCCCACCGCCAGCTCGTCGCCCGGCTCCAGCACCTGGGCGGCGGCGCCCTGCCAGGCGGGGGGAGTGCGCGGGTCGAGGGCGCCCTGCGAGACGCCGAGCGCCCAGGCCGCCTGCCGGGCCGCGCCGATCGCCGCGTACTGGGCGGGCTGCGGTACGACGACCTGCGTCCCGAACAGCGCGGGCGCCAGAGCCTGTACGGCCGGCAGCTCGGCGGCGGCGCCGAGCAGGAAGACCCGGCGCACCTCCACGCCCCGTCCGCGCAGCACGTCCAGGGCGTCGGCCAGCGAGCAGAGCATCCCCTCGAAGGAGGCGCGCGCCAGGTGTTCGGGTTTCATCGACTCGCGCCGCAGCCCGCACAGGGTGCCTGCGGTGTGGGGGAGCTGCGGGGTGCGCTCGCCTTCCAGATACGGCAGCAGGACCAGCCCGGAGGCGCCGGGGGTGGACTTGAGCGCCAGGGCGGACAGCTCCTCCAGCCCGTCCACGCCGAGCATCTCGGCGGTGCCGCGCAGGGCCCGTACGGCGTTGGAGACGTGCACGACCGGCAGGTGCATCCCGGTGGCGTCGGCGAAGGAGGTGATCATTCCGCTGGAGTCGGCGAGCGCCTCGTGATGGACGGCCATCACGGAACCGGAGGCCCCGAGCGAGACCACCGCGTCGCCCACCGCGACCCCGAGTCCGAGGGCCGCGGCCATCGTCTCGCCGGTCCCGGCGGAGATCAGGAGCCCTTCCGGGGTCGTCCCGGCGGACTCGGAGGGGCCGAGCACCTCGGGCAGGGCGGCCGGGTGCCCGAGCGCCAGTTCCACGAGATCGGGCCGGTAGGACGCCGCCCCGGCCGACCAGTAGCCGGTCCCCGAGGCGGCGCCCCGGTCCGTGGTGCGCCGGGCGGGCCGGCCGAGCAGCTGCCACACGAGCCAGTCGTGCGGCTGGAGCACCGCGGCCACCCGCTGGGCGTTCTCCGGCTCGGTCCTGGCCAGCCACCGCAGCTTCGCCACGGGCTGGGAGGCCTGCGGTACGGCCCCGACCGCCTCGGCCCAGGGCTGTCGCCCGCCCAGCGAGTCCACCAGATCGGCCGCGGCCACCTGGGCCCGCCGGTCGTTGCCGAGCAGCGCGGGCCGTACGAGGTTGCCCTGCCGGTCCAGCGGGACGAGCCCGTGCTGCTGGGCGGAGACGCCGATGGCCTGCACACCTTCGAGCAGCCCGCCGGAGGCCGCCTCGCCGAGGGAGAGCAGCCAGGCCTGCGGATCGACCTCGGTGGCCTTGGCCTCGACCGGGTGGGCGGCATACCCCTCCCGGAGCACGGCCCCCGAGTCCGTGTCACAGACGACGATGTGAGTGAAGGCGGAAGAACTGTCCAGCCCCGCGACTATGCCCATACGCAGATTCTGCCGCACCGCGGGACGTTCCCGGAACTCACGCCCGCCCCCCTCAGGTGTTGGTCGTCCCCCAGTCGTCCTCGGCGCCGCCGTTCTGGCTGCTGCGCTCCTTCAACGACCGCACGCGCTCGGCGACGGAGGCGGGCACCTTGTCCCCGACCTTGTCGCTGACCGAGTGGTACGCCTTGCCGGCGATGTCCCGGCCGCTGTGCGCCGCACTCTCGGCGGCGTTGCGCACGGCGGGGTTCTCCGCGAACTGCCGCGCCGACTTCTTCAGCTGCTCGTAACGCTCGCGCCCGGCTCGCGTGCCGAGCACGTAACCGAGGGCCACTCCGGCGATGAACGTGAGCCGGTACCGCATGGCTGCCACCCTTCCTGCGCTTGGTGCGACGTGTGCGGGTCGCCTACCCGCGAGCACCCGAGATCACCCCGGGCGATACCGATTGGCGGAGCACCCCCCTGCTTGCGCTAATGTATGTGTCGCAGCGAACGCGCGCCGCCCGGCAGCCGCCAGGCGAGTACGATTCGAGGCAACGCAGCAATCCCCTGTAGCTCAATTGGCAGAGCAGCCGGCTGTTAACCGGCAGGTTACTGGTTCGAGTCCAGTCGGGGGAGCGCGGTCCCCTGTAGCTCAATTGGCAGAGCATTCGGCTGTTAACCGGAGGGTTACTGGTTCGAGTCCAGTCGGGGGAGCGGTACGGAAGAGGGCCCTTCGGGGTCCTCTTTCGTGTGCCCGGCCACCACCCTCCCGGGGCGTCCGAGGGGCCCCGGAGTCACACGTTCGGGTCTTCTCGATCTTCCCTGCAACCGGGCAGCACGCAGCGCCGTCCTCAAGATCAGGCGAAGTCGGCCATCCGAAGCGAGAGATCGTATGACCGGCTATGCTGCGGCAGACGGTGCGCACACTTGTACGCGCCACGCCGAGAAGGGGCGGTAGCTCAGCCGGTTAGAGCAGCGGACTCATAATCCGTCGGCCGTGGGTTCGAGTCCCACCCGCCCCACCCTCGCAGCCGCTGGCAGGAACGTTCCCACCAGCATCGGAGCGCCCCAACTGGTTTAGACCATGCTGGGGCGCTCTGGCGTTTCAGGGCTCCTGCGTGAGCGGTGCGTGAGCGGCCGTGTCAGAGACCCCCGAACGACGGGCACGGGGCACCACCCACTCGGCCTTCCGCTGGGGTTCGCCGCGGTGTCGTTGCCGCCGTCGGTGTGGGCGTTGTCGTTCGCGGCGTCCGCGGCCGTCGGCCGGTACTCCCCGGGGTGGGCGACATCCCCGGTGTATGTGGTCATCGTCCTGTTGCTGGTCATCATCGCTGTGCTGACGGGGGGCGCAGGCGTATTTGTGCGTGTGAGAGAGGGGGCCACGGTGGGCGGTGACGAGACGGTGCTCGGCGTGGTGATCGCGGTGGTGGGCGGGATTTGCTCGGTGCTGGTGGCGAGGATCAGCACGCCGAGGGCGCGTCCGCTGCCGCCACCATCCGTGATCGACGCTACGGGCGAGCTGCCGCCTCCCGGGTTGCAGGCGTCCCCCGAGATCTGGGACCACGTGTCCGGTTGGTTCGCCACGCTGGAGGCGAAGGTCGACAACCTGACGGTGATCGTTGAGACGAAGAAGGCGGAAGTCACCACGCTGGAGCGGTTGCTCCGGCAGGCGATGCGGATCGTCCGCCGTGCGAACCGTAGGTTGCTCGCGGTGCATGAGCCGCCCGAGGAAGTCCCCCGTGAGCTGATCCCGTACAGCATCGACTGACCTGGCCCCCACTGCCCACACGGCGGTGGGGGCCCTTCGCCATGCGCTGGTGTGGCTACGGTGACTCGCCCAACGCTGTCCGCAACCAGTCGAGCGAGCCCTGCGACAGCAGTTCATCGGCCAGTCGGTTCGCGGTCTCGGTGACGAGACGGCCCCGGCTGTTGTCGATCCACCTCTGGGCGTTCTCGTAGCCCTGCGTCTTGTACTCGATGCCCTGGAGCAGGCACTCCAGCTCGTCCGCGTCACGAGCGCAGACCGCCTCAGGCGACTCCTTCGCTTCGTACTCTGCCACCAGGTCGCGGACCGCCGACGCCAGCACCTCAGGCATCCCCTCGGTCTGATCGGCGGTGACTGCCTGCGGGTCACCGGCCGGAGCGTACTTCTTCCCCAGGTGGTTCACGTCCCCGGTGCGGGTCTCCTGGGTGTCGTGCCACACCGCGAGGAAGGCGGCACGCGCGGGGTCGGCGCCCTCCAGCTTCGCGATGACCGTGGCGATCAGCGCTGTGCGCCATGAGTGCTCGGCGACGCTCTCCGGGTCGCGGACTCCGGCCATCCACCAGCCTGTTCGCCGGGTCTGCTTGAGCGTTCCCGCCTCGTACAGGAAGCGGCCCACTGCGGCCAGGTCGTGAGCCACGCCCTCTCCTCTCACGCCTCGGCAAGGCGGATCGCGTACCGGATGCCTTCCAGCTCCCGGCGCGCCCGCGCCGACAGCTCCTGGTCATCCAACATCACGGGGAGCACGTGTCGCGGTTCCTTGCCGTTCGGCGTACCAGGGCGCAGCAGGTTCGGGCGGGCCGCGAACAGGGCCCACAGGGTGTGGACGGTCAGGTCGAAGAAGCCGTGGCGGGGTGTCAGGCCGCGCACGAGGTGCCGCATCAGTCTGTCGCCCGACCACGGGCCGGGGTGTGCGGCGGCGATGAAACGGTCGGTGCGGGAACGGTACGGAGCCCCCTCCCGCGCGGAGCCTGGTGGCTCAGGCGGGCGGCGTTGTGGCCGCCGGCTCTCCGCCGTCGCCCGTCCGTGCGCGTGGCGGTGGGGCGGCGGAGGGGGAGCCCGCAGACGCGGGCTCGGGGGCGGCCGTCCTGCTCGCCATCTCGGCCCGAAGGGCGGCGACTTCCGCGGTCAGGGCTTCCAGGAGGGCCGTCTGTCTCCTTTCCTCGGCGTCGTCCCGTTCGAATCGGGAGATGAACCAGGCCGCGATGTTCGCCGTCACGACCCCGAGCAGCGCGATACCGGAGAGCATGAGTCCGACAGCGAGCAGCCGGCCGAGTCCGGTCGTGGGTGCGAGGTCGCCGTACCCCACGGTCGTCATGGTGGTGAAGGACCACCACACGGCGTCGCCGATCGTGCGGATGCTGCCGTCCGGTGCGTCCCGTTCCACCTCGAGGACCGCGAGCGAACCGAACATCATGAGACCGGCGACGGTGCCGACGACGTAGAGGGTCAGCGTGATCTGCGGGGCGTGGCGGGCCTGTCGGCCCGCCAGCAGCAGCGTGGACACGAGCCGTACCAGACGCAGCGGCTGGATCAGCGGCAGGACCACTGCCAGCAGGTCCAGTGGGTGGCTGCGGACGAACGCCCACTTCCCGGAGGTGAGCAGCAGCCGTGTCACGTAGTCGGCAGCGAACACCACCCACACCCCCCACTCCACGGCCCGGCACGCCGCGTGCGTCCAGCCCGGTGCGTCCGGAGCCAGGACGGGGACGGCGTAGGCGACGGCGAAAGCCACGGCCAGCGCCAGTAGAGGGGTCCGCATGCGTTGTTCCCACTGGTCCCGAGCGATCCGATGTCTCATGAGGGGATCGTAGGAACCGGCTGGGCGCAGGCGGCCCGCAGGGTCTCGTACGTGAGGCGGGGGTCCGCCGACCGCCGGGCCCGAGGCCCTGTCGCAGGGCCGTCAGGAGAGTGGCGGGGCGGCGCCACACCGCGCTGTGCGGGGGCGGCTCGTCACCACCCTCCCTGCCGGAGCGTCCGCGGTCCCGCCCACCTCCGCGCCGGGCTCGCGGTGATCCACCGCTTCGTGGCGTCACGGCCGTGCGCGTTAGCCCGCCCGGGGTGCCTGGGCCACCGGCTGGACGCCGGGACGGTGAGTCCCGTGGACCGGGAGCCCCCGCACAGGCCATGTTGCTGACACCCGGCCGATCAGCGTGGCGCCGGCCGAGGTGAGGAAGAGACCCACGCCGGGTGGGCTGCACAACTGCTGTGAGGGGCGGTCGGCGACATGAGGTGGTCGGCCCCGCCGTGACGCCGCCGGTCACCGGCGGCGGACCGTGGCGCGCACGTCGTCGCGCGCGTACGTGCCGCCGCGGGGCCGGGTCGGTATCCCCGGGTGCCGCGTCCGCCCCCCCTCCTCATTCATCCGGTCCTGCTCCGGGGCGCGGAAGCGGCCGTCCGCGCCGAGTGCGGCGACAAGGTGCCGGGCGCGGGTCCTCGCCGCCCCGGTGTACCTGAGGCGCCGCGCCTCGATCCCGCTGCGACCATGCGGCCGGTCACCTGCCGGCGGCCGCACCAATCGAAGACCGTGCGGCTCCGGCGCACCGGATGCCGCACGGTCACCCGTCCCGGAAAGTATGGAGCCGATCATGTCGACAGCAGGAGGCAAGGGCCCCGGGCCCGAGACGGACCAGCCGCAGGCCGAGCCCGCTGTGCGGGGGGCAGGCGCGGGCTCGCTCAAACCGCTGGTCTTCTTCGGATCCGCGACGCTCATCCTGGCCATCTCGATCTGGGCGATTATCACCCCCTCCGGTGCCGAGGAGGTCATCGGCGTGGTGGTCGGCAAGATCTCCGGCTGGTTCGGGTGGTACTACTTCCTCGCCGCGACCCTGTATCTCGTGTTCGTCGTCTTCATCGGGGTGTCGAAGTACGGCACGATCAAGCTGGGCCCCAAGCACTACAAACCGGACTACGGGCTCTTCGCCTGGGCCGCGATGCTGTTCGCGGCGGGCATCGGCATCGACTTGATGTTCTTCTCCGTCGCCGGCCCGGTGAGCCACTACCTGGCGCCACCGGAGGGGGATCCCGAGTCTTTGGAGGCGGCCCAGCAGGCCGTGGTGTGGACGCTCTTCCACTACGGCATCACCGGCTGGGCCATGTACGCGCTGATGGGCATGGCGCTCGGCTACTTCGCCTTCCGCCACACGTTGCCGCTCGCCATCCGCTCCGCGATCTACCCGATCATCGGCCGCCGGATCCACGGCAGGGTCGGTGACGCGGTGGATCTGGCGGCCATCATCGGTACCGTCTTCGGCATCTCCGTGTCTCTCGGCATCGGCGTGGTGCAGCTGAACTACGGGCTCAAGGTCCTCTTCGGAGTCCCGGAGGGCCTGCCCGCACAGATCGGCCTCATCGCCGTCGCGGTGGTGATGGCCACCGTTTCGGCGGCTGCCGGGGTCGACAAGGGCATCCGCCGGCTGTCGCAGCTCAACGTGCTTCTCGCTGTGCTGCTGATGCTCTACATCCTGGTCGTCGGTGAACCGTTCCGTCTGCTCAACGCGCTGGTGCAGAACGTCGGCGACTACCTCAGCGGATTCCCGTCGATGACGCTGAACACCTTCGCCTACGATCAGCCGACCGAGTGGCTGGACGCGTGGACGCTGTTCTTCTGGGCCTGGTGGATCGCCTGGGCGCCGTTCGTGGGTCTGTTCCTCGCCCGGATCTCGCGAGGCCGCACGCTGCGCCAGTTCGTCGCCGCGACGCTGATCATCCCGTTCCTCTTCACCGGCCTCTTCCTGGCCGTCTTCGGCAACAGCGCGCTGTTCGTGGTGCGCGACGGCAACTCCGCTTTCGGGGAGACCGCGCTCAACTCCCCCGAGCAGGCCTTCTACGGTCTGCTGGACCAGTATCCCGGGGCGCTGTTCAGCGCGGGGCTCGCGACCTTCGTCGGGCTGCTCCTCTACGTCACCTCCGCCGACTCCGGAGCCCTGGTCATGGGCAACCTCAGCTCGCACCTCCCCACACCCGTGACCGACGCGCGAACCTGGCTCCGCGTCTTCTGGGCGGTGACGACAGGGCTGCTCACCCTCGCCATGCTCCTGGTCGGCGGAGTGCAGGCTCTCACCGACGCCACGATCATCATGGGGTTGCCCTTCTCGTTCGTCATGTTCCTGATCATGGCCGGGCTCTACCTCGCGCTCCGCTCCGAACGCATGCGCGAGGAGGCGCTGACCACCACCATGCCGGGGTCCCTCTCCGGGCGGACGACGCAACAAGGGCCCTCGGGGGCCCGGAACTGGCGACACCGGTTGTCGCGGGCGATGTCGTTCCCGGGCAGGCGGGCAGCCGCCCGGTTCGTGGGGGAGGTCTGCCGACCGGCACTGGAGGAAGTCGCCCAGGAACTGCGCGAGCAGGGGGTGGAGGCGGAACTCCTCTCCGGCACCGACGAGGAGAACGGCCTCCCGCACGTCGGCCTCGCCGTGCCGATCGGCCCGAAGGACCAGTTCGTCTACCGGGTCTGGCCCGTCGAACGGCCGACCCCCGGTTTCGCCACCCGGTCGGTCAGCACCCATGACACCTACGTGCGCTTCGAGGTCCAGCTGGCCGAGGGCAACCAGGGTTACGACGTCATGGGCTACACCAGGGAGCAGCTCATCGGCGACACCCTCGACCAGTACGAGCGGCATCTTGAGTTCCTGCGGCTGCACCACGAGGCGACGGCGGGGTCGGCCTTCCCCGACCACCGGCCTGACGCCCCTGACGCAGACCGGCGGGAGTAGCGGGCGGAGCCCGGCCCAGGGCCGAGCGGTGTCGCCGTCGGCACCACCGGCGTGCCCTCGCGGATGCCCCGGGGCGCCGAAGGCGTTCCCGGTCTCCGGGCGCGCGGTTCGGCGCCCACGGGATCGAGGGTGTCGTCGGCCGGGCCCTGTCACCGCGATTTCGGCGGCACTCCGCGCTAACGTGCCATCAGCTTGATCCGCAGCACCATGACGACACCCGAGGACCGCATATGGCAGAGCAGCCACGTGAGCAATGGGCCACCCGTGCCGGCTTCCTGCTGGCCGCCATCGGGTCGGCCGTCGGGCTCGGCAACATCTGGCGGTTCCCCGCCATCGCCTACGAGAACGGTGGCGGCGCCTTCCTGCTCCCCTACCTCATCGCGCTCCTGTCGGCAGGTATCCCGCTGCTGATCATGGAGTACGCCATCGGGCGCAAGTACCGCCTGTCGCCCCCCGCCGCACTGCGCAAGATGGCCCGGCCGGCAGAGGTCATCGGGTGGTGGCAGGTCGTCATCTCCTTCGTGATCGCCACCTACTACGCGGTCATCATCGCCTGGGCCGTGCGGTACGTGGGCTTCTCCGTCGGCCGGCAGTGGGGGGACGACCCGGAGGCGTTCCTCTTCGGCGACTTCCTGCGGGCACCGGAGACTCCGGGTTTCCTGGACGCCTATGTACCGGGGGTGTTCTGGCCGCTCATCTTCGTGTGGGTGGTGGTGCTGGTCGTCCTGGCGTTCGGAATCCGGCGCGGTGTGGAACGCGCCAACAAGATCTTCATCCCGTTGCTCTTCGTCCTCTTCGCGTCACTGGTCATCCGGGCACTCACCCTGGACGGGGCGGCCACCGGACTTGACGCCCTCTTCTCGCCGAACTGGTCGGAACTCGCCAACGGCAGCGTCTGGGTCGCCGCCTACGGGCAGATCTTCTTCTCTCTGTCCATCGGCTTCGGCATCATGGTCACGTACGCGTCCTACCTGGGCCGCCGGGCCGACCTGACGGGCTCCGCGATGGTGGCGGGGTTCGCCAACAGTTCCTTCGAGATCCTCGCGGGCATCGGAGTCTTCGCGACCCTGGGCTATCTGGCGATCGCCTCGGGGGTCGGCGTCGACGAGGTCGCGGGTGCGGGTATCGGTCTGGCGTTCGTCGCCTTCCCCGCGGTCATCTCGGAGATGCCGTTCGGCGCCCTCTTCGGTGTGCTGTTCTTCAGCTCTCTGGTGATCGCGGGACTCTCCTCGCTGATCTCCATCGTGCAGGTGGTCGTCTCGGCCGTGCAGGACCGGACCGGCATGCGCCGCAAGCCGGCGGTCCTGGGCATCGGTGGTCTCGTCGCGCTGGTCTCGCTCCTGCTGTTCCCGACCGAGTCCGGCATCTATCTGCTGGACGCGTCGGACCACTTCATCAACCAGTACGGCATCGCGCTGGCAGCTCTGGTCGGCCTGATCGTGATCGTCTGGGTGCTGCGGCAGCTCCCCAGCCTCCAGCAGAACGCCGACGCCACATCCGCCATCCGGCTCGGCCACTGGTGGCGCATCTGCCTCGGAGTCATCACGCCGCTGGTGCTGGGCTGGATGATGGTCGACAGCCTACGGACCGAGTTCCAGGAGAACTACGAAGGCTATTCGACCGGGTTCCTGCTCTCCGCCGGTTGGAGCGTCGCCATCGGAGCACTGCTGGTCGGGGTGATCCTCTCTCTGATGCCGTGGCCGGCCGGTGGCGAGGACATCGACCTGGACATGGAGACGCCCGCCGACAGGAAGGACCGCTGATGTCCGCCAGTGCGATCGTCATGATGATCATCGCCATGCTCATCGTCTGGGGAGGCTTGATCACCGCCATCCTCCGGCTGAGGGGCCACTCGGTGCCCCCGGAGCAGCTGCCGCCGGGCACTCACTCGGCTGAGTGACCGAGCCTGTACCGGCCGTCGGGTCGACAGGCCCGGACCCTGCGGGAGCTGACAGTCCGCGAAGTCTCCTGGCTCCGGGTCTCCATGGTGCCGGGTCGGGGCGGTGATCAGACCCGCGGCGCGGGCGCTCGCCATCTGCCGGCAGAGCACGACGGCGCGAGTGCTTCGTGGTGAACGTGCCCCCGGGCCGGTGCGTGATCGTGATCGAGGGGTGATCGCGCGAGAGCGGCCGGCCCACCCGCGGCGCGATCTCCCGCCCCCTGTCCTCGCCCGGTTGTCCGGTGTCGAGGCCCAGGCCCGCAGCGGGCCGCGGCGGCAGCCGACCGACCCGCCGGTCTGGTGTGCCGGAACACCACGAGGCCACTGCCGTCGCGGACCATCAGGACCGCAGGTTCTGCACCGATGCCCCGTGACCAGGGAGGAAGCACGACGCGACCGCCGCACGCAGCGAGGCATCGATACCTCTTCCCGGCGCTTCCCGGACGCGTAGGTGCTTTCGGGCGGCGCCTTACCTGGGCTCCGGCGCGACTGTCCCGGTCAAGCCATCACGCCGTCTGGAAGACGGAACAAGAACGTTTTGCTGACCCTGTACACGGCTGGAATCGAGCGGGTCCGCGTAGGTCTCAGGGACGAAAATGAGTCGCTATGCCCTATCTGGTCACCTTTTCGCCAGTGAGAGACGGGCCAGTGTGATCAGTTCGAGTCCCGTCTGCCCCGCCTGACGCCGGGCGGAATCGCTCTGGTTCCGGACAGGTGTTTCCGGGGCACTTTCGGTCGTGCGCGTGCCGAGCCGCGCGACAAGGGGTCGCCGTCCCAACTGCCGTGCCTGCGAAGCCGGGGCGGGTGCCATGATGCACATCACAGGGTCGCCGTATTCACGGGGTGGTGTATGTGCTATGGCGCCGAACATATGATCTGCGCGCGGGTGTATCCTGGCTGATCTGTCAACCACGCGCCTGCCCGTTCAGGCCCTTCGGATGACGAGAGACTCCGGACCCGGACCCGGACGCGAACCCGGTCTGTGAAGCCGGTGTGGTCAGAGGATTGGAAGAGCAGGGCGTGTCGAAGCCGCGTATCAGCGTGATTGTGCCGATATACCAAGTGCAGTCCTTCTTGCGGGAGTGCCTCGAGTCCGTCCTTGAGCAGTCCTTCCGCGACATCGAGGTAATCGCCGTCAACGACTGCTCGCCCGACCGCTGCGGTGAGATCGTCGACGAGTACGCCGAGGCCGACAGCCGGGTCCGGGCACTGCACCTGCCCGAGAACGTGGGCCTGGGCCGGGCGCGGAACGCGGGGATGGAGATCGCGCGCGGCGACTACCTCTTCTTCCTCGACAGCGACGACACACTGACGCCCGGTTCGCTGCAGCTCATAGCCGACCGGCTGTCGGACACCGCCGACCCGGACGTCCTGATCTTCGACTACGCCCGCACCTTCTGGTGGGGCGACGTCACCCGCAACGGCCTGGCCTCGGTCTTCCAGTCGGAGGGCCCGGAGGTTTTCACCGCGAAGCAGCGGCCCGACTTCCTCACCCTGCTCATGGTCGTGTGGAACAAGGTCTACCGGCGTGAATTCATCGAGCGGCGCGGTTTCGAATTCCCGCCCGGGTACTACGAAGACACCCCCTGGACCTTCCCGGTGCTGATGGCCGCCGAGCGCATCGCGGCCCTGGACCATGTGGTCGTCCACTACCGCCAGCGCCGTCAGGGAAATATCCTCCGCACGGTCAGCCGCAAGCATTTCGACATATTCGACCAGTACGCACGGGTCTTCGCCTTTATTGAAAGCGACCCGTCGTTCGCGGAGTGGCGGCCGCAGATTTTCACGAAGATGGTCAACCACTTCACCGCCATCCTGGCGAAGAGCAATCGGGTCCCCGACGAACTGCGGGCCGAATTCTTCGCCCTGGCGCACCGTCACTACCGGCGCTACATGCCGGCGGGCTTCGTCCGGCCCAAGGGGCGGGCCGGTGTCCGTTACGCATTGATCGCGCGTAACGCCTACCCGCTCTACCAGACGCTCAAGGTGGCCAACCAGGGGCGGCGCAAGGTCCGCAAGGCCGTCCGCGCCACCCGGAAGAAGGTCGTCGGCAAGCGCCTCGACCGCCACTACGAGAACGCGCTCAAGCAGCCCGTCAACCAGAACCTGGCCGTCTACTCGTCGTACGGGGGCCGGGGATACGTGTGCAACCCCGGCGCGCTGCATGCCAAGGCCAAGGAGATCGCCCCCCACGTCGAGGGCGTCGTGGTGGTCAAGGCGGAAGAGGTCCACAAGCTTCCGCCGGGCACCGACTACGTGATCCCGGGGACCGAGAGGTACTGGGAAGTCATGGCACGCGCCAAGTACTTCTTCAACAACGTCGACTTCGAGGACCGCTTCGTCAAGCGGCCCGGCACCGTGCATGTGCAGACGCAGCACGGCACGCCACTCAAGCGCATGGGTGTCGACCTGCTGCCTTTCCCGGTCGCCGCGAAGGGCACCGACCTCGGCAAGGTCCTGGAGCGCTCGGACCGCTGGGACTACTGCATATCCTCCAACCGGTTCTCCGCGGACATCTGGGAGCGGGCGTTTCCCTGCTCCTTCGCGGCGCTGGAGACCGGCTACCCGCGCAACGACGTCTTCTACACCTCGACCGCGGCCGACGTCCGCCGCCTCCGGGCCGAGATCGGCATCCCGAAGGGGAAGATCGCCGTCCTCTACGCGCCGACCCACCGGGACTACACCACGAGCTACGTCCCCCAGCTCGACGTTGCCGCTCTCGCGGACGCTCTGGGCGACGACTACGTGGTGCTGATGCGGGGCCACCACTTCTGCGAGCAGAAACCCGAGCTGCGCAAGCTCCAGTCGTCGGCCCGGGTCATCGACGTCACCGCCCACCCTGCCGCGGAGGAGCTGCAGCTTGCCGCGGACGTGCTGCTGGCGGACTACTCGTCCATGATCTTCGACTACGCCAACCTCGACCGGCCGATCGTGATCTACGCCAACGACTGGGAGGCGTACAAGGCCTCCTGCGGCGTCTACCTCGACCTGCTGGAGGAGCCGCCCGGTCACGTCGCGCGGACGCAAGAGGAGCTGCACGAGATCTTCGCCGGCGGCGCCTGGACGGACGAGCGGTCTGCTTCCCTGCGGGACACCTTCCGTCGCAGGTTCTGCGACTACGACGACGGCAAGGCATCCGAGCGTGTCATCCGGCAGATCCTGCTGGGCGAGCCGACGGAGAATCTGCCGGTCCCGCCGCTGGACGAGCGGACGCCGGCCCCCTCGCCCGCCGCCGCCGAGGCGGAGAGCGAGAAGGAGCCCGTGGTCGGTCGGTCCAGGGCTGCTTGATCCACCGGTACGGAGTGCCGGCGCGCCACTGAGGAGTGCAGCGGCACTCCGTACCGATACCCTCGCCGGCTCCGGTGTGGAGCAGGTGCAGAGCCGCCGTACGCGCAGGTGAACGACGGCCTGGCGGCCGTCGACCGGTACGTCCGCTGATACCCGTGGGCCTTCGCCGTCGGCGATCCGTACACCGGACACGGCACCGCCCCGTCCCGTCCCGTCCCGTCCCGGGTGCGGGCCGTGACCACTGTCGCGTCACCGCCATCCGCCACGTCCTCGACGACCGGCGCGAAAGCCCGAAAGCGCCTTCCCGACAAGAGAGTTGACATCCGTCACAAGATCATGGCCATGTACGGCTGCTCGACATCACCACCGACTACGGGACAGAGCCGATCGTTTTGGAGTCCCATCCGGAATGTCGTCATGGTGCCCCGGGGCGAGCCTGGTGTTGGAGGCCGCGTGACTCTGTGTGGTTGGGCGGGCGGGCCGTGCTCCGGCCGCCGCAGCCGATCGGGGGTCCCGCGTGGGTAGCCCGCACCTGGGGTCTCGCCCATGTGCTGCGACATCGTGGTCGCCGACGAGAACGGGGTGGCCGTCGTGCCGCCCGGCGCGGCGGCGGAAGCCGTCGCCTGCACAAGGGAGTTGTTGGCAAAGGGGCGAACGGTGCGCGATCTGATGGACGCGGGGGCGACACTCCCGGAACTACTGGCGCGATTTGGCCATCTGTAATCGGCCGAGGTGTCGCGTTCACGAGCGGGAATGGCATGCTCGTTCCGAGGCCACATGAGAGAGTTGGGCCCGCAGAACGCTGACGGTTCGTCACCAGCATTTCCAGACAGGGAGAATGACAGCATGGCTGTTGCGTTGACCGTGGACAGTGCCGGATCGGTCGGGGGATTCAAGGTTGCCGATCTCTCACTCGCCGAGCTGGGTCGCAAGGAGATCAGGCTCGCCGAGCACGAGATGCCCGGACTGATGGCTCTGCGGCAGGAGTTCGGCCCGCAGCAGCCCCTGGCCGGAAAGCGCATCGCCGGCTCTCTGCACATGACCATCCAGACCGCCGTCCTGATCGAGACGCTCGCCGCGCTCGGCGCCGACGTCCGCTGGGCCAGCTGCAACATCTTCTCCACCCAGGACCAGGCGGCGGCGGCCGTCGTCGTGGGTACCGAGGGCACGGTGGAGGAGCCCAAGGGCAGCTCCGTCTTCGCCTGGAAGGGAGAGACGCTGGAGGAGTACTGGTGGTGCCTGGAGCAGCTGCTGACCTGGCCCGACGGCTCCGGCCCGCACTCGATCGTGGACGACGGCGGTGACGCCACCCTGCTGGTCCACCTGGGCGCCGAGTACGAGGCGGCCGGCGCCGTCCCGGACGCGCTCGTCGACGACCCGGAGGAGCACCGGATCATCCTCGACGTGCTCCGCCGCTCGCTCGTGGACAACCCGGGCAAGTACTCGGAGATGGCGAAGTTCATCGTCGGCGTCACCGAGGAGACCACCAACGGCGTCAACCGGCTCTACCGCCTCGGCAAGGAGGGCAAGCTCCTCTTCACCGGCATCAACGTCAACGACGCGGTGACCAAGAGCAAGTTCGACAACCGCTACGGCATCCGCCACTCGCTGGTCGACGGCATCAACCGCGCCATCGACGTCATGATCGCCGGGAAGCTCGCCGTGATCTGCGGTTACGGCGACGTCGGCAAGGGCGCCGTGGCGTCCCTGCGCGGCCAGGGCGCGCGGGTCGTGGTCACGGAGGCCGACCCCATCTGCGCGCTCCAGGCGGCCATGGACGGTCTGAAGGTCGTCACCCTCGACCAGGTCGTCGAGACCGGTGACATCTTCATCACCACCACCGGCAACCGCGACATCATCATGGCCGACCACATGGCCCGGATGAAGCACAACGCCGTCGTCGGCAACGTGGGCCACTTCGACAACGAGATCGACATGGCCGGCCTCGCGCAGGTGCCGGGCATCGAGAAGACCGAGATCAAGCCGCAGGTCCACGAGTGGGCCTTCCCCGACGGGCACTCGATCATCGTGCTCAGCGAGGGCCGCCTGCTCAACCTGGGCAACGCCACCGGACACCCGAGCTTCGTGATGTCCTGCTCGTTCGCCAACCAGACCCTGGCGCAGATCTCCCTCTTCGACCCGGCGCAGAACTACGGCACCGACGTCTACACCCTGCCCAAGCATCTGGACGAGAAGGTGGCGCGACTCCACCTCCCGGCCCTCGACGCCCACCTCACCGAACTCACCAAGGTGCAGGCCGACTACATCGGCGTCGACATCGAAGGTCCCTTCAAGCCGGACCACTACCGCTACTGACCGGTCGGCCCGACCTTCGGACCGACACCGTCGGACCGATCCCCGGGCCGACCTTCGGACGACCGAGTGCGGGGGGGGGGGGGGGGGGGGGGGGGGGGGGGGGGGGGGGGGGGGGGGGGGGGGGGGGGGGGGGGGGGGGGGAGGGGAGAGCAGAGGAGACAGAGAAAACGAGGCACCGCACGGTATGGCTCTCTC
>NZ_JBWKCM010000040.1:0-41401 GCF_056436485.1 Streptomyces sp. NPDC043746 | reverse complement strand
CCCCTCCCCCCACACACCCCCCCCCCCCCCCCCCCCCCCCCCCCCCCCCCCCCTCCCCCCCCCCCCCCCCCCCCCCCCCCCCCCCCCCCCCCCCCCCCCGTTTCCGTGCGCCGCCAGCCGCCCGTCCGTCGTTCCCGCGGGCCGCCGGCCGCTAGGAGCGGTGGCAGCTGTACGCCAGCGTCCCCAGCAGCAGCCGCGCCTGCGGGGGAGCGGCGGCGGTGTCCAGTACCGGGGGCCGCAGCCAGCGGACCGGGCCGAGGCCGCCGAGGTCGGACGGCGGGGCGGTGATGTGCGTGCCCGGCCCCAGCGCCCGCAGGTCCAGGTCCGCGTCGTCCCAGCCCATGCGGTAGAGCAGGCCGGGCAGTTCGGCGGCGGCTCCGGGCGCGACGAGGAACTGCGCCCGGCCGGTCGGCGTCACCGCCACCGGGCCCAGTGGCAGTCCCATGCGCTCCAGCCGCACCAGCGCCCGCCGCCCGGCCTGCTCCGCCACGTCCAGCACGTCGAAGGCGCGGCCCACCGGCAGCAGCATCGAGGCGCCCGGGGTCTCGCCCCAGGCGTCCGCCGCCGCCTCGACGCCGGTGCCCGCCGGGACCTCCCGGGCGAAGCCCAGCGGGTGGGCGCCGGGGGAGGGGCAGGCCCGCTGCCCGCAGGAGCAGGCGCCGTCCCGGGCGCGGGTGCCCGGCACCACGGTCCAGCCCCAGAGCCCGGTGTACTCGGCCACCGCGGTGGCCTCGGCGCCGCGGCCGCGCCGCCGTACGCCGGAACGTTTCTCACGGATGCCGCCGATCGTGAAGCCCATGCCCCCTCCAACGGGTCCGACTCATCGGTGGTTACGACTCGGCGGTGACGACCCGGAGCGCTCGGGTTCGCTCCGACGCCGCAACTCGATCGAGTGGTGTGCGCCGTGGTGCGCCAGGTGGTGCGGCGCGGTGCGTGCGCCCCCGGGTGCTTCCGTACGCTCGCCATCGGTCGTGATGGCTCAAGTCAAGCGTGCCGAGCGGCAGTCGGGTTCATTCGAAGGGGTGGCGAATGGTGGCGTTTCCGCAATCCCCCTCGCGGGAGGGGTGATCGTAGGATTACCGTCGGTACACGAAGCCTGGGAGAATGTGCAGCCACGGGTATGCCCCAGGCAACCCGGTTTCCTGTTCGACGACGTGCAACTCCCGTACGAGCGGCGGCGATGCACGGCATTCTGATGGGTGCACAGAATTTTGACAGTCGGTTCGCGCGATGAGGTTCGGCGGGGAGGATTCAGCGTGATGGGGGCGTTCCAGTGAGCGGCGGCGGCGCAGGCGAAGCGGAGGCCGGGAGCGGCAAGCGCCCCAACGCGCAGTTGGGGTCGTGGTTCGTGCGCAGCGGCTGGTCCAAGGGCGAGCTGGCCCGCCAGGTCAACCGGCGGGCGCGGCAGATGGGCGCCCACCACATCAGCACCGACACCTCCCGGGTGCGGCGCTGGCTCGACGGCGAACAGCCGCGCGAGCCGATTCCGCGCATCCTCTCCGAGCTGTTCTCCGAGCGGTTCGGCGCGGTCGTCGCCGTCGAGGACCTGGGGCTGCGCACCGCCCGCCAGTCACCCTCGGTGGCCGGGGTCGACCTGCCGTGGGCGGGCCCGCAGACCGTCGCCCTGCTCAGCGAGTTCTCCCGCAGCGATCTGATGCTCGCCCGGCGGGGCTTCCTCGGCAGCTCGCTCGCGCTGGCCGCCGGCCCCTCCCTGATCGAGCCGATGCAGCGGTGGCTGGTGCCGGTCCCGGCCAAGGCCCCGGGCGAATCGGCGTCGGAGGCCGCCGCCCGCAGGCCCTCCCGCCTCTCCGGCCCCGAGCTGGACCTGCTGGAGTCGACCACCACGATGTTCCGGCAGTGGGACGCCCAGTGCGGCGGCGGGCTGCGCCGCAAGGCCGTCGTCGGCCAGCTGCACGAGGTCACCGACCTGCTCCAGGAGCCCCAGCCCGGCCCCGCCTCCAAGCGCCTCTTCCGCTGCGCCGCCGAACTGGCCGAGCTGGCGGGCTGGATGAGTTACGACGTCGGCCTCCAGCCCACCGCCCAGAAGTACTTCGTGCTCGCCCTGCACGCCGCCAAGGAGGCCGGGGACAAGCCGCTCGGCAGCTACATCCTCTCCAGCATGAGCCGCCAGATGATCCACCTGGGCCGCCCCGACGACGCCCTGGAGCTGATCCATCTGGCCCAGTACGGCAGCCGCGACTGCGCCACCTCCCGTACGCAGGCCATGCTGTATGCGATGGAGGCCCGCGCGTACGCCAACATGGGCCAGCCCAGCAAGTGCAAGCGGGCCGTCCGGATGGCCGAGGACACCTTCCTGGACGCCGGACTGGACGGCGAGCCCGAGCCCGACTGGATCCGCTTCTTCTCCGAGGCCGAACTCAACGGGGAGAACGCCCACTCCTACCGTGACCTGGCCTATGTCGCCGGCCGCAGCCCCACCTACGCCTCGCTCGCCGAGCCGGTCATGGCGAAGGCCGTCGAGCTGTTCGGGGAGGACGACGAGCACCAGCGCTCCTACGCGCTCAACCTCATCGGCATGGCCACCGTCCATCTCCTCCAGCGCGAGCCCGAGCAGTCCACCGTGCTCGCCGGGCAGGCCCTGAAGATCGCCAAGAAGGTCCGCTCCGAGCGGGTCAACACCCGGCTGCGCAAGACCGTCGACACCGCTGCCAGGGACTTCGGGGACGTCGCGGATGTCGCCCGGCTCACCGATCTGCTCAGCGAACAGCTGCCGGAGACCGCCGAAGCGGTCTGACCCGGCACCACGGCCCCGGCCGCGGCACCCCTCCGTACAGCCCGACTCGGCTCCCCCATCGCCTGGTCACCCGGAGAGGAGCCGCGGCCGGTTCGCGTGAGGGGGGTTGGCGGCCGGGGCGCGTACAGCGGCGTACGACGGGTCCTTTCGGTCCATCCAACGGCGTTTCGGCCACACCGTCCGCGGCATGGGCTGCATGGTAGGCAGCGCACCGGGCTCGCCACCCGGGATTCATTCCCCCGTAACACGCACCACCTCTTCGTCACGCTCGCGAAACATCGTGCGGCTTCCCCGGAAACGGCGCTCCGCCAATCTCGTGGCCCACAGGCGGTCTCCGGCCATGATCCGCCGGATGCCTCCGACCGGCCCGCACCCTTCCCAGTGGTCCCGCAGCCTTCCCCCGCACGCCGCGGCCGCTCCGACGACGAGGAGACGCCGATGCCCCCAGGCATCACGACGCTTGCCGCAGACGCCCCCGGGCTGTCTGCCGCCAACACCGGGTTCATGCTCATCTGCTCGGCCCTGGTGATGCTCATGACCCCCGGTCTGGCCTTCTTCTACGGAGGCATGGTCCGCGTCAAGAGCACCCTCAACATGCTGATGATGAGCTTCATCAGCCTCGGGATCGTCACGATCCTGTGGGTGCTCTACGGATTCAGCCTCGCCTTCGGCTCCGACATCGGGTCCGTCGTCGGCTGGAGCTCCGACTACGTCGGTCTGAGCGGCATCGGACTCAACGAGCTGTGGGACGAAACCACCATCCCGGTGTACGTCTTCGCCGCCTTCCAGCTGATGTTCGCCGTGATCACCCCGGCTCTGATCAGCGGTGCGCTCGCCGACCGCGTGAAGTTCACCGCGTGGGCGCTCTTCATCGTCCTGTGGGTCACGGTCGTCTACTTCCCCGTCGCCCACTGGGTCTGGGGCTCGGGCGGCTGGCTCTTCGAGATGGGCGTCATCGACTTCGCCGGCGGTACGGCGGTCCACATCAACGCGGGCGCCGCCGCGCTCGGCGTGATCTTCGTCATCGGCAAGCGCATCGGCTTCAAGAAGGACCCGATGCGGCCGCACAGCCTGCCGCTCGTCATGCTCGGCGCGGCCCTCCTGTGGTTCGGCTGGTTCGGCTTCAACGCCGGGTCCTGGCTCGGCAACGACGACGGCGTCGGCGCGGTCATGTTCCTCAACACCCAGGTCGCCACCGCCGCCGCCGTCCTCGGCTGGCTGATCTACGAGAAGCTGCGCCACGGCTCCTTCACCACCCTCGGCGCCGCCTCCGGCGCGGTCTCCGGCCTGGTCGCCATCACCCCGGCGGGGGGTTCCGTCTCCCCGCTCGGCGCCATCGCGGTCGGTGCCATCGCCGGTGTCCTGTGCGCCATGGCGGTCGGCCTGAAGTACAAGTTCGGGTACGACGACTCCCTGGACGTCGTCGGCGTCCACCTCGTCGGCGGCATCATCGGCTCCGTCCTGGTCGGCTTCTTCGCCACCGGCGGGGTCCAGTCCGACGCCCGGGGCCTCTTCTACGGCGGCGGCCTCGAACAGCTCGGCAAGCAGGTCGTCGGCGTCGTCGCGGTCCTCGCGTACTCTCTCGTCGTCTCCGGCCTCATCGCCCTGATCCTGCACCGGACCATCGGGATGCGGGTCTCCGAGGACGACGAGATCTCCGGCATCGACCAGGTCGAGCACGCCGAGACCGCGTACGACTTCAGCGGCGCAGGCGGCGGCACGACGGCCCGCACCACCGCCGCAGCGGCGGACCCGACGGCAGCACCGAAGGCAAAGAAGGTGGACGCATGAAGCTCATCACCGCGGTCGTGAAGCCCCACCGGCTGGACGAGATCAAGGAGGCCCTCCAGGCCTTCGGCGTCCAGGGGCTGACCGTCACCGAGGCCAGCGGTTACGGCCGCCAGCGCGGCCACACCGAGGTCTACCGGGGCGCCGAGTACACCGTCGACCTGGTCCCCAAGATCCGCATCGAGGTGCTGGTCGAGGACGAGGACGCCGAACAGCTCATCGAGGTCGTCGTCAAGGCCGCCCGGACCGGCAAGATCGGCGACGGGAAGGTCTGGAGCGTCCCGGTCGAGACCGCCGTCCGCGTCCGCACCGGCGAACGCGGTCCGGACGCCCTCTGACGGAGGCGCTTGCCGGGGCCGGAAGCCTCGGCGAGCGGGCCGGACGCCGCGGGCCGCGGCTCCGGCGCCCGGCCCGACGCCCCCGCACCGTACGGGCGCCCTCGGTCGACGGGGCGTACGGCGCCCCAGGGGCCGAGGCACGGCCGCACGCTCTCCGGCCGAGGGCCGGCAGCCGCCGGGACATCCTCCGGGCCAAGACCCGGGTCCCCGGCCCGACGCCCCCCGACCGACGGCCCCGCACACCGGACGGGCGCCCCTGACCGAGGCCCCGCCAAACGGAAGGCACCTGGGTGACGAGCACCGAAGCGATCACCGACAGCGAAGACTCGGGACCCAGCGGCTACGCGGCGGCCCGGCTGCGCCTCCTCCAGCAGGAGGCGCGGTCCGGGCCGCCCCGCCGTGCGGCCCTCGCCCGGCTCACCGACGACTGGCTCACCGGCCTGTTCACGGCCGCCGCGACCCGCGCCGGGGTGCGCGGGGCCGCCCTCGTCGCCGTCGGCGGCTACGGACGCGGCGAACTCTCCCCCCGCAGCGACCTCGACCTGCTCCTGCTCCACGACGGCAGCGCCGACGCGGCCGCCGTGGCCGCCCTCGCGGACGCCGTCTGGTACCCGGTCTGGGACCTGGGCCTCGCCCTCGACCACTCCGTGCGCACCCCCGGCGAAGCCCGGAAGACGGCCGGGGAGGACCTCAAGGTGCAGCTCGGGCTGCTGGACGCCCGTCCCGTCGCAGGCGACCTCGGGCTCGTCGCCTCCCTGCGCACCGCGATCCTCGCGGACTGGCGCAACCAGGCACCCAGGCGCCTCCCCGCCCTCCACGAGCTGTGCCAGGAACGCGCTGAGCGGACGGGCGAGCTCCAGTTCCTCCTGGAACCCGACCTCAAGGAGGCCCGCGGCGGCCTCCGCGACGCCACCGCCCTGCGCGCCGTCGCCGCCTCCTGGGTCGCGGACGCCCCGCGTGAAGGGCTCGACCAGGCCCGTCGCACCCTCCTGGACGCCCGCGACGCCCTCCACCTCACCACCGGCCGCGCCACCGACCGCCTCGCCCTCCAGGAGCAGGACCAGGTGGCCCGGGCGCTCGGCCTGCTCGACGCCGACGCGCTGCTGCGCCAGGTGTACGAGGCCGCCCGGACGGTCTCGTACGCCACCGACATCACCTGGCGCGAGGTCAACCGGGTGCTGCGCGCCCGCTCGGTCCGCCCCAAGCTACGCGCCCTGCTCAGCGGCGGCCGGGTCTCCGCCAAGCCCGCCCCGGAGCGCGCCCCGCTCGCGGACGGTGTGGTGGAGGCCGACGGCGAGGTGGTCCTCGCCCGGGCCGCCCGCCCCGACCGCGACCCCGTCCTCACCCTGCGCGCCGCCGCGGCCGCCGCCGAGGCCGGTCTGCCGCTCTCCCGCCACCTCGTACGCCATCTCGCCACCACCGTCCGGCCGCTGCCGGTCCCCTGGCCGCCGGAGGCCCGTGAGGAGCTGGTCACCCTGCTCGGCGCGGGGGAGGCCACCGTCGGCGTCTGGGAGGCGCTCGAAGCGGAAGGGATCATCACCCGGCTGCTGCCCGACTGGGAACGCGTCCACTGCCGCCCCCAGCGCAACCCCGTCCACACCTGGACCGTCGACCGGCACCTGGTGGAGACCGCCGTCCGGGCCTCCTCCCTCACCCGCCGCGTCCACCGCCCCGACCTCCTGCTGGTCGCCGCCCTCCTCCACGACATCGGCAAGGGCTGGCCCGGCGACCACTCGGTGGCCGGTGAGGTCATCGCCCGGGACATGGCCACCCGGATCGGCTTCGACCAGCACGACGTGGGAGTCATCGCCACCCTCGTACGCCACCATCTCCTGCTCGTCGAGACAGCGACCCGGCGCGACCTGGACGACCCCGCCACCGTGCGGTCCGTGGCCGCCGCCGTCTCCAGCGCCTCCACCCTGGAGCTGCTGCACGCCCTCACCGAGGCCGACGCGCTCGCCACCGGGCCCGCCGCCTGGTCCGCCTGGCGGGCCTCCCTCGTGGCCGACCTGGTCAAACGCGTCGCCGCCGTCCTCGCGGGGGAGGCCCCCGAGGAGACGGAGGAGGGAGCGCCCAGCGCCGAGCACGAACGCCTCGCCGTCGAGGCCCTGCGCACCGGCGAACCCGTCCTCACCCTGCACACCCGGCCCGAGGAGCCCGCCGGGGACGGCGAGGTGGCACCCGTCGGCGTCGAGCTGCTCATCGCCCTGCCCGACCGGCCCGGTGTGCTGCCCGCCGCCGCCGGAGTCCTCGCCCTGCACCGGCTCACCGTGCGCGCGGCCGACCTGCGGGCGGTGGAACTGCCCAACGAGGTGGGGGAGAGCGCGGACCTGCTGCTGCTCAGCTGGCGCGTGGCGGCCGAGTACGGGTCCCTCCCGCAGGCCGCCCGGCTCCGCGCCGACCTCGTACGCGCCCTGGACGGCTCCCTGGACATCCGCGCCCGGCTCGCGGAGCGGGAGGCGGCCTACCCGCGCAGGCGTGGGGTGAAAGCCCCGCCGCCCCGGGTCACCGTCGCCGCGGCGGGCTCCCGCCGGGCCACCGTCATCGAGGTCCGCGCCCAGGACGCCCCGGGGCTGCTGCACCGGATCGGCAACGCCCTGGAATCCAGCGCCGTACGGGTGCGCAGCGCCCATGTCTCCACCCTCGGCGCCAACGCCGTGGACGCCTTCTACGTCACCGGCGCCGACGGCGAACCCCTGCCGGCACTCCGCGCCGCCGAGGTCGTCCGGGAGGTCGAGAAGGCCCTCGGCTGATCCGTACGACGCCCCCTCGCCCGGCCGGTTGTGGGCGAGGGCTCGGTGTTCTCCGGGGGCCGGATACCCTGGAGGGCGACTTACCTGCCCCGCCCCCGACCCTGAGGACCGACGAGCGCCGTGTTCGATACTCTCTCCGACCGCCTTAGCGCGACTTTCAAGAACCTCAGGGGCAAGGGCCGCTTGTCCGAGGCGGACATCGACGCCACGGCACGCGAGATCCGTATCGCCCTGCTCGAGGCCGACGTCGCCCTCCCCGTCGTCCGGGCCTTCATCGCCAACGTGAAGGAGCGCGCGCGCGGCGCCGAGGTCTCCCAGGCGCTCAACCCCGCCCAGCAGGTCGTCAAGATCGTCAACGAGGAGCTCGTCGCCATCCTCGGCGGCGAGACCCGGCGCCTCCGGTTCGCCAAGACCGCGCCCACCGTGATCATGCTGGCCGGTCTCCAGGGTGCGGGGAAGACGACGCTCGCCGGGAAGCTCGGCCTCTGGCTCAAGGGCCAGGGACACTCCCCGCTGCTCGTCGCCTGCGACCTCCAGCGCCCCAACGCCGTCAACCAGCTGAGCGTCGTCGCCGAGCGCGCCGGGGTCGCGGTCTACGCCCCCGAGCCGGGCAACGGCGTCGGTGACCCGGTCCAGGTCGCCAAGGACTCCATCGAGTTCGCCCGGGCCAAGGTCCACGACATCGTCATCGTCGACACCGCCGGCCGCCTCGGTATCGACCAGGAGCTGATGCGGCAGGCCGCGGACATCCGGGACGCCGTCAGCCCCGACGAGATCCTCTTCGTCGTCGACGCGATGATCGGTCAGGACGCGGTCAACACCGCCGAGGCCTTCCGCGACGGCGTGGGCTTCGACGGCGTGGTCCTCTCCAAGCTCGACGGTGACGCCCGCGGTGGTGCGGCCCTGTCGATCGCCCATGTCACGGGCAAGCAGATCATGTTCGCGTCGAACGGCGAGAAGCTGGAGGACTTCGACGCGTTCCACCCGGACCGGATGGCCTCCCGCATCCTCGACATGGGTGACCTGCTCACCCTGATCGAGCAGGCGGAGAAGACCTTCAGCCAGGAAGAGGCCGCCAAAATGGCCTCGAAGCTCCAGTCGAGCAAGGGCGGGAAGGACTTCACCCTCGACGACTTCCTGGCCCAGATGGAGCAGGTCCGCAAGATGGGCTCCATCTCCAAGCTGCTCGGGATGCTGCCCGGCATGGGGCAGATCAAGGACCAGATCAACAACATCGACGAGCGCGACATCGACCGCACCGCCGCGATCATCAAGTCGATGACGCCCAAGGAGCGCGCCGAGCCGACGATCATCAACGGCTCGCGCCGGGCCCGCATCGCCAAGGGTTCGGGCGTCGAGGTCTCCGCCGTCAAGAGCCTGGTGGAGCGCTTCTTCGAGGCCCGCAAGATGATGTCGAAGATGGCCCAGGGCGGCGGCATGCCCGGGATGCCCGGCATGCCCGGCATGGGTGGCGGTCCCGGCCGACAGAAGAAGCAGGTCAAGCAGGCCAAGGGCAAGCGCAAGAGCGGTAACCCGATGAAGCGCAAGGCCGAGGAGGCCGCCGCCGCGGAGCGCCGCGAGCAGGCCGCCGCCCAGGGCGGAGCGTTCGGGCTGCCGGCCCAGGGCGACAAGAACTTCGAGCTGCCGGACGAGTTCAAGAAGTTCATGGGCTGAGCGACGACAGCAGGCATGCGTGAGGGGCGCCCCTTGGGAGAGGGCGCCCCTGACGCGCGTACGGCGTCCTTCAGGTCATCGCGTACGGCTTGCCTCGGGTCACGTCGTGCAGACCAGGTAACGGAAGACGTTCGGCATCCACACCGTGCCGTCCGGTCGCCGGTACGGATGCAGCGCCTCCGCCACCTCCTTCTCCACCTGGGAGCGGTCGGTGGCCCGTACGGCGGCGTCGAAGAGCCCGGTCGACAGCAGCCCGCGCACCGCGCTCTCCTGGTCCGCGTACCCGAACGGGCAGGAGACCCGCCCCGAACCGTCCGGCTTCAGCCCCGTCCGCGCGGCCACGTCCTCCAGATCGTCCCGGAGCGTCGGCCGCCACCCGCCCGGCCGGGGCGGACGCGCGGACTCCGTCAGCCGGGCCGCCACCCGCAGCACCGGGGCCGTGGCACACCGCTCCGGCGGGCCCCAGCCGGTCAGGACCACCGTCGCGCCCCGGGCCGCCAGCGGCAGCGCCGCCTCCAGCGCGGGCGCCAGCCCCTCCGAGTCACCGGCCGCACAGCCGATCGGCTCGAACACGGTGATCAGGTCGTACGGTGCCCCCTCCGCGCCGGCGCCCGCGGGGAGTCCGTTCTCGTGCAGCCGGGCCCGGTGCGCGGGCGCACCTTCCGCGCCCTCCCCGGGCAGCAGCCGGGCGCGCGCCAGAGCCAGCCGCTCCCGGTCGGAGTCCACGCCCGTGACCTGCGCCCCCCGGGCCGCCGCGATCAGCAGGGCGAGCCCGGAGCCACAGCCGAGCGACAGCATCCGGGTGGCGGCCCCGACTTCGAGCCGGTCGTACACCGCCTCGTAGAGCGGTGCCAGCATGCGTTCCTGGATCTCGGCCCAGTCGCGGGCACGGGTACCGGCGTCCGCCGGCGCGGAGGTATCCGCGTCCCGGAGGTTCCGGACGAGCGTTGGTGTCATGGAAAGCGCCCCAATCCGCCAAGAGGTTCGATCTTGCCCGAGTGGACGGCCCCCGTGTGCGTATGTCCCGCACCCCCCGTATGTCAGGGAACTGCGCATCGGCCGTTCCGTCCAGGGGTTGTGGGGCACTGATTGCGTACCCCGGTCGTGCGCCTCTGTCGGACCAGTCTGACCCGACACCGGGCACCGGGCACGTCGAACGGTCGGCCGGGTACCCTCACAGGCGGCCCGGTAAGTGGCGACGGGCGCCGGCGCACCGCACACCCCGTACGCCGGGCGCACCGCGCGCTGTGCACCACCTTGGTGCGAGCTGTGTGGCTTCTCCGCAGTTCGGCGCACCCGCCCGCCTCCGGACGCATCCAGGGCACATCACGAGCAACTGACTGGTACGTGCAAATTATTTGGGATGCCCCGGAATAGGAACACCACGGCACTCGGACTCGTTGTCACGACGTGAGCACGACACCACCTGTACTTGCCGCAGAGCTGGCACAGGCGTGGGCCGACATTCAGCGGCACCACCCCGAGCTGCCCGATCTAGCCGCGCCCGAGTCCCTGATCGGAGAGTCCTCGTCCGCCTGTGGCGCCGAGCTCTCCTTCGAGCGACTGCTCCACGAGGCAGTCCACGGCATCGCCGCCGCGAGAGGAGTCCGTGACACCTCACGCGCCGGCCGCTACCACAACAGACGCTTCCTCGCGATCGCCGAGGAGCTGGGCCTCGACCATGCCGAGGAGCCCCACCCCAGCAGCGGATTCTCGCTGGTCACGCTGAATCCCGAAGCCAAGCGCCGGTACCGCCCGACCACCGAACGGCTGCAGCGCGCCCTCAAGGCGCACACGGTCGCCACCGCCGCCGACACCAAGCGCTCCTTCCGGGGCCCTGCGGCTCGGCACGGCTCCTCCGGGGGCGGGGTCCGGGTCAAGGCCGTCTGCGACTGCGGACGCAACGTCCGTGTCGTCCCCTCGGTCCTGGCCCAGGCGCCGATCGTCTGCGGTGGCTGCGGCAAGCCGTTCCGGATCCCCGAAGCGGCGGTCGCGGTGGGGTGAGGTGAAGTGGTGTGGCACAATGGCTAGCTGTACTCGACAGTCGCACAGGACCCCTCTCTCCTCCGGCTGACGCGTCCATCGGGCACTCCGAGTACCGCAACCCCACGTGGCATCTTTGTTGTGCCCAACCACGTCAGAGACCAGGAGACACCACTTCCGTGGCAGTCAAGATCAAGCTGAAGCGTCTGGGCAAGATCCGTTCGCCTCACTACCGCATCGTCGTCGCCGACTCCCGTACCCGCCGTGACGGCCGGGCCATCGAGGAGATCGGCCTGTACCACCCGGTGCAGAACCCCTCCCGCATCGAGGTCAACTCGGAGCGCGCGCAGTACTGGCTGTCCGTCGGCGCCCAGCCGACCGAGCCGGTCCTCGCGATCCTGAAGCTCACCGGTGACTGGCAGGCCCACAAGGGCCTCCCGGCCCCCGCGCCGCTGCTGCAGCCGGAGCCCAAGGCTGACAAGCGTGCCCTGTTCGAGGCGCTGTCCGCGGACGGCGACGAGGCCAAGGGCGAGGCCATCACCCCCAAGGCCAAGAAGTCCGACAAGAAGGCGGACGAGGCTGCTGACGCTGCCGCGTCCACCGAGTCGACCGAGGCCTGAGCATGCTCGAGGAGGCTCTCGAGCACCTCGTGAAGGGCATCGTCGACAACCCCGACGACGTGCAGGTGGCCTCGCGCACCCTGCGCCGCGGGCGCGTGCTGGAGGTCCGGGTCCACCCCGACGACCTCGGCAAGGTGATCGGCCGCAACGGCCGCACCGCCCGCGCCCTGCGGACCGTCGTGGGCGCCATCGGCGGCCGTGGCATCCGCGTCGACCTCGTCGATGTGGACCAGGTCCGCTGACCGCAGTTGAACACCGGCCAGGGCCGGGGAGGGCTTTCGAGCCGTCCCCGGCCTTTGTCGGTCCCCGGCCTCCGTCGTCGGCCACCGGGGCGCCACCGTTTCCGTACCCCATCAATTCGGAGAACAGCGTGCAGTTGGTAGTCGCGCGGATCGGCCGCGCCCACGGCATCAAGGGCGAGGTCACCGTCGAGGTACGAACGGACGAGCCGGAGCTGAGGCTCGGCCCCGGTGCCGTCCTGGCCACCGAACCGGCGGCGACGGGTCCGCTGACGGTCGCGTCCGGCCGGGTCCACAGCGGCAGGCTGCTGCTGCGCTTCGAGGGCGTGCACGACCGGACGGGCGCCGAGGCGCTCCGCAACACCTTGCTGATCGCCGACGTGGACCCGGCGGAGCTGCCGGAGGACGAGGACGAGTTCTACGACCACCAGCTGATCGACCTGGACGTCGTCCTCGCCGACGGCACGGAGATCGGCCGGATCACCGAGATCTCCCACCTGCCCTCGCAGGACCTGTTCATCGTGGAGCGCCCCGACGGCAGCGAGGTGATGATCCCCTTCGTGGAGGAGATCGTCACCGAGATCGACCTGGAGGAGCAGCGCGCGGTCATCACCCCGCCGCCCGGCCTGATCGACGAGAGCGAGGCCGTGGTGGCCTCCTCGCGCGACGCGGAGGCGGCCGACCGCGACGCGGACGCGGTGGCCGGGGAGCCCGGCGGGACGCCGAAGGGCGACGGCTCCTGATGCGGCTCGACGTCGTCACGATCTTCCCCGAGTACCTGGACCCGCTGAACGTCTCCCTGGTCGGCAAGGCCCGCGCCCGCGGGGTGCTGGACGTCCACGTCCACGATCTGCGGGAGTGGACGTACGACCGGCACAACACGGTCGACGACACCCCCTACGGCGGCGGCCCCGGCATGGTCATGAAGACCGAGCCCTGGGGGGAGGCGCTGGACGAGGCGCTGGCCGACGGCTACGAGTCCGGCGCGCACTCCCCGGTCCTCGTGGTGCCCACACCCAGTGGCCGCCCGTTCACCCAGGAGCTGGCCGTGGAGTTGTCCGCGCAGCCCTGGCTGGTCTTCACCCCGGCCCGGTACGAGGGCATCGACCGCCGGGTGATCGACGAGTACGCCACCCGCGTCCCCGTCGTCGAGGTCTCCATCGGTGACTATGTGCTGGCCGGCGGGGAAGCGGCCGTCCTGGTCATCACGGAGGCCGTGGCCCGGCTGCTGCCCGGCGTCCTCGGCAACGCCGAGTCCCACCGCGACGACTCCTTCGCCCCCGGAGCCATGGCCAACCTCCTGGAGGGCCCCGTCTACACCAAGCCGCCCGAGTGGCGCGGCCGGTCCATCCCGGACGTCCTGCTCAGCGGTCACCACGGGAAGATCGCCCGCTGGCGGCGGGACCAGGCCTTCGCCCGGACCGCCCTCAACCGGCCCGATCTGATCGAGCGCTGCGAGGCGGGCGCCTTCGACAAGAAGGACCGCGAGATCCTCTCCATCCTGGGCTTCGCGCCGGAGCCCGGTGGCCGATTTTGGCGCAGGCCACCGGCCGTGGAAGAATAGGCCGCTGCTGTACGTCCGGCGTGCGCCCCTGCCACAGGGGGAAAGCCGCCCGCCCGACGCGATCAGCACTCCTTCACTCCTCTCGATATCCCGTCGATGACCTGTGGCATCGGCGAAGAAAGCAGAACTCATGTCTTCCCTGCTCGATGGCGTCAACGCCGCCACCCTCCGCTCGGACGTCCCGGCGTTCCGCCCGGGTGACACCGTCAACGTCCACGTGCGCGTGATCGAGGGCAACCGCTCCCGTATCCAGCAGTTCAAGGGCGTCGTCATCCGCCGCCAGGGCTCGGGCGTCTCCGAGACCTTCACGGTCCGCAAGGTCTCCTTCAGCGTCGGAGTCGAGCGCACCTTCCCGGTGCACAGCCCGATCTTCGAGAAGATCGAGCTGGTCAGCCGCGGTGACGTCCGTCGCGCCAAGCTGTACTTCCTCCGTGAGCTGCGCGGCAAGGCCGCGAAGATCAAGGAGAAGCGCGACAACTGAGGCACCGCTGGTGTCCACAGCGCGGCCGGATAGGATTCGGCGGCGATGGACAGCCAAGCAGAGCACTCGGAGCGCGATCGCTCCTCGGAACCCCGCACCGGGTCCGAGGAGCGGTCGCGCTTCCCGCGTCTTCGGGGGGCTTTCGCCCGCGTACGGCCCTGGCGGCGGCGCGTTCTCCTCGTGGGGGTGGCGGGCGTGGCCGGGCTGCTGCTGTTCAGCGCCTTCGTGGTCCAACCCTTCCTGATCCCCAGCGGCTCGATGGAGCCCACGCTGCGGGTGGGGGACCGGGTGCTCGTCAACAAGCTGGCGTACCGCTTCGGCGCCGAGCCCGAGCGCGGGGACGTCGTGGTCTTCGACGGAACGGGCTCCTTCGTACGGGAGGACCCGGACGCCGATCCGGTGGCCGCCCTGGCCCGGGGGGCGGCGGCCTCGCTCGGCCTGGCGGAACCCGCCGACACCGACTTCGTGAAGCGTGTGGTGGGCGTGGGCGGCGACCGGGTCGTCTGCTGCGACGCGCGGGAAAGACTCACGGTGAACGGAGCGCCGGTGGACGAGACGACGTACCTCCACCCCGGGGACACCGCCTCGAAGGCGCCGTTCGACATCGTCGTCCCCCCCGGCACGCTCTGGATGCTGGGCGACCACCGCAGCCGCTCCAGCGACTCCCGCGACCGCCTGGGCTCGCCCGGCGGAGGAATGGTCCCCGTCGAGCGGGTGATCGGCCGGGTGGACTGGCTGGGCTGGCCGCCCGCCCGGATCGGCGGCCTCGACGGCACCGGCGCCTTCGACGGCGTACGGGAGCCCGGCGGGGCGCATGGGTAACCGCGGGCGCCCCCGCGGCGCCCCGGACCCCCACGCCTCCCTGCCGACCGGGAGCCGGCCCACCGGGCCCCGGTCGCTGCCGACCCGGGCCGAGCGCCGCAGGCTCGCCAGGAAGGTCCGGCGCAAGCGCCGCAGGTCCGCGGTGAAGGAGATACCGGTCCTCATCGTGATGGCGGTGCTGATCGCGCTGGTCCTGAAGACCTTCCTGGTCCAGGCGTTCGTGATCCCGTCCGGGTCGATGGAGCAGACCATCAAGATCGGCGACCGCGTTCTGGTGGACAAGCTGACCCCGCTGTTCGGGTCGAGGCCGCAGCGCGGGGACGTCGTCGTCTTCAAGGACCCCGGCGGCTGGCTCCAGCAGGAGGGCACCGAGGAGAAGGAAGACCCGCCGGTCGGTGTCAAGCAGGTCACCGCGGCCCTGAAGTTCATCGGGCTGCTGCCCTCCGACGACGAGCAGGACCTGATCAAACGCGTGGTGGCGGTCGGCGGTGACACCGTGAAGTGCTGCGGCGAGGACGGTCGGGTCACCGTCAACGGCGTACCGCTCACCGAGCCCTACCTGCACCCGGACGACCGCCCCTCGACCGTGGAGTTCGAGGTGGAGGTCCCGCCCGGGCGCCTCTTCGTGCTGGGCGACCACCGGTCCAACTCCGCCGACTCCCGCTTCCACCTCGACGAGCCCGACCGGGGCACGGTCTCCGAGGCCGAGGTGGTGGGGCGGGCCGTCGTGATCGCCTGGCCGCTCGCCAACTGGACCACGCTCGAAGAGCGTGAGACCTTCGCCGCGGTGGCACGGGCGAGCGGGTCAGGAGCAGTGGCGCCGAGGCCGGCGGACGGAACGGAGGCAGCCATTCCGGGGCCGTCGCATAGAGTTGCCCCTTCAGATCGAGACGGAATGGTCCGGCTCCCGACCCCTGCGGAACTCCCGCTCGTTATGGGAGTGGTGGGCCTGCGCCGGTTGGGGCGCGGGCAGTGGCACGTACTGAGGAGTGGATGTGGGGGATTTGGCGGTCGGCGCACGATCCGGACGCGACGAGCCCGAGGACCGGCCGGGGCGCGAAGAGTCTCCCGCAGGCGGCCCGGCGGTCCCACCGGGCGGTGAGGGCGGTGCGCCCGGCGACGACGGCGGAGTGCCGGGCGACGACGGCGGTGCGTCGAGGGGGGACGGCAGGCCTCCCAAGAAGCAGCGCTCCTTCTGGGTGGAGCTGCCGCTGCTCATCGTCATCGCCCTGGTCCTGGCGCTGTTGATCAAGACCTTCCTGATCCAGGCGTTCTCGATCCCCTCGGACTCGATGCAGAACACCCTGCAAAGGGGCGACCGGGTGCTGGTCGACAAGCTGACCCCCTGGTTCGGCGCGGAGCCGGAGCGCGGCGAGGTCGTGGTCTTCCACGACCCGGGCGGCTGGCTGGAGGACACCGCCACCCCCGAGCCCAATGTGGCGCAGAAGTTCCTCAGCTTCATCGGTCTGATGCCCTCCTCCGAGGAGAAGGACCTGATCAAGCGGGTCATCGCGGTCGGCGGCGACACCGTGGAGTGCAAGGAGAACGGACCGGTCACGGTCAACGGCAAGGTGCTCGACGAGAAGTCGTTCATCTTCCCGGGGAACACCCCCTGCAACGACAGGCCCTTCGGCCCGATCAAGGTCGAGGAGGGCCGGATCTTCGTCATGGGCGACCACCGGCAGAACTCCCTGGACTCCCGCTACCACCAGGAGCTTCCCGGCCAGGGCACCGTCTCCAACGACGAGGTCGTCGGCCGCGCGATCGTCGTCGCCTGGCCCATCGGCCGCTGGGGGACCCTGCCCGTCCCCGACACCTTCGACCAGCCCGCACTGAACGCGGCCGCCGCCATGGCCCCGGCCGCACTGGGCCTGGCCGGAGCCGTGCCCCTGGTGCTGTGGCGGCGCAGGAGGCTGACCGTCCGGCGTACCGCCGGGTAGGGTGCCGACTCGGATCAGCGATAGTCGATCTCCGATGGGGGAGCGCTGGGATGAGCGGTACGAAACGTGACGAGGCCGGCCGCGGCCGGACCGGCGCCATGGTGTCGGGTCTGGCCGTGGCCGTCGGCTGCGTACTCTTCCTCGGCGGCTTCCTCTGGGCGGCGGTGGTCTACAAGCCGTACGCCGTCCCCACCGACTCCATGTCCCCCACGGTGAACGCCGGGGACCGGGTGCTCGCGGAGCGGATATCGGGTGACGACGTCCGCCGCGGTGACGTGGTGGTCTTCACCGACCGCGTCTGGGGCGACACCCCGATGGTGAAGCGCGTGGTCGGTATCGGCGGGGACACGGTGGCCTGCTGCGACGAGAAGGGACGGCTCACCGTCGGCGGGACGCCCGTCGACGAGCCGTATCTGGACCGGCGCCGCGCCGCCGACGGCAGACCGGCGCCCGCCTCGCCGCAGGACTTCTCCGCCGAGGTGCCCGAGGGCCAGATCTTCCTGCTCGGCGACGAGCGGTCCACCTCCCTGGACTCCCGGGTCCACCTGGACGACCCGGGGCAGGGCTCGGTACCCCTGAGCGCCGTCCAGGGCAGGGTCGACGCGGTCGCCTGGCCGATGAACGGCATGATCGGCCGCCCCGCCGCCTTTGCCGCGCTGCCCGGCGGAATCTCCGCCGACGGCCCGCTCCCGCTCCAGGTGGGGGCCGCCGTGGTGGGCATGGTGCTCATCCTCGGCGGAGCGGCGTACGGGCCTGTGGCGGCCCGCTCGGCCCGCAGGCGGGCCTCCGGAGCCTCCCGGTGACCGCCGGGGCGCGCAGGGTGGCCCGGGTGGTGCTCCTGGACCCCGACGACCGCATTCTCCTGCTCCACGGCCATGAGCCGGCCGACCCCGACGACGACTGGTGGTTCACGCCCGGCGGAGGCCTGGAGGGCGACGAGACCCACGAGGAGGCCGCCCGCCGCGAGCTGGCCGAGGAGACCGGGATCACCCACGTCGAGCTGGGGCCGGTGCTCTGGAAGCGGACCTGCTCCTTTCCGTTCGACGGACGCCGCTGGGACCAGGACGAGTGGTACTTCCTGGCCCGTACGGCACAGACCGCCACCGCCCCGCAGGGCCTCACCGAGCTGGAACTGCGCAGCGTCGCGGGGCTGAGGTGGTGGACTTCCGCCGAACTTCTCTCGGCGCGTGAGACGGTGTACCCGACCAGACTCGCCGAGCTGCTGAGAACGCTCCTCGACGAGGGTCCCCCGCGTGTTCCGTTGCTCCTCGCCGCCGAGATCGTCTGATCGTCCGGGGACGTCGGAGGCTGACGCACAATGGGGGGACGCACGGCTGAAGGGGAAACATGCCATGAGCGCCGAGGACCTCGAGAAGTACGAGACCGAGATGGAGCTGAAGCTCTACCGGGAGTACCGCGATGTCGTCGGTCTGTTCAAATATGTGATCGAGACCGAACGGCGCTTCTACCTCACCAACGATTACGAGATGCAGGTGCACTCCGTCCAGGGCGAGGTCTTCTTCGAGGTGTCCATGGCGGACGCCTGGGTCTGGGACATGTACCGGCCCGCGAGGTTCGTGAAACAGGTCCGCGTGCTGACCTTCAAGGACGTCAACATCGAAGAGCTGAACAAGAGCGATCTGGAGCTTCCGGGAGGCTGACCCGCGCGGGGCCCGACGCACGGGCGCCGCGTACACGACGCGGAGACCCGGTCACCCCTGTGGGTGACCGGGTTTTCCCCATGGCAAGAGTTTTCCACCAAGATCCACAACTTTCCGGCGGCCGGGCCAGAGTCGGTCCCGGAGGTGGTGGAGAGATGAACGCACGGGGGGCACTCGGGCGGTACGGCGAGGACCTGGCGGCACGGCTGCTGACCGACGCCGGGATGACCGTGATCGAGCGCAACTGGCGCTGTCGCGCCGGAGAGGTCGACATCGTCGCCAGGGACGGCGACGCACTGGTCCTCTGCGAGGTGAAGACCCGCAGATCGGGCCGGTTCGAGCATCCCATGGCCGCGGTCACCCCGGTCAAGGCGGACCGGCTGCGGCGGCTCGCGGGGATCTGGCTGGAGAGGCACGGCGGACCACCGGTCGGCGGGGTCCGGATCGACCTGGTCGGGGTGATCGTGCCCCGGCGCGGCGCCCCGGTCACCGAGCACGCACGGGGGGTGGCCTGATGGGGTACGCACGGGCGTGTTCCGTGGCGCTGGTGGGCGTCGAGGGCGTGGTGGTGGAGGTCCAGGCGGACCTGGAGCCCGGGGTGGCGGCCTTCACGCTGGTCGGACTGCCGGACAAGAGCCTGATCGAGAGCCGGGACCGGGTGCGGGCCGCGGTGACGAACTCCGGGGCCGAGTGGCCGCAGAAGAAGCTCACGGTGGGGCTCTCCCCGGCCTCGGTGCCCAAGAGCGGTTCGGGTTTCGACCTCGCTGTGGCGTGTGCGGTCCTCGGGGCCGCGGAGCGGCTCGACCCCGCCGCCATCGCGGACGTGGTGATGATCGGGGAGCTGGGGCTCGACGGCCGGGTCCGCCCCGTACGGGGGGTGCTGCCCGCCGTCCTGGCGGCTGCCGAGGCCGGGTACCAGCAGGTCGTCGTCCCCGAGCAGACGGCTGGGGAGGCCGCCCTGGTGCCGGGCGTCTCGGTCCTCGGCGTACGGAGCCTGCGCCAGCTCATGGCCGTCCTCGGCGACGAGCCGGTCCCCGACGAGCCCGCCGACCCCCGGGGGCGCCCCGACGCGATGCTCGCCGGACTCATGGTCCCGGGCACCGGGCTCGGTGCCGGTCTCGCTCCGGCCTCGGCGCGGGGCGAGGGGCACACCCCGGACCTGGCGGACGTGGCGGGCCAGCCGCGCCCCCGCAAGGCCCTGGAGGTGGCGGCGGCCGGGGGGCACCACCTGCTCTTCTCCGGCCCGCCGGGGGCGGGCAAGACCATGCTGGCGGAGCGGCTCCCGGCGGTCCTGCCGCCGCTCACGCGGCAGGAATCCCTCGAAGTGACGGCGGTCCACTCCGTGGCGGGCATCCTTCCCCCGGGTGAACCGCTCGTCTCCCGGGCCCCCTACTGCGCCCCGCACCACTCGGCGACGATGCAGTCGCTGGTGGGCGGGGGCAACGGGATGCCGAGGCCCGGAGCGGTCTCGCTGGCGCACCGGGGCGTCCTCTTCCTGGACGAGGCGCCCGAATTCTCCGGAAAATCCCTGGACGCGCTGCGCCAGCCGCTGGAGTCGGGCCATGTGGTGGTGGCACGGGCGGCGGGGGTGGTGCGGCTGCCGGCCCGGTTCCTGATGGTGCTGGCCGCCAACCCGTGCCCCTGTGGCCGGCACACTCTCACGGGCGCGGGTTGCGAGTGCCCGCCCTCGGTGGTCCGCCGCTACCAGGCCCGCCTCTCCGGGCCCCTGCTCGACCGGGTGGACCTGCGGGTCGAGGTGGAGCCGGTCGACCGCGCGGATCTGCTGACGCAGGGCGGCCGGGGCGAGCCGACCGCCGTGGTGGCGGCGCGGGTGCGGGAGGCCAGGGCCCGGGCGGCCGAGCGGCTGGCGGGGACGCCGTGGTCGACCAACAGCGAGGTCCCCGGCCACGAGCTGCGCACCCGCCTGCTCACGGCCCCGGGGGCCCTGGCCGCCGCCGAACGCGACCTGGAGCGCGGCCTCCTCACGGCCCGGGGCCTGGACCGGGTGCTGCGGGTCGCCTGGACGGTCGCCGACCTCCGGGGCGCGCCCCGACCGGAGGCCCGGGACATGGCGGTGGCCCTGGAGCTGCGGACGGGCATCCAGCGCGGGGCGCCGATGGGAGCGGGGGCGCTGTGAGGGGGGTGGAGCCGGAGCGGCGGGAGCCCGAGCTGTGGGAACAGCCGGGGCTGGTAGGGAGACCCGGGGCAGGGGGAGCCGACCGCCCGGATGCGGGACGAGGGGTGAGCCGGGAGGCAGGGGGGCCACCGGATGGCCGAGGTCCGGCCACCGGCCGCCCGGAGGCGGGCGGGAGCGGTGAGGGGCCGGAGGCCGGCGCGAACCGGGAGCGGCGGGGCGCCGGGGTCGTGCCGGAGCCCGGTGCGGAGGCCGAGCGGCTTGCGCGGGCCGCGTTGACGCGGGTCGTGGAGCCGGGGGACGAGCGGGCCGGGGCGTGGTTGCGGCGGGTGGGGGCCGTCGAGCTGTTGCGGGTGCTCCGCGCCGCGGACGGCTCCGCGGAGAGGCTGCCCGGGATGACCGCCGTACGGCTGGAGGGCTACCGGCTCCGTGCGGCGGCGGCCGACCCCGCGCGGGACCTGGCGGCGGTGGCCGCTCTCGGCGGGCGCCTCGTCTGCCCGGGGGACCGGGAGTGGCCGAGCCAGCTGGACGACCTGGGGGACGCCCGGCCCGTCGCGCTCTGGGTGCGGGGCGGGCCGGACCTGCGGCTGTGGGCCCTGCGCTCGGTGGCCGTGGTCGGAGCGCGTGCCTGCACCCCGTACGGAGCGCACATGGCGGCTACGCTCGGCGCCGGGCTCGCGGAGCGCGGCTGGGTGGTGGTGTCGGGCGCGGCCTTCGGCGTGGACGGGGCGGCCCACCGAGGTGTCCTGGCGGTGGGCGGCGCGACGGCGGCGGTGCTGGCCTGCGGGGTCGACGTCCCCTATCCGCGGGGCCACGCCGAGTTGATCGGCCGGGTGGCCCAACAGGGGCTGGTGGTAGCGGAGTTGCCGCCGGGTGGCCATCCCACCCGGGCCAGGTTCGTCCTGCGCAACCGGGTGATCGCCGCGCTGACCAGGGGGACGGTCGTGGTGGAGGCCGAGTACCGCAGCGGTTCCCTCGTCACCGCCCGGCAGGCGCAGCGGCTCGGCCGGTTCGTGATGGGCGTGCCGGGCCCCGCCACCAGCGGACTGTCGGCCGGTGTCCATGAACTGCTGCGCGGTGAAGGGGTGCTGGTCACCGAGGCGTCCGAAGTGGCCGAGCTGATCGGGGAGATCGGTGACCTCGCCCCCGACCGCCGCGGCCCGGTGCTGCCCCGGGACCGGCTGGACCCGATGGCGGCGAAGGTCCTCGAGGCCTTCCCGTACCACGGCCTGATCGGTCCCCGTGACCTCGCCCGTGGAGCGGGCGTCTCGGCCGACGAAACGCTCGGGCGGCTGTACGAACTGCACTCACTGGGGTTCGTCGAACGGGAGGGCGACGGATGGCGGTTGACGCGTCAGTCCCCCTGCGACGGCGCCGTACGGCGAGGCGGTTCTTGACCTGGAGCATTCGGGTGAAAAGGTAAGGCCGATGACCTCGCACGATCGATCGGTGACCTGTCGGGGGCCGTCGCCCACGGCGAGGGCCCCGGCTCCCGGCAGGTGCGGGCGGTATGACAGGCGGAACACGATCACGCGGCACGGATCACCCCTCCTGTGCGGACTGCGACACCATAGTCACGCTACGCTCACAAGGATTCCGCCCCAGACAGAAGTCCCCAGCACTTCACGGCAGAACGGCTCAAGGCACCACATGCCCCAGCACACCTCCGGGTCTGACCGCGCGGCAGTACCACCGGTTGCGCGTGGCCCTGTGCGCCCTCCCGCCCCCTCATCGCTCGACGAACTGTGGCGCTCGTACAAGGCCACCGGCGACGAGCGGCTGCGGGAGCAGCTGATCCTGCACTACTCGCCGCTCGTCAAGTACGTCGCGGGCCGGGTGAGCGTGGGGCTGCCGTCCAGCATTGAGCAGGCCGACTTCGTCTCCTCCGGGGTCTTCGGACTGATCGACGCCATCGAGAAGTTCGACATCGAGCGGGCCATCAAGTTCGAGACATACGCCATCACCAGGATCCGTGGCGCGATGATCGACGAACTGCGGGCGCTCGACTGGATCCCCCGCTCGGTGCGGCAGAAGGCGCGCAACGTGGAGCGCGCCTACGCCACGCTGGAGGCGCAGTTGCGGCGCACCCCCTCCGAGGCCGAGGTCGCCGCAGAGATGGGTGTCACCCTGGAGGAACTGCACGCGGTTTTCAGCCAGTTGTCACTGGCCAACGTCGTCGCCCTGGAGGAGATGCTCCAGGTCGGCGGCGACGGCGGCGAGCGGCTCACCCTGATGGACACCCTGGAGGACACCGCTGCCGACAATCCGGTGGAGGTGGCCGAGGACCGGGAGCTGAGACGGCTGCTCGCCCGCGCCATCAACACGCTTCCCGACCGGGAGAAGACCGTGGTGACCCTCTACTACTACGAGGGCCTGACCCTCGCGGAGATCGGCAACGTCCTCGGCGTCACGGAGAGCAGGGTGAGCCAGATCCACACCAAATCCGTGCTCCAGCTCCGGGCGAAACTGGCCGATGCCGGACGCTGACGCCCCGTCCTCCGGCCACCCGGGCGGAGACTGGGCCCTTCCCTCCGGCAGCCGCCGCCGTAGAGTGGATACGTGCCCAGGATTCGAGCGGCCTCCGTGGCCGAGCACCGGACCATGCAGCGCGGCGCCCTCCTGGACGCCGCGCGCTCCCTGCTGTCCGAGGGCGGTACGGAGGCGCTGACCTTCCCCGCACTCGCCGAGCGTACGGGCCTCGCCCGGTCCTCCGTGTACGAGTACTTCCGCTCCCGCGCGGCCGTCGTCGAGGAGCTGTGCGCCGTCGACTTCCCCCTTTGGGCGGCCGAGGTGGAGAACGCGATGGAGCGCGCCGAGACCCCCGAGGCGAAGATCGAGGCGTATGTGCGCCGACAGCTCGACCTCGTCGGGGACCGCCGCCACCGGGCGGTCGTCGCGATCTCCGCGAGCGAGCTGGACGCGGGCGCCCGGGAGAAGATCCGGGCCGCGCACGGCGGCCTGATCGCCATGATCGTCGAAGCGCTCGGGGACCTCGGCCACACGCAGCCCAGGCTCGCCGCGATGCTCCTCCAGGGCTCGGTGGACGCTGCCGTGCGCCGTATCGAGCTGAGCGTGGCGGAGGAGCCCGGCGTCATCGCGGACACCGCCGTAGCCATGATCCTGCGCGGCGTACGGGGCTGACCCCGCCGACGTCGCGACCGAGTCCCGCCTTCGTGGGCGAGCGGGGCCCGACCGCCGTACACGACCGAGGCCCCACCGACGTACGCGATCGGCCCCTCACGGCTCGGGCACCGTGAACACCGGCAGCAGCCGTGACGGGCCGCGCCGTAGCAGCGAGAGCGGGTTCAGGTAGGCCTCGCCCCGCCGCAGCCCCCAGTGCAGACAGCCTTCGGGGCAGTGGAACGGCCCCGCCTCCAGCAGTCCCACCGGCCGCCCCGCGACGACCTCGTCCCCCTTCGCCACGAGCGCCCGCACCGGCTCGTACGTCGTGCGCAGCGGCGGCGCCCCGCTCCCGGCCAGCTCGACGACCAGGACCCCGCGCCCCGCCACCCGCCCCGCGAACGAGACCCGGCCGGTGGCGGCGGCCACCACCGTGTCGCCCGCCCGGGCCGCCAGGTCGACGCCGCGGTGCCCGGGCCCGTACGGACCGGCGGGCGGCTCCCACCCCCGTACCACCGCGGGCCTCCCGGCCAGCGGCCAGACCGGCCCGCCCGTACGGACCGACGGGGACGGCGGCTCCCCTGCCCGTACAGCGGGCAGGAGCCGTACGGCGGCCGAGGGCGGCGGCAGAGCGGCCACCAGCACCGCCGCCGTCGCCAGCACCGTCGCCGCCACCACCGGCAGCGCGGCGCGGACCGGAGGCGGACAGGAGCGGCGGGCAGGGGCATGGCGGCTCGGAGTGCGGCGGTCCGGGGCACGGCGGCCCGGCAGCGGCGGGGGCGGAAAGCTCATGCGTCCACGCTCTCCCGGAGGCAGGGATTCCGGGGATCACGGGCCGCGCCTGTGGACCACTCGCCGATTGTGGACATCTCCGCCACTCGCCCGTGGTCACCGAGCGCATCCGCCGTGGACACCGGGCCCGCCCGCCGTGGACACCGGGCCCGCCCGCCCAGGGGCATCGTCGTCATCCGGCACCCGGCGGGTCCCGTACACTTCTTACGGCGATCCGGGTCACCGGGTCGACTTCGCACGCCCCGCCACCGCCCTCTCAGCGGACGGTGGCCGCGCTCCTCGGTCCCTCGTGGCACGGCGCGTCGGGGCGTCAGGCGCGAACGCAAACCTGCGGTCGCGATAACCGAGTACCTCAAGGAGTACGGCCATGGCCGTCGTCACGATGCGGGAGCTGCTGGAAAGCGGCGTCCACTTCGGTCACCAGACCCGTCGCTGGAACCCGAAGATGAAGCGCTTCATCTTCACCGAGCGCAACGGCATCTACATCATCGACCTGCTCCAGTCGCTGTCGTACATCGACCGCGCCTACGAGTTCGTCAAGGAGACCGTCGCCCACGGCGGCTCCATCATGTTCGTGGGTACGAAGAAGCAGGCCCAGGAGGCCATCGCCGAGCAGGCGACGCGCGTCGGCATGCCGTACGTCAACCAGCGTTGGCTCGGTGGCATGCTCACCAACTTCTCCACCGTCTACAAGCGCCTCCAGCGCCTGAAGGAGCTGGAGCTCATCGACTTCGAGGACGTGGCCGCCTCCGGCCTCACCAAGAAGGAGCTCCTGGTCCTCTCGCGCGAGAAGGCCAAGCTGGAGAAGACCCTCGGTGGTATCCGCGAGATGCAGAAGGTGCCCAGCGCCGTCTGGATCGTCGACACCAAGAAGGAGCACATCGCCGTCGGTGAGGCGCGCAAGCTCCACATCCCGGTCGTCGCGATCCTCGACACCAACTGCGACCCCGACGAGGTCGACTACAAGATCCCGGGCAACGACGACGCGATCCGTTCCGTCACCCTGCTCACCCGCGTGATCGCCGACGCCGTCGCCGAGGGCCTCATCGCCCGCTCCGGTGCCGCCACCGGTGACTCGAAGCCGGGCGAGAAGGCCGCCGGCGAGCCGCTCGCCGAGTGGGAGCGCGACCTGCTCGAGGGCGACAAGAAGGACGAGACCGCGGCCGTCGCCGAGGTCCAGTCCTCCGCCGAGACCGAGAAGGTCGCCGACGCCGAGAAGCCGGCCGAGGCCGCTGCCGAGGCCGAGGCTCCGGCCGCGGACGCCGAGCAGGCCTGACACCCGTCACGGCTGCTGACGGCGGGGGCCGGTGCCACGAGCGCCGCCCCCGCCGTTCACCCGTAGATCTTCCAGACTTCGAGAGAGACATACAGACTCATGGCGAACTACACCGCCGCTGACGTCAAGAAGCTCCGCGAGCTCACCGGCGCCGGCATGATGGACTGCAAGAAGGCCCTCGACGAGGCCGACGGCAACGTCGACAAGGCCGTCGAGGCGCTCCGTATCAAGGGCCAGAAGGGCGTCGCCAAGCGCGAGGGCCGCTCGGCCGAGAACGGTGCCGTCGTCTCCCTCATCTCCGAGGACCAGACCTCCGGCGTCCTCCTCGAGCTGAAGTGCGAGACGGACTTCGTCGCCAAGGGCGACAAGTTCCAGGCCGTCGCCAACGCGCTGGCCGCGCACGTCGCCGCCACCTCCCCGGCCGACATCGCCGCGCTCCTCGCCTCCGAGATCGAGCCCGGCAAGACCGTCCAGGCGTACGTGGACGAGGCCAACGCCAACCTCGGCGAGAAGATCGTCCTGGACCGCTTCGCGCAGTTCACCGGCGCCTTCGTCTCCGTCTACATGCACCGCACCATGCCCGACCTGCCCCCGCAGATCGGTGTCCTGGTCGAGCTGGACAAGGCCGACGCCGAGCTGGCCAAGGGCATCGCCCAGCACATCGCCGCCTTCGCCCCGAAGTACCTCTCCCGCGAGGACGTCCCGGCCGAGGTCGTCGAGGCCGAGCGCCGCGTCGCCGAGGAGACCACGCGCGCCGAGGGCAAGCCCGAGGCCGCCCTCCCGAAGATCGTCGAGGGTCGCGTCAACGGCTTCTTCAAGGAGGCCACCCTCCTCGGCCAGCCGTACGCGCTGGACGCTAAGAAGTCCGTCCAGAAGGTCCTGGACGAGGCCGGTGTCACCCTGAAGCGCTTCTCGCGCATCAAGGTCGGCATCTGAGTCCGTCCGGGCGAACAGCGCCGGACCCGATAGGGTCTGGTGCAGTCGACGGCCGCACTCACGCCGGACGACCGCAGATCTGACGAGGAGGCCATTGCCGCTGTAGGGACATCAGACCCACCGGCAATGGCCTTCTTCGTATGTGCACGAGGAGAATTTCCATGGACAAGGGCGCGGACGCCACTCAGGCCGACGACAGGCGCGACGACGACAAGGGCTCCGGGCGCTTCATGCTGAAGCTCTCCGGTGAGGCATTCGCCGGCGGCGGCGGCCTCGGCGTCGACCCCGACGTCGTGCACACCATCGCCCGCGAGATCGCCGCCGTCGTCCGCGACGGCGCCCAGATCGCGGTGGTCATCGGGGGAGGCAACTTCTTCCGCGGTGCCGAGCTCCAGCAGCGCGGCATGGACCGGGCCCGGTCCGACTACATGGGCATGCTCGGCACCGTCATGAACTGCCTGGCGCTCCAGGACTTCCTGGAGAAGGAGGGCATCGACTCACGCGTCCAGACCGCCATCACCATGGGCCAGGTCGCGGAGCCGTACATCCCGCTCCGTGCCGTGCGGCACCTGGAGAAGGGCCGCGTCGTCATCTTCGGCGCCGGTATGGGCATGCCGTACTTCTCCACCGACACCACCGCCGCCCAGCGCGCCCTGGAGATCGACGCGGAGGCGCTGCTCATGGGGAAGAACGGTGTGGACGGGGTCTACGACTCCGACCCGAAGGCCAACCCCGACGCGGTGAAGTTCGACGCGCTGGAGTACGGCGAGGTGATCACGCGCGACCTGAAGGTCGCCGACGCCACCGCCATCACGCTCTGCCGTGACAACAAGCTCCCGATCCTCGTCTTCGAGCTGACCGCCGAGGGCAATATCGCCCGCGCGGTCAAGGGTGAGAAGATCGGCACGCTCGTGAGCGACGAGAGCACCCGGGCCTGACGGCCCCCCAGGATGGACAACGGCCTGCCGGTCGGACACCGTGCAGGTGAGGACGCGACGCAGGACCCGCAGGACCCGTCGATGACGGGTCCGCTCAAGACACGCAGGAGCACGTGGTGATCGAAGAAATCCTCCTCGAAGCCGAGGAGAAGATGGAGAAGGCCGTCGTCGTCGCGAAAGAGGACTTCGCCGCGATCCGGACCGGCCGTGCGCACCCGGCGATGTTCAACAAGATCGTCGCGGACTACTACGGCGCGCTGACCCCGATCAACCAGCTGGCCTCGTTCTCGGTGCCCGAGCCGCGGATGGCCGTCGTGACGCCGTTCGACAAGACCGCGCTGCGCAACATCGAGCAGGCGATCCGCGACTCCGACCTCGGCGTCAACCCGAGCAACGACGGCAACATCATCCGGGTGACGTTCCCCGAGCTGACCCAGGACCGCCGCAAGGAGTACATCAAGGTCGCCAAGGGCAAGGCCGAGGACTCCAAGATCTCGATCCGCTCCATCCGCCGCAAGGCTAAGGAAGCGCTCGACAAGCTCGTCAAGGACAAGGAGTCCGGCGAGGACGAGGTCCGCCGCGCCGAGAAGGAGCTGGACGACACCACCGCGAAGTACGTCGCGCAGGTGGACGAGCTGCTCAAGCACAAGGAAGCCGAGCTGCTCGAAGTCTGATGAACGACTCTTCCTGGGGCGCACCGCAGGGAGCCGGTTACCGGGCCGCCCCCGAGATGGGGGTCGCTCCGGCGGGTCCCGCCTACGATGTGCATGAAGCCCAGCAGACTCGGCCCATGCCCAACGTGCCGGACGTTCCCGACGCAGGTAGAGACGTAGAAGCAGACGCGGTCAGCCGCGACCGCCGGAACGGGGATGCCGCGCACGTCGGCGGCCCCCTGTTCCGTGACGAGAAGCCGCAGGAGCCCATGTCCACCCCGCTGCCGTCCCCGCCGCAGAAGAAGCGTGCGGGGCGTGATCTGCGCGCCGCCATAGGGGTCGGCGTGGGGCTCGGCGCCGTCATCGTCGCCTCGCTGTTCATCGTGAAGGCCGTCTTCGTCGGCGTGATCGCCCTCGCCGTCGTCGTCGGCCTCTGGGAGCTGACCTCCCGGCTGCGGGAGCAGAAGGGCATCAACGCGCCCCTGATCCCGCTGGCCGTCGGTGGCGCCGCGATGGTCGTCGCCGGTTACGCGCGCGGCGCGGAGGGGGCCTGGGTCGCGATGGCCCTGACCGCCCTCGCGGTGCCGGTCTGGCGGATGACCGAGCCACCGGACGGATACCTCAAGGACGTCACGGCAGGCGTCTTCGCCGCGTTCTACGTACCGTTCCTGGCCACCTTCGTCGCCCTGCTGCTGACGGCGGACGACGGTCCGTGGCGGGTCCTGACCTTCCTCGTCCTCACCGTGGTCAGCGACACCGGGGCGTACGCGGTCGGCTGGCGCTTCGGCACCCACAAGCTGGCCCCTCGTATCAGCCCCGGCAAGACCCGCGAGGGGCTGCTCGGCGCGGTCTCCTTCGCCATGGTCGCGGGCGCGCTGTGCATGGAGTTCCTGATCGAGGGCGGCGCCTGGTGGCAGGGGCTGCTGCTGGGGCTCGCGGTCGCGGTCAGCGCGACCCTGGGCGACCTGGGCGAATCCATGATCAAGCGGGACCTGGGGATCAAGGACATGGGGACCCTGCTCCCCGGTCACGGCGGCATCATGGACCGGCTGGACTCCCTGCTGCCGACCGCCCCGGTGGTCTGGCTGCTGCTGGTGCTGTTCGTCGGCTCCTGACCGAGCGCGCGTACGGGCCGCGCACCAGGTCCCACCTGCATGTTCACCGAGTGAGGGCCCTTTCGTCCACAGGGCGGCGGGCCCTCACCCGTATGTCTGCGACACTGGATGAACCATGCCTAAGCCCGGAGAACTGGCGGCGATCCGGCATTGATTGGCCCCTGACCAGCACGTTTGGTGCTCGACAGGGGCCGTTCGCGTGCTACTGGGCCGTCTCTGGGCCGTCAGCCACGTCGGGGGAGGGCAAGAACAGCCCGTCAATGGCGTTCCGGGTGCGCTCCTGACTCGACGGCATGAGGTGCGCGTACACCCGCAGCGTGAGTGCGGGGTCGGTGTGCCCAAGGTACTGGCTGACCGCCTTGATGCTCTCGCCGGCGTCCAGCAACACCGATGCGTAGAAGTGCCGAAGCGCGTGCATGCCGTGTTCGCGGGCGGACTCGTACTTCCCGTCCCGGGCGCTCGGGATGAGGCCAGCCAGCGCGAGGGCGGGCTTCCATTCCTGGATGTTGAAGTTACTCCGCCAGACGACTCCGGACGCGGTGTTCGTGAACAGGAGACGAGCCGTCACCTTCGGGCCGTCAGGCTTCCGCCACGGCAGGGTGACTGCAACCGGCTTGCAGGTGTCCATGTGCGTTCGCAGGGCTTCGGCCACCGAGGACGGGAGCGGGACGTCTCGCTCCTTGTTGCACTTCGGCGGGGCGAACACGGCCTTGCCCTGGATGAGCTTCACCTGCCGGACGACCCGCAGGATGCCAGCCTCGAAATCGACCGCATCCTCAGCGAGTCCCACGATTTCCCCCTGCCGGAGCCCGCAGCCAGCGCCTGTGTCCACCATGGTCCGGTAGCGCTCAGGAAGGGCTTGGCGGACCGCCTGCACTTGTGAGGGCAGCCACGGGGTGACCCGCCGCCGTTCGACCGATGGCGGGCGCACGGACTTCGCGGAGCATGGGTTGCGGGAGAGGAGACCGTCGTCGACGGCCGCACTCAGTACGGCTCGAACGTCGCCGTAGATGTTGCGCGCGTACGCCCCGCTCACGCCCGGGTTGGACTCAAGGGCGCTCACCAGGTCGCGAAGGTGTTCCGGCCGGAAAGAGTCGAGCGGGCGCGACCCGAGGATGGGGAAGGCGTGCAGGCGTAGCCGCTGCTCGGTGACGATCTGGCTCGACAGGTCCGCGCTGTGCGCCTTCAGCCACTTCTCGGCGTAGCCCTTGAACGTGACCCGGGCTGCGCGCGGGTCGATGTACTGGCCTCGGGACATGTCGGAAGCGACGTTGGTCAGCCAGTTCTCAGCGAGGCGCTTCTGTCGGTCTGGGAAGGACTTGGACTTCTCGGTGCCGTCGGGGCCGATGTAGCGGGCGCGGTAGCGGAGTCCGGTGCCGTAGCGGTCACTCTTGACCCGGCGGTCTTTGCCGTCGGGTCCGGGTTCGGTTTTGTACCAGCGGTCTTGGATGTGGCCAGCCAAGGGGTGCTCCTGTTGGGTACGCGGCAGGGGCACGACCTGGTGGTGGTCGTGCCCCTGCGGGTGGTCTTGATGTAGGTCAGGCCGCTTCGTACGCGGACAGGCTGCTGATCCATGCGTGCACGGCGGCGGGGTCGTAGCGGAGGTGTTTGCCGATGCGGAAGGCGGGCGGGCCGGTGCGCTTCTTGCGCCAGGCGTAGACCGTTTCGAGCGGGACGGAGAGGAGCGTGGTGAGGTCTTCGGGGGTGAGGTAGCGGTCGGGGAGCCCGCCCCGGAGGGTGGCGCGGGCGTCGGTCTCGGGGGTGCGCTTCGGTGCCACGTGGGACTCCTGTGTGCGGCGGTGGACCGGGTTTCCGTGACAGAACTGACAGAACCTCGCCGCTAGCCTGCTGACCTGCGGATACTCCGGCTTCCAGCGTCGTGACAAAACCTCAAAAAACTCTGACAGAACCTCCGGGCAAGGGGTTCTGTCGGAGTGCCCCCGGCACCGGCGCGGCCGGTGTGGGCTGTGTCGGAAACCGGGGGTGGGGAGGTTCTGTCAGAGTTTTCGGAGGTTTTGTCAGAGCCGCGATCATGGCTCTTTATGCAGGTCAGCGGGCTGACGCGGGGGTTGTGTCAGTTCTGTCAGCGGATTGGGGGTTCTGTCAGCCGGTGGTGAGTGGCGGGGTGATGCTGGGGTGGGTGTCGAAGCGGGGCGACGGCGGCCGTCCACCGCGCCCGGAGCGCGGGGGCGCGGGCTGTTGGCGGACCCATCCGTGTTCTTCCAGCAGGGCGAGCGCGGGGTCCAGGTCCGTCATGGCGGGGAAGTCACCGCGCGACAGGCCACGGAACAGCTCGCGCTTGGTGAAGCCGGAGAGGCGCTGTTCCTTGAGGTGAGTGAGGACTTGGTGGGCGGCTTCCTGCGCGGGGTCGGCACCCATGGCATCGAAGACTTCCAGGGCGTGGGCGGTGAAGTAGTCCCCGATCTCCACGGCGTTGGCCATGGTGGCGGCTTCGATGGGGACCATCCATCCGTTGTCGGGGTAGGTGGCCAGGTGGAGAAGTCCGGCGATACGGGCGACGGCCCCGTCGCGCTTGGACGCCCACTTGATGATCGGGTGGAGGCTACGGCCCTTCCCGATCCGCGACTCGGTCACCTTCTGGTAGGCCAGCAGGACCGCGTCCGCGTCGGGGGTAAGGGTGAGGACGGCCGGGTCGGTCCAGTCCGCCAGCGCCAGCGCCAGCCCACCCAACCGCTTCGCGTACGTGGCTGCGGTCTCCTCCGGCAGCAGGTCCGGGGTGAGGTTCCGCGACCCGACCAGGGAGAGGGGCTTGGCGTACAGGAACCGGGCCAACAGCCCCCGCCCGTCGGCCCCCTTCACCCTTCCCAACGCGTCCAGCACTTCAGGCTGGATCGCCAGGCCCATGGTGATGGCGGGGGCTTCGACGTGCTGGGCGTCCCGCCCCTGCCTATTCACCCTCACCATGTCCCCGGCGTGGCCCTTGAGGAAGATGCCCATGTTGGGGGTGCCGGAGTAGCGTCCGGCGATGATGTCGAAGATCTCGCCCTCGGCGGACATGACGCTCATCCGCCCGTCCTGGTCTGCCACGAGGGTTGCGAGGCTTTCCGGGGTGACGTCGTCCGCGACCAACTGCGGCTTCGCCGGGACGGTCATCTCATCCGCCTGCTGGGCGAGGTGGACGGCTTCGGCGGTGAGCTGGTCCCGCAGCCCAGGTTCGGCGGCGGCGGCCTTCTGCGCGGCCTTGTCGGCGGCCGAGCGGGCGAGGCGGGCGGTGGTCTCGGCTTCCGCCTGCCGGGGCCCGGAAAGCTCCACCAACGCCTTCTCAGCGGCCAGCAATGGGCCGGTCATGAGCGCGAACACGGCCGACTTCCGGTTGCCCGGGGGCAGGGCCACGGCGGTATAGAGGTTCACCGGCTCCCGCCAGTGCCCCCGCACATGAACCGTGGCCCGTCCGCCGGCGGCCGTGGCGAGCACGGCCAGCGCCAGGCACCCCGCCAGGTCGACGGGGGTCTGTGTCTCCTCCGCGACCCCGGCGACCATGCCGCCCAACCAGTCGGGCAGTGCGTGGACGGGGAAGGCGGGGAGATCGCGGCGGGGGTTGAGAGGGACGGGTTCGTCCCAGACGGGGCCGGTGATGGTCTCGGGGTCCAGGGAGTCGTTGAAGCCCTCCCACAGGTCGGCGCTCATGCGGCTTTGCTCCCTTCGGCGTGGTGCAGCGGGCAGGACTCGGGGTGGGCGGTGTGGGCTTCGATCAGGGCCAGGACACCGGAGCGTCCCCGTGCGGTGCGCTCGTATCCGCACCGGCACCAGGACCGGGCCGACACCAGGGCCGAGAACGAAGGGGGCGCGATGATGTCCAGCCACCGCACCGGCTGCGGGCGCAGGTCAGAGCGAACAGCAACGGGGACGGCCTGGCGGCCGACGCCTTTCGGCATGCCACCACCGGCCGGTCCTGCGGCCCGGTTGGCGGCCTGCGGGCTGTTCGGGGCGACGGGGAGGCTCTTAAATCGGGGGGTCCTGGCGGTGGTCATGCCAGCCGCCCGGAGTTGTTAGCGACGGACCAGTTCAGAGCGCTCGCCACAGCGGCGCGGCACTCGTTCTCCCGGAGTCCGGCAGCCAATCCCGCCGAATTAAGAGCCTGCTCTACCTCATGGCGGTCGAGGTCGCCGGACGGGATGAACCGCCCCAACGCTCGGGCGGCCCGAACCAGCGTCCAGTTCCGCACACCCTCCCCGGCCCCCGCGACAGCCGCCGTTTCGGCCTTGAGGGCCGCTGCGGCGTACCTGGAGGCGCGAACCGGCACGGGTGCAGCCGTCAGACCCCGGGAGGGCTGACGGGGCGTCAGGAGGGCGTGGAGCCATTCCGGGAGCGGTACGGGGTCGGTGGGGTCGATCACCTCGTACGCACCGCCCGGGAGGGTGCTTCCGGCGGCGACGACGTAGCCGCCGTGGGCGCGGGTGTCGATGTGCTTGCCGAGCCTGCCCGCGCTGTTGCCGAGCCGGACCCCCGTGGGGGCAGTGAAGTACAGGTGCTGTCCACCACTCGCGGTCCGGGTCCCGTAGGTGGCGGGAACGGTCTGCCCGGCGCGCTCGCAGAGCGCTTGCAGGGAAGTGACGCCGTCAGGCGTTCCTTTCAGATCCTTCGCCCTGACCGGGTCCAGGTCCACCACGACCAGCCCGGACGGGCCCGTGGCGATCCCGACGTTGAACGCCCCGGTCGACCACGCCTTGCGGATGCGGTCGGGGTCGGTGGTGGCCCGCTGCTCCCACTTGCGGTGACCGGCCGCGCAGTCCCCGGTACGGCGGCAGGCGGTTTCGCCGTGGAGGGCGGGGCGCTTGTCGCGGGGGCGGAGCGGGAAGACGTGCCACCCGCGCTTGGCCGCGTCCAGAGCGACGTTCAGGAGGTGGCTGTTCACGCGGCCACCCCTACCGGGCGGACAACGGTGAGCAGGGCGGAGCCGATGTGCTCGGAGAACGCCGGGGGGATGGCCTCGGTCAGCTCCTCGCGCACGTCGGTCCACGTGATGCCCATGGTCTCCTGCATCTCGGGCACGGTGGCCTTACCGCCCCCGGCCCCGTAGGGGGCGACGTAGGGTCCGTCCCGGTAGACGCCGTGCCGGTACCCGCGCACGTACCCCCGGTGCTTCGGGTGCGCCCGCTGCGGCATCGTCCAGCCGCCCAGCTCAAAGTTCCGGTGCCGCAGGACACCGAGCCCGAACATCTCCCCGCACAGCCACACGTCCCGCCGGACGGGGGCTTTCCCGTTGGGCTGCTCGATGACGTACGGCCGTCCCGTGGCGTCCAGCAGGGTGCGCAGTTCGGGGATGAGCTGGACGTGCTCGCGTCCCCAGCCGCGCGCCTGGTTGGTCTCGATGGTCAGCGCGCATCCGGCCTGGCACGGCGGGGAGGTGTGCACCGCCTTGAACCGGTGAATCTCCCCGGACGTGATCAGGGCGGCGAGGTATTCGAGCGCATCCGCCCGGACGAACGTGAACGGGTAGTTCGGGCGCTCCACGATGTCGACGCCGATGACGTCGAATCCGGCGCGGTGGTAGCCGGTGGCCGCGCCACCGGCGCAGCAGAACAGGTCGAGTAACAGCGGCCGGTGGCCGTGGTCTCGCCTGATGGGGGTGGGTTGGGTCATGCTGGTGTCTCCAGTTCTGTGAGAAGTGCTGGCAGACGAGGGCGGCCCCGGATCATTGGCGTGAGACGGGGGTCGCCCTCGTGCATGTCAGAAGGGCGGTTCGCTGCTCCACGGGTCGCGCACGCCCCGGCGGCGGCGACGCACGCGGGGGAAGCGGAGCAGGGTCCAGCGGCGGGTGTCGTCCCAGCAGGGGCAGGGCCACCAGTCGGTGCCGGCGTACTCGCCGTTGTGGTCGCCGTAGTCGACGGCGTGACCGCCCGCACCCTGGCAGTCGGGGCAGCGGGGGCGGGGGGTGTCGGTCAGGACGAGCGCGGGCCGGGGCCAGGTCGTGCGCGAGATGCGCAGTCGCACGGGATGCTCCTCAGATGTTGGGGAGGGCGTCGATGAGGGCGGCGGCCATGTGGTTGATGGGGTCGGCGGCGCCGGTGGAGGCGAGGAAGAACCCGAACCCGGCAGCGGTGAACGCGCCGCCGGGGGTGAGGGTGTGGGAGCGCAGGAGGAAGACGAGGACGAGTCCGAAGAGGGCGACGAGGGAGAGGGTCACTGCCATGGGGTGGCCTTCCGGTCGGGGGCGTGGGGCCGGGTGCCCTGGGCGTGGATGGTGCGGCTGTTGTTGAGGAGCCGTCGCCCGATGCGGAGACGGGCGCGGGTGCCGTGGCAGCGGCGGCAGAGGGTGACGGTGCGGCGGCGGGTGCGGACGCCGATGCCGGAGCACTTCCGGCACGGGGCGAACGGCCGCATCGCACACAACAGTGCGTAACCGGCGGCGGTGAGGAGGATGAGGAGGCTAGCGAGCGCCACGAGGGGCTCACATCCCTTCGTCAGGCGGGTCTCCGGGTGTTTCCGCAGGTGGGCTGCTAGACGCTAGGTCGCAGCTCGGGGCGGGTGTGGGGTGCTAGCGGGGGTGCTAGACCTAGCAGCCGGGGGTGCTAGGTCTAGCAACCGTGCTTGGGTCAGGCGGCAGCCTTGTTCTGGTTACGGCGGGTGATGGCGGCGGTGATGTCGGCGCGGTCGATGCCGCGCCGGTTCTTGCCCTCGCCGGTGTCGGTCTGGCCCCAGACCTGCCCGGCCTTGATGCCGTGGGGCTTGAGGGCGGCGGTGACGTTCTCGCCCTTCCACCCGCCGTACACGTCCGGCTGCGCGGTGGCCAGGCGGGTGGCGATCCGCTCGCACCACACGGCCTTCTCGTCGGGGGCGATGACGGCGAGGACATCGGCCAGGACGTCGGACTGGCCCGTCTTCTCGGGCCCGTGGCCGATGGCGTGGCCGGTGACGTTGCCGTACTCCTCACGGACCTGGCGGGCGCGTGCGGCGATCTGCTCGGCGGCCACCGCGTCCACGAACGCGCTGGCGACGATGCGCGGGTCGTCGCCCTCACCGGCCATCCAGCAGATGCCCCGGTCTGAGCGGGAGAACATGGTGGCCCGGTATCCGGCCTTGTACATCGAGGTGCCCAGCACCATGTCGTTGGCGGGCTGTCCCATGACCTTGAGGCAGAACCGCAGCACGGCGTTCGCGCTGATCCCGGTGGGCAGCGACTTCGCGTCGGGGCGCTGCGTCCCGAACAGCGTCACGATGCCCAGGGCCGGGCCGCGCTTGACGAGGTCGGTGCAGATGGCCTCGATCTCCTTGCCGTGCTCCTCGTGCTCGAAGGGCACCTGGCATTCATCGAACCCGGCGACGATCGGGTGCAGACCGAGGCTCTTGTCGCTGGCCAGTTCGGGGGTGACCTTGGATTCCGGGCAGCGGGAGCGCGGCAGGGACTTGATGACCTTCGCCCGCCGGCGCAGCTCCTCCTTCAGCTCCCGCAGGGCGTCCAGGACGTATTCGATGTCGTCGTTCTCCTCGCCTGCGCGGTAGCGGTGGCAGACGGGTTCCAGGGCTCCGAAGTCGCCGGTGCCCTTGAAGTCGAACGCGTGCAGCTCGGCGCGGGGGTCGAGTGCGGCGATGAGGAGGAACAGCCGCATCAGGAACGTCTTGCCCATGCGAGGGATCGAGCCGACGACGACGGCGGCGAACATCAGCGTGACCGACACGTCGCGCATCCGCTGGTCATTGCCGAACACCACCGGCCGGAACAGATCCACCTGCCCCGTCTTGAGGAGGGGCCAGGCGGGCTTGGTGGTCTCGTTCATCGGCTTGTCCCCGACCCACAGCACCAGGCGTCCTTCGTGCTCGGTGGGGTCGGGTGAGGGCCAGACGCAGCCGACCTTGCGGCGCAGCCCGGACGCCAGCGGCTTGCGGGCCTCCATGATGTCCTCGGGCGTTACCCCGTACGGGAGGTCGAGGTCGGCGCGGTAGCCGGGCCCGTCGCGGACGATTTCGCTGGTGAAGCGCAGCCCGTTCATGTCGCCGCCCTTCTTGATGGCGGCGCTGATCCGGCTGTTGCCGATGGAGTCGAGACCGCGCAGCACGATCGACCCGGTGAGTTTCTGCACCTCGGTCTTCAGGACGGCGGGGCCGATCACGGGGGCGTCGGGCTGCTGACCGGCCATACCGAGCAGCAGCACCCCACCGGCCGCGAACGCGTACATCAACGCCGGGGCCATGACGTAGAGCCAGAGGGCGAAGCCGACGCCGAACACGACGGCGACCAGGGCCACCAGGCCCCGTAGCCGTACCCTGCCCGCGCGGAGCCGGGCCAGGCGCATGTACTCCTCCACGTCCTCTGCCCGTACGGCGGCGGCGCGGAGGGGGGCGGCTTCGCGGTCCCAGACCCACCGGTTGGTGGAGGCGATGAACCGGCAGGCTCCCCGCGGCGACATCAGCGCGAGCCGCCCGGCGTAGACCGGGAGCCTGACGCCGTGGAAGAGGGCGCTGTATCCGGCGTTCGCCCCTGCGTGGCGGGCGGTGGCGGTGAAGTCGCGTCGGTCGGTCAGCCACCCGGCAAGGACCGGCTTGCGCTTCTCGACGGTGACCTTCGGGTCGGGCAGCGTGGGGTTGTCGACCGCGACCGGCACCACGGGGTCGTGGTCGTCGTCCAGGTCGGGGACCGGCCGCAGATGCGCGGCCGGGGCGGTGGTGTCCGTCATGCTGGTACTTCCTCCTGCTCGATGGGTGGAGGGAAAGAGGGGGTGGCCGGTTTCCTTGGCCGGGTCCGGCCGCCCCCTGCTCAGCTCTGCTCGGCCTTGTGGACGGCCCGCTCCGCGCGCTTCACGCGCTGCTCGGCGTCCTTGCGGGCCTGCCGGGCGGCGGCCTTGTCGGTGCGGGGGGCGGTGCGCTCGGCGGCCTTGGCGGCGGCCAGGTCCTGCCGGGCGGTGGCCTGCACCTCGTGCAGCGCCGTCAGCTCCCGCTGCCCGCGTTCGGCGGCGGACTGGTCGATGCGCTCGATCCGGCGGCGGAGGGCCGGGTCGACGTTGTCGGCGGCGGCCTGCCGCAGTCCCTTCAGGAACAGGACGCGGCGCTCGCGGGACTCGGCCTTGGTGTAGCTGTACACAGCGAACCTCCCAGGTGGGCGGTAGCCGGTCTGTCCGGCTCCCCTTGCCGCCCCGGACCGTGGCCCGGGGCGACGCGGGCAGCCGTCAGCGGCGCCTGCGACCGGTCGGGGTGGTCTTCCCGCCGACGGACTTCACGACGGTCACCACACCCCAGGCGCACACGGCGGCGACCAGCGCCAGCAGGGCGAGGTTCGCGGCGATGGCGGTGAGGACGCCGACGAGGAGGGGGCCGAAGTAGACCCCGGCGGCCACCGTTCCGGCGCCGATGCCGGAGCCGAGCGCGAGGCGCTGCACCGTCCGGTCCGGCGGTGCGTGGTGGACGTGCACGACCTGCGGCACGGTGGGGGTCGGCTGCTGGTAGGTGGTGGGGAGGTGGTCGGTGTAGGCGGGGGTGCCGTCCGGGAGGTTCACGACGGCCGGGGGTCGGGGGGTGGGCAGGTGGTCCACGGGGGTTCCTTCCCTGGATGCGGGCTGGTGCGGGAGTGCCCCGGGCGGGAGTCGATCCCGCGCCCTCACGGCTGGTTGCCGGGGCTGATGGTTCAGCGGCAGCGGCGGCAGCCCGCGCCGTGGGCGATGCGGCACAGCTCGGACACGGTGAAACCGCCCAGGGTGCCGGTGTGGGTGACCTCGGACTCCATCACGCGCCCGCGTCCGCTGCCGTCGGGGGCGTCGATCTCCCACCCGGAGGTGACGTAGCGCCCCCGGCCGACCTTCTTGATCTGGCCGACCGTCCTGATCCGGGCACGCTTGGCCGTGTTCGCCTGGCGGCGGGCCTCAGCGCTTGCCCTCGCGGCGCGGCGGGCCTCCGCGTACACGGCCTCTCGGTCCGCCGCAGCCTGCTGCGCGGCGCGGTAACGCTCCTCCTCCGTGCTGACGCGGTCGATCTTTCGAGAGAACAAGCCCATGAGGGCCTCCTTCCGGGTCAGGCGGTCGGGGCGGGGGCGCAGTCGGTACAGGCCGGGTTGGTGCACAGCTCGATCCGGCCGAGCCCGAACAGGCTGGTCAGCACGTTCGCGGCCCAGCCCCCCGGCTCTCCGGCGATGCGGAGTCCGGCGGCGTGGATGGTGCGGGTGAGGCGTTCACGCAAGGACACGGCGGTTCCCTTCAGAGGAAGCGGGGGTGTCGTGGCAGGGGGCGCACATGCCGAGCGAACGCGGGATGCAATACCCCACATCCAGAAGGCAGTTGGGGCAGGTGCGGCGGGCCCGCATCGCCGCCGCCAGAGCAGCGGCGCGGGCCGGGGTCATGGGCCGGACGGGGCGGGCGTGCTCGATGCGGTAGAGGTAGGCGACCAGCGGGGGCCGTCGGCGGCGGGGGCGGTGAACCTCCGCCACCACCTCCTGACCACCCGGCCGCAGCCCCATCGCGCGGAGCTGACGGCGGGTGGCCAACCCCTCGGGGGCCAGGCGCCACCGGTAGGTGGGCAGGGTGCTCACCGGGTCTTCCCGAGCAGGACGGGCTGGATACGCCACCGGACCTGGGAGGCCGGGACGGTGGTGCCGTCGCAGCAGGTGGTGTGCGGGGTCCACCCGTCCCGGGCGGCGCCCTCGGCCTCGGCGGCAATCTCGGCGGCGGTGGACGTGGCGTGGACGCTGTGCAGCTCCCCGAAGCGGAAGAGCACATAGACCCGCTCAGCCCGCTGGTTCTGCTTGCGGGTGGCGCGCAGCAGGGTCCGCAGGGCCTGGCGGTCCTCGGTGTCCAGCAGCACCTGGGCCCGCAGGGCCTCCAGCTCGCCTTCGAGCCGCGCCGCCTCCAGCCGGGACTGGGACAGCTCAGCCCGCAGTTCCTCCGCCACCTCGTCGGCCCGGGTCAGGTGGTCGAGCATGTCGCCGCTCTGCTCCAGGCACGCGTTCGCCTCAACACGGGCCGCCTGGGCTTCCCTCTGGGCCGTGGCGAGGTCGGTGCGCAGGGTGTTCAGGGTGCGGGTGTGGATCAGGGCGATCATGCGGTGGCCCCCTCAAGGTCCAGAGCGGAAGCGCCGACGTCGGTGGTGGTGGCGGTGGTGGTGTCGCGGTGTTCCTGGTAACGGGCGGTCACCCACCCGACCGACCAGCCGCACAGCTCGGCGGCCTGCCGGATCGGCAGACCTGCGTCGAACGCGGCCCGGACCGTGGCCCGCGCCTGCTCCTCGCCCTGCTTCACCTCGGCGGGACCGGCGGACAGCAGAGCCTGGCGTTCACGCTCGGCCCGCTGCTGTTCATGCTCGCGTTCACGGCGTTCACGGGCCTCCCGCTCCCGGGCCTCCAGCTCCCGCCGCTGAGCCGTCTCGCGCTCGGTGCGTTCACGCTCCCGCTCACGCTGTTCACGCTCGCGCTCACGGCGCTCAGCGGCTTCACGCTCGGCCCGCTCCTTCGCCTCGGCCCGCTCGCGCTCCTCGCGCCGCGCGGCCTCTTCCCGGGCGGTCTGCTCCCGGGCCAACGAGGCTTCGTGTTCACGCTGTTCACGCGCCAACTGGGCCGCGTGCTCGCGCTCCTCACGGCGCCGCCGCTCGGCGGCTTCCCGGCGCTCTTCGGCGGCCCGCTCCCGCTCCGCACGCTCAGCGTTGAGCTGGGTTTCGCGGGCGCTCTGGGCGGCGGTGATGGCCCGCCGGTAGGCGAGCCCGGTCTCTGCGGTGACGATCAGCAGCAGCGGTGCGACCGAGTGGACCGCGACGCCGACCAGGTCCTTCTTCAGCGCGGAGTCCGCGATGTTCAGGGCCAGGGTCATGGCGCCGGTCATCCACCGCAGCGCGATGGGCCACCGGCCCCCGTCCCCACCCATGGCGGCCAGGACCGAGTC
>NZ_JBWKCM010000039.1:0-41662 GCF_056436485.1 Streptomyces sp. NPDC043746 | reverse complement strand
ACTGCAGGGGGGACCCTGTGGGAGAGTAGGACGCCGCCGAACAATTTTTCTGGGAAAGCCCCGTACCGTATGGTGCGGGGCTTTCCTGCGTTCTGGACTTCTGACACCGCGACCCACGCCCATCAGCGGGGAGTGGGTCTTACCGCGCGATGTGAGGCTCACTTACTCGGTTGAAGCGGGGGGCGGTTGAGGCGAGGATCGGGCAATGAAATACGTGATGCGTTCCGTGCGCGCCGATGAATGGCCGCTCGCCCGGCAACTGCGGCTGGATGCCCTCCAGGACCCGGCGGCCCCCGTGGCGTTCCTGGACTCCTACGAGGCGGCGGTCGCGCGGCCGGACTCCTTCTGGCAGGACCGTACGGCTGCGGCTGCCGAGGGCGTGGACGTACGGCAGTTCGTCGCGGAGTCCCCCGAGGGGGAGTGGGTGGGAACGGTCACCGCGCTGGTCGAGCGCCCGGAGGACGATGTCCGCTTCGGAGAGGCTCCCGCGGTGGTCCAGGGGCACCTGGTGGGCGTCTTCGTCCGGGCCGGGGCGCGGGGGAGCGGGGTGACCGATGCGTTGTTCCGTACCGCTGTGGACTGGTGCTGGTCGCTGTCGGCGCCCCGGCTGGAGCGGGTGCGGCTGTATGTGCACGAGGACAACCCGCGGGCTGCGGCCTTCTACCGGCGGTTCGGATTCGTACCCTCCGGGAAGCGGATGGCGGTTCCGGGCGACGAGAATGCCTGGGAGCTGGAGTACGTGATGGAACGTGGGCGGCAGTAGGGGCTTCTCTCCCGTGGGCCGCTCAGGCCGGGTGGCCGGAGCCGGGGGCGGGGGTGGGCGCGTGCAGGTGCTGTTGCCAGCGGGCCCGGCCCTGCTCGCGGGATCGGAGGAGCGCGATCGTGGGCAGGCCCAGGTCCTGGCCCCTCGCCAGCAGTTCGGGAAGCTGGGGGAGCGGGGCCACGGCGGCGACGTCGTCCAGGACCAGCGTCATTGGTGGGTCGAGCCGACCGTCGGATGACCGTGCGGCCATGCGGCGGCCGTGCTCGACCACGTACGAGGCCAGCGCGGTGAGGAGGGGCATCGCGCCGGGGTGGGTGCGGGGATCCTCGATGGGTTCACCGACCACATAGAGCGTTCCCCCCTCGCGGGCAAAAGATGCCAGCGCGGCCGAATCCGATCGGTTTGCCGTGCAGGCCTCCCGGATGTGGACCGAGGAGAGGGCCGAGAAGGCTCGTACGTTCAACTCCTGGGCGACTTCGCGCCGTTCCGGGTAGGCCGTGAGTGCGGACTCCAGGAGGCCGGCGAGCCCGGATGCGGCCTGGGGGTGCGTACGGAGAAGGCGTACCGGTTCGTGGGCGGAGGCGCCGGAGGCCCAGCGGCCGACCTGGCGGAACGGGCGGCCGTCCACCGCGGCGGCGTGCAGCCAGCACTGGAGGAGGGTCTGGGCGGTGTCGGCCACCGCAGCGTCGATCCTGGCCTGCGGGCGGACCGGGGCGAGGAGGGCGGCGGCGCGTACGGCGGCGGTGTCGGGGTGCTCGCAGCCGGCGGTGGGCGGCCAGTGGAGGCGGTCCGGAGTGTCGCAGAGGTGGCCGGGGTCGTAGACGAGGACCGGGCCGAGCTTGGCGCGGGCGTCCTTCGTCTCGGCCCAGACCGTGGGGTCCGAGGTGACGACGAGGGCGGGCCCCGCGGCTTCCCTGACGGCCTGGACGACGGTGGGGCGCCGGTCGGAGGCGGGGGCGTAGACCAGGAGGGGCGTGCGGGGGGAGGGAAGCAGGAGGGCAGTCGGTGGGGGTGGCAGGGGCGGAGCCTCGGGGGCTGTCCGGTGTGTTTCCCGCTCCGCCGGGTGCGATGGTGGTTCTGGTCGGGGTGGGGTTTCGGGGGATTCGGCGAGCGGGCGCGATGGAGTGAGGGGGGCCGGAGCCCCGTGCATGGTCTGGGGCACGTCGTCGGGCTGGTGGGACGCGTGGGTGTTTCGGGACTCGTGAGGTGACTCGTACGAGCCGTACGACTGTTCCTCGCGGCGCCGTTCCCGTACCACCCGCCAGCGGGCCACGGACCCGAGGACGAACACCGTCAACACGACCAGCGCCATCAGCTCGCCGATGAAGAGGCCCCAGAACAGGCCGTAGCCGGAGAGCTGGGGCGGGGGTGTGTGGGGCCAGGCGGCCGAGAGGTCCTGTGGGGCCGTGGCCAGTTCGCGCAGAGCCAGGGGGGTTCGGGTGAAGGTGACATTGTCCGGCCAGGAGCCGTGGGCGAGGAGGCCGGCCAGGCCGGTGGCCGTCCAGGCGAGGAGGGTCGCCGCGAAGAGGAGGGCCATCAGCCCGACCAGCAGACCGTCGGGGATGCCGCCGCCGGATTCCGCCTGGCGGGGGTTGTGTCGGCGGCCCTGTTCCGGCATCGGACCGTGCGCTGCTGGTCTGCGTGCCATGTCAGGCCACCGTGGACCGGGACGACTCGTTGAGCAGCTGTTGGTTCTCGATCCGGGCCGCCCGCTGCTCTGTCTCCAGCTCCGCGGCGCGGAGGTCGTCGGGGAGCAGATCGTCCGGTTCCGGGTCCGCGGCCGAGCCCTCGGTCATGGCACGGTCCGTGAAGACGAGCGGGCGTTCGGCCTCGGTGATGAGGTGCTTGACGACCTGCACGTTGCCGTTGACGTCCCAGACCGCGATGCCGGGGGTGAGCGTCGGGATGATCTCGACGGCCCAGCGGGGCAGGCCGATGACCCGGCCGGTGGCTCTGGCCTCGTCCGTCTTCTGGGCGTAGATCGTGCGCGTGGAGGCCATCTTGAGGATCGCCGCAGCCTCCTTCGCCGCCGCTCCGTCCACGACGTCGCTGAGGTGGTGGACGACGGCGACGAACGAGAGGCCGAGACGACGTCCGAACTTCAGCAGGCGCTGGAAGAGCTGGGCGACGAAGGGCGAGTTGATGATGTGCCATGCCTCCTCGACCAGGAAGATGCGCTTCTTGCGGTCGGGCCGGATCCAGGTGTGCTCCAGCCAGACGCCGACGATCGCCATCAGGATCGGCATCGCGATCGAGTTGCGGTCGATGTGCGAGAGGTCGAAGACGATGAGGGGAGCGTCCAGGTCGATGCCGACGGTGGTGGGGCCGTCGAACATGCCGCGCAGGTCACCGTCGACGAGCCGGTCCAGGACGAGGGCGACGTCCAGGCCCCAGGCCCGTACGTCGTCTATGTCGACGTTCATCGCCTCGGCCGACTCGGGTTTGGGGTGGCGCAGTTGCTCCACGATGTCCATGAGGACCGGCTGGCGTTCGGTGATGGTCGCGGTGACGTAGGCGTGGGCGACCTTCAGCGCGAAGCCGGACCGCTCGTCGAGCCCGTGGCCCATCGCGACTTCGATGATGGTGCGGAGCAGGGCGAGCTGGCCGGTGGTGGTGATGGAGGGGTCGAGGGGGTTGAGGCGGATGCCGCCGTTGAGGGCGGCGGTCGGGTCCAGGCGGATGGGGGTTATCCCCAGCTCCTGGGCGATGAGGTTCCACTCTCCGACGCCGTCCTCGCCCTGGGCGTCCAGGACGACGACCTGGCGGTCGCGGAAGCGGAGCTGCCGCAGGACGTAGGTCTTCTCCAGCGCGGACTTGCCGTTGCCGGACTCGCCGAGGACGAGCCAGTGGGGGGCGGGGAGCTGCTGCCCGTACAGCTGGAAGGGGTCGTAGATGTAGCCCTTGCCGCTGTAGACCTCGCGGCCGATGATCACGCCGGAGTCGCCGAGGCCGGGGGCGGCGGTGGGGAGGTAGACGGCCTGGGCCTGGCCCGTCGACGTACGGACGGGGAGCCGGGTCGTCTCCACCTTGCCGAAGAGGAAGGAGGTGAAGGCGTCCGACAATGCGGACAGGGGGTCTCGCATGGCGTGGGCGCCCTCTCTTGTCGGGGTTCTTCCTGCGGGTGGGCCGGGGTGGCGGGTCGGGACGTGGTGTCCGGGTCAGCGGCGGATGCCGGTGGCGAACGGGAGGGTGTTCACGAAGGCGCGGTGGTGTTCGCGGTCGCACCACTCCAGCTTGAGATACGACTTGCCGGCCGAGGCGCGGATCGTCCGCTTGTCGCGGGCGAGGGCCTCGGGGGAACGGGACGACACCGTGATGTACCCCACCAGGTTCACCCCGGCCGCACCGCTGGCGAGATCTTCACCCCGCTGGTCGAGTCGGCCGTGGGCGGCGATGTCGCGGGGGTCGACGGTGCGGTTCATCTTGGCCTGGCGGCTGGCCTCGGCGTCGTCGTTGGTCTTCTCGGTGAGCATGCGCTCGATGGCGACCTCGGTGGGTTCGAGGTCCATGCATACGGCGACGGTACGGATGACGTCGGGGGTGTGGACGAGGAGCGGGGCGAGGAAGTTGACGCCGACGGGGGTCATCGGCCACTCCTTCACCCAGGCCGTGGCGTGGCACCAGGGGGCGCGGGTGGTGGACTCACGGGTCTTGGCCTGGAGGAACGTGGGCTCGACCGCGTCCAGTTCGGCGGGCCAGGCGTTGCGTTTGGTCATCGCCTGGATGTGGTCGATGGGGTGGTCGGGGTCGTACATGGAGTGCACGAGGGAGGCCAGGCGGCTCTGGCCGAGCGGCTGGCGGACCCGGATGTCGGCCTCGGCGAGGCGGGCGCAGATGTCGGTCAGTTCGCGGGCCATGACGATGGCGAGTCCGGCGTCGCGGTCGAGCCTGCGGCCGCTGTGAGGGCGGGCGGCGCGGGCGATGGCGTTGGCCTCGGCGGCGAGGTCGCGGCTGTAGTGCATGCAGGCGACGAGGTAGGCGCGGTGCTGCTCGCTGGAGGTGGAGACCATGGACTGGAGCTGGTCGTAGGAGTCCTGGAGCCAGCCGGGGGCGTTCTTGTCGCCGCGCTGGGCGACGTCCTTGGCGTGGGCGTCGGGGTCGGCGGGGAGCGTGCGGGCGAGCATCTGGAGGCGGGTGACGAAGCCGTCGCCGTTGGCCACGTGCTTGAGGAGGGTGCCGAAGCGGTCGACCAGGGCCTCCTGGTCCTCGCTGTCGCGGAGGCCGACGCCGGGGCCCTCGATCTCGATGGCGGCGGTGACGGTGCGCCGGTCGGCGTGGAGGAGTACGGCGATCTCGTCGGGTCCGAAGGGGGCGGCGAGCCAGCTGATGCGGCCGATGCCGGGGGGCGGGCCGATCTCGACCTCACGGCCGTCGGCGCGGACGCCCGCCTCCATGGCACCGGAGCGGTAGGCGGTGCCGCGGCGCAGGGAGCGCTTGAAGCTGCGGTTGATCTCGAACCACTTGTAGAAGGTGCGGCCCTTGTACGGGACGTACACGACGGCGAGGGCCAGCATCGGGAAGCCGACGAGGCAGACGATACGGAGGGAGAGGACGGGAACGAGGAGCCCGCTCATCATGCCGAGGAACGCGCCGGCGATGATCAGGGCGATCTCGCCGGACTCGCGGTTCTTGCCGACGATCGCGTTCGGCCGGGCGCGGCCGATGAGATACGTACGGCGGGGCGTCATCGTGTGGGACTGAGTCGTCAACGCCCTCCACCTCCTGTGCTCGAGTTACCTGTGCTGCCGGAGCCGCCTCCCCGGAAGGGGCGGCTGCTGTGGGGGGTCCCGGATGTGGGTGCGGACCCGCTGCGGGGCGAGGGTGCGGCGGAGGGGACAGATCCGCCGCCGGCCCCGCCTCTTCCGGAGGTACGGGAGCTGTGCGCGGCGACGCCGCCGCTGGCCGGGTTGGCGGGGCGGGCGCCACCTCCGCCACCCTGCTCGGTGCGGCCGCTGTGGGTCTTGATGCCCTGGGAGACGAGGGCGGCGGGGGAGCTGATGAGGGCGGCGGCCTGGGCGCCGTCGGTGGCCTGCTTGCGGTTGGTGCGGGCGCCCTGGATCTCGTCGCCGAAGCCGGGGACGAATCGGTAGATCATCGCGGAGGCGAAGATGGCGAGCAGGATGATGGCGAGGCCTGAGACGACGGCGGAGAAGGCGTCGGGGCCGTCACCGGCGGAGAGTGCTCCGGCGAGTCCGAGAACGATGACGATGACCGGCTTGACCATGATCACCGCGATCATGATGCCGGCCCAGCGGCGGACGTGGCCCCACATGTTCTTGTCGACGAGACCGGCGTAGACGACGATGCCGAGGAGGGCGCCGACGTAGAGCAGGGCGGCGCGGATGACCAGTTCCAGCCAGAGGATGCCGGCGGCGACGATCGAGACGAGCGAGACGACGATCAGCATGATCGGTCCGCCGCCGATGTCGGTGCCCTTCTTCAGGGCCTCGGCGAACGCGCCGAAGAACACGTCGGTCTGGCCCCCTGTGGAGGAGGCGATGACATCGGTGACCCCGTCGGTGGCAGAGACGATCGTGTAGAGGATCAGCGGGGTGAAGGCCGAGGCGAGGACGGTGAGCCAGAGGAAGCCGACGGCCTCGGAGATCGCGGTGGTGAGGGGGACGCCGCGGATGGCCCGTTTGGCCACAGCGAGGAGCCAGAGGACGAGGGTGAGGACGGTGGAGGCCGCGAAGATGACGGCGTACTGCTGGAGGAACTTGGGGTTCGTGAAGTCGACGTTGGCCGTGGACTCGACGGCCTCGCTCAGCTTTCCGACGATCCAGGCGGCGGCGTCTGCGCAGCCTTGGGCGAGTGAGGTGAGGGGGTCGGCGGGATTGTCGATGTCGGTGGGGGCGCGGGTGCTGGCCCCTTCGCCGTTCTCGCAGTAGTCGCGGGCGGGGCCGTGGATCAGGTCGCAGGGGTCGTTGCTGGCGCTCGGGCTCGGAGTGGGGGTCGGCGTCGGGGTCGGATCAGCCGCTGCCGGAGTGGCGAGAGCGGCTACGGACACGGGCACCGCTGCCGCCAGCGTGGCGGCGAAGGAAGCGACGCGCAGGCGTGGGCTACCGGGCATAGGTGAATCCTCCGAACCCATTGACCGCGTCAGCGATCTCGTCGGCGCTGGAGGCCCGGGTGTCGCCGCCCACCGGTGTGGGGCCGTCCTTCTGGGAGTGGGTGACGGCCTTCCAGTCGCCGTCGATCCATGCCAGCTCTATGGTGATGGTGAACCAGCCGTCGGTCACCGGCTTGGTCGAACCCTCACCGGCGAGTCCGATGAGCCCGGTGCACCAGACCTCGACGGTGGCCTCGTCCGCGGTGGCCTTGGTCACTTTGGTGCCGAGCGGCGCGGTGCGGGAGATGAAGGTGAAGCCCTCGGGGGTGGAGCCGTCTTCGTTGAGGCCGACGTTCTTGTAGAAGCGGGCGGAGTACGCCTTGTCGAGGGTGTCGCGGAACCGGCTGACCGAGGCGGGCGCGATGACGGCGTCGAGGATCTCGTCGCGCTTGGCCTTGTCGAACATCTCCGCGGAGCCCAGTGCCACCGAGTAGTTCGCCGCCGCGCTCTGGGCGCCCTGCTCGTCGTGGGCGAAGCCGGAGGCGATGGTGCCGTTCTTGCCCTGGACCGGCTTGGTGCCGGTGGGGGCGGTGGGGGCCGAGCCCGCGGAGCCGGAGCTCTGCGACCCTGGGGAGGCGTTGTCGTCGTTGCTCGTGCCGCCCCGGTTGGCGAAGGCGATCGCGGCGATGAGGAGGACGACCACGCCGGTGATCGTGACGAGGGAGCGCGAGTTGCGGGCGGGCCGACGGGGGTGCGGGTGGCCCGGGTCGCCGTCCGGGAGGCGGGTGCGGGTCTGGCGGGTGCCGCCGAGGGTGCTGTACGGATCGTCCGCGCGCCCACCCTGGTCCATGCCGCGGTAGTCGCGCTCGTCGCCGGGACTCATGCCGCGTTCGCTCCCTCGGTCGTGCGCGGTTCCGCGCATGACGACGGTAGCTGTGCTGGGTGCCGCGTGAGCGCGGTGGAGTGACTCGACATCAGGGAGACGCAACCTCAGCCGGTGGGCACGACGGACGGATGGTGGGGGCGGGCGGGGACGGCCCGGTGCGGTCTGGCCGACGGCGGGTCAGACAGCCATTCCGTAAACGATGGTGAAGAGCGTGCCGAGCGAGCCGATGATGAAGACGCCGGTCAGGCCCGCCACGATCAGGCCCTTGCCCTGCTCCGCGCTGAACGTGTCGCGCAGCGCCGTGGCCCCGATGCGCTGCTTCGCCGCGCCCCAGATCGCGATGCCGAGGCAGAGCAGGATGGCGATCGCCATCACCACCTCGATCATGATGCGTGCCTCGTTGCCCAGCGAGCCGAACGGGCCCCAGTTGGGGGCGATTCCGCCGATGATGGTGGTGATGTCGCCCTTCTCTGCTGCCAGGATCATGTAAGTCACCGCCCCTGTTGGGTAGTTAGCTTCTCCGCGCCCGTGCGGCACGGGTCGCCTTCTATCTTCGCTGATGAAACCGCGCTCGCACGACGCCTTCCCGGTCTCTTTACCCGGATCTCGCACGTTCGACCGACAGGGCTGCCCTGACCTGCGGCGCCTCCCGGTATCCACATGCACATGCCTGGTCACTCTGTGTATCACGCGGTGTGACCGCGAGCAACGAGGGTGGCCATGGGTCCCCGGTGCGGTTGCAGCGTTCGCGGGGCACGGGGTGTTCGTATGCGCCGTTCGAGGACTGCCGGTGCGCCGGTGAGCCGGGGCGATGCGCCGTCAGGGCGGGCGGGTGCAGGGGGAGGTCAGGGGTCGGCGTCCGTCGTCCGGGTGAATCCCGTGTCCGCCCGGAGCGGCGAGAAGCCCCGCGATCACGGCCCGACCGCCCCCGTCTCCGTCTCCTCGGTGTGCAGGTGGGCGGCATGTCGGCGATGCCGTGTTTGGGACAGTGCCGCTCCGTGAGCGAGGACGAGGTGAACGGTGTGGGTGGAGCGGGTGGGTCGAGCGGTGTGGGCGGGATGGGGCCGGTGGGGCGGTCGGGGCCGTTGGGCGGTGATCGGCCGTGGTGGTGGGGCGGGCCGGGCGGTGGGGCGCCGGAGGGGGCGGCGGACGGGGGCGGAAGAGGTGGTGGCGGTGGTGGCGACCTTGAGCACAGCGACGGGCCGTGGCTGCGGGCTGCCCGGGACACGGAGGCACTGGTGGCGCACCTCGGTCCGGTGCGGGCCGAGGTGGGGCGGGCGCACGCGGGACTGACGGCCGGGGTCGGTGAGCTGTCGGCGCTCGCCGAGCTGGGTGCCGTACGGGCGTCGTGGGAGCGGCGGGTCGAGACCGCCCGCGACGAGTGCCGCAGCCTCGCCGGGAAGCTGCGGGCGGTGGCCGTCACCCAGTCCGCGGTGAACGAGACCGTCAAGGGGGCGTTCGACGGGGTGAGGGTGGCGGGTGGAGGCGCGGGAGCGGGACCCGGGGCGGGCGCCGGCTCTGGCTCCGGCGGGAGTGAGGAGCGGTGAGCGGGGTGGGCGGGCTGGGATCGGTGTTGACGTGGGCGCAGTTACGCGAGGTGAAGTGCGGCGAGTTGGAGGAGGCGGCGGACGGGTGGGGCCGGGTCAGTGGCCGTGCCGACGCCGCCCGGGACCGTATCGACACCCGGATCGTCACCGAGCTGGGCCGGACGCAGAAGGGTGAGGCGGCCCGGGTGGCGGTCAGGCGGCTGCGGCGGCTGTCGAAGAACTTCCAGTACGTCTACACGGAGTGCGGGCTGCTCCGGACCACGCTGAACAGTCTGGCCCATGAGCTGAAGGCCCAGCAGCGGGTGCTTCAGGGGGCGCTCGACGATGCGGCGGCCCTGAAGTTCACGGTGCACCCGGACGGTTCCGTGACGTATCCGGCGGGGGGCGAGGGGCTGGTCGACGGGAAGCCGTTGGCGGGCGGCAGGGCGTCCGGGGTGCCCAACCCGGGCCTGGCCGGTTCCTCCGGGCTCGTCATGCCCAACCCGAACGCCGCTTTGGCCCAGGACATCGCGGACCGGGTGGCCCGGGCGGTGCGGGGGGCGGCCGACGTGGACTGGCGGTACGCGAAGATCCTGCGGGCGCTGAAGGCGGAGGACGGCCTGGGGGCGGGGACGGCGACATGGACGGATGCGGCGGGCGACGCGGCCGCGGTGCGGGAGGCGGCGAACGGGTATCTGGGGCGGGGGATCCCGACGGAGGGCTCTCCGGCTGAACGCCAGGCGTGGTGGGCGGGGCTGACGGAAGGACAACGCGAGGAGTACCTCGCGGTGTACCCGGATCTGATCGGCAACCTGGACGGGATTCCGGCTCTGGTCCGGGACGCGGCGAATCGCGACAACCTCCAGCTGCTGATGGGCGAGCTGGCGGGGCGGGATGACGCGGACGCGGTCACGAAGCTGGCCGCGCTGCGGGAGATCGACCGGCAGCTGCGGGCGGTGCCGAAGCCGGGGGAGCCGTCGGTGTATCTGCTCGGCATCGGGGGCGAGGGAAACGGGCGGGCGATCGTCTCGTACGGGAACCCGGATACGTCGAGGAATGTGGCGGTCTATGTTCCTGGGCTGAACACGTCGTTGGATGAGGATTTCGCCAAGGGTGATCTGAAGCGGGCGCGTGATACGGCCGCGGCCGCCAGGGAGATCGATCACTCGACAGCGGCAATGGTCTGGCTGGGATACGACGCACCTCAGAGTCCGGACGGGCTGAGCAGCCTGGCTGTCGCTGGCACGGGGAGGGCGGAGAGTGGCGGTCGCGCCTTTCGGGGCTTTATGGCCGGGCTGGAGGCATCGAACGATCACGACGATCCGCACATGACGGCTATCGGGCACTCATATGGTTCGCGAACAGTCGGGGCGGCAACGCAGCAAGGAGGTGGCATCCCCGGGGTTGATGACATCGTCCTGGTCGGCAGCCCTGGCGTCGGCGTGGACCGCGCGGAGGACCTCGGGGTAGGGAAAGACCATGTATTCGTCGGTGCTGCGGACAACGACGTGGTGACTCGGCTTCCGTCCAAGGAGCAGGGGCTGCTCGCCGCCGCCGGGCGTGCGCTCGGCCCTGCGGGAGCGGTGATGGTGGATGTCGCCCACCCGGGCGACGGCGATCTCTGGTTCGGAAGGGACCCGGCGAGCGAGGGCTTCGGCGCGCGGCGTTTCGCAGTGGATCCGGGGCCTCCCGTCATCGGTCCCGGACGCCTTTCGCTTGACGCGCATTCGCAGTACTTCGACCCGAGGTTGGATTCTGCGTCGGCAGGCAGCATTGCACTGGTGGTGGCAGGGCAAGGGCAGAAGGTCAAGCAGGAGGCGGCACGGTGATGCACTCAATACGGCCCTTTCTGCTTGCCGTCATTGTCGTTCTGGTAGTGGGTGGGTGCACGGTTCAAAGGGAGTCGGACATGGATATGCAGGCCGCAGCAGAAAGGGCGGATGCGATCCTCGACGCGGTGTTGCGAGAGGTCAGGCCGGAGCTGCGGTGGACGCACGGTCCCACGACCGTGGGAATCTGCGATCTGACACGAAGACGTGTTGTCATGACGGACGTCTCTGCTGCGCGGCGGGGAAATCTATTGGGCGTTGTGGACCGGTTCTGGCGTAAGGGCGGATACCGGATGACTGCTGTAAATAACGATGAGTCATTTCCGGCGATTTATGCTCAGACACGCGACGGATTCGCGGTGAGCCTTCGTATCGGCGGCGAAGGCCAAGCCTTCTTCCAGGTGGACACGCCCTGCGTCCGTGAGTCCGAAGTGGCCGACTCGACCAGCAGGGCGACCGCGCCCCTCTACGAGGGGCTGGAGTTCATCCCCCGGCCCAACATCCACTCCGACTTCTGGTCGGCAGGCGGGGGCTGATCGGTCGTCAGTGCGTGAGCGCCGGCGGGAAGGGAGGGGCAGGTGGGCCTGCGCCGCCCCCGTGTGCTCCGGGTGCGCCGGTGGTGTGCCGCGGATGACTCGTACACACCGTCGAAAACGCCCCTGAACGGTTCCCCGATGGGGGATGGTTGAGGGGTGCGGAAATTCTGGGTCTTCGGTGGCATCGGCGTGGGCGCGGTGGCGTGCTTCATGGCGCTGCTCCTCGTCGGTACGTACTCGGCTGCTGCCGGGCTCGTCGGCGCGGGGGGTGGAGGGGCCGTCGCGCTTGCCAAGGGGGCCGTTCCGGCGCGGTACCAGTCGCTCGTGCAGAAGTGGGGCAACCTCTGCCCCGCCATCAACCCCGCCCTGCTGGCCGCGCAGCTGTACCAGGAGAGCGGCTGGAACCCGAGGGCGCAGAGCCATGCCGCCGCGCAGGGGATCGCCCAGTTCATCCCCGGCACCTGGGCCACGCACGGGATCGACGGCAACGGCGACGGAAAGCGGGACGTGTGGGACCCGGCCGACGCGATCCCCTCGGCCGCTTCGTACGACTGTGAGCTCGCCGGGTACGTCAGGAAGGTGCCGGGCGATCCGACCAACAACATGCTGGCCGCGTACAACGCCGGCGCCTACGCGGTCATCAAGTACGGCGGCGTGCCGCCCTACAAGGAGACGCAGAACTACGTCAAGATCATCCGCTCGCTGGAGAAGAGCTTCGCCCGGCCCGTCGGCCGCGTCGCCCCCTCACGGCAGGCGGCCGGGGCCATCTACTTCGCGCAGAAGAAGCTCGGCACCCCGTATCTGTGGGGCGGCAACGGGACGCCCGAGCAGCAGGGGCGGTTCGACTGCTCGGGGCTGACCCAGGCCGCGTACCGGAGCGTCGGAATCGAACTGCCACGTGTCGCCAACGACCAGTACAACGCCGGGCCGCACCCCTCGCGGGACGAGCTGCTCCCGGGGGATCTGGTGTTCTTCTCGGACGACCTCACCAACTCGCGGGCGATCCGGCACGTCGGGATCTATGTCGGGGGCGGCTATATGATCAATGCCCCTTTCACGGGAGCGGTCATCCGGTTCGACAAGATCGATACACCTGACTACTTCGGTGCGACCCGGGTCACCAAGGACGGTGCCGCCGCTCTGCCGACCGATCTGCCGAAGGACGCGCCCTAAGGGCTGTCCTCACGTGATCTGCCTCTCGTCGATGCGGTGCGGTGCGGTGCGGTGCCATGCGGTGCTGTGCGGGGGAGCTGACGGGGAGTCGGCCCTGGCCGGAACTCTCCGTGAAGGCTGGGCCCTGAGCTGCGGCGACCAGTCACTCTTCGATAACGTCATGGTGATCATTCGGTGGAGAGTGGAACGCGGGCGCGGGGCGAGCCGTTCCCTGGACAGGGACTGCGGACAGCATGTGCATCGACCATGCGTGCGCGAGAACGGAACCACACCGAATCACGGGGGTTCGACCACGGTGGCGCGCACGGACGCACGTCGCCACAGATGAAGCAGACAAGGCAAGGGGCCGCAGCAGATGGCTGGACTCGAACGCGAAGGGTCGAACCCGGACGTCAGTCTGCTCTACGACATCAACGGGCTGGCGAAGGCCGCTCCTCCCTGGTTCGACCGGGTCATGGAGTTCGTCGGTGAGTACGGGACCATGTTCGGCCTCGTCCTGGTGGGCCTCTGGTGCTGGTGGAGCATGCGCAAGCGCGGGAGCGTCGACGATTCGGTGACGACGGTCGCCGCGCTTGTCTGGGCGCCGCTCGCCGCCGCGCTCGCTGTCGTGGTCAACGTCCCGATCCGTGGCTTCGTCGAACGACCACGTCCGTTCAACGACCACGAAGGCCTGGAAGTCCTGATCGACGGCAAGACGGACTACTCCTTCGTCAGCGACCACTCCACCCTCGCCATGGCCCTGGCCGTCGGCATCTTCGTGGCCAACCGCAAGTTCGGGTCCGTCGCGCTCGGCCTCGCGGTCGTCGCCGGCGTCAGCCGGGTCTACATGGGCGTCCACTATCCGACCGACGTCATCGGCGGCTTCGCCCTCGGCACGGCCGTCGTCCTGCTGCTGGCGCCCCTCGCCATGGCCCTGCTCACCCCGCTCATGGCCGCCATCTCCCGCTCCGACCGGGTCGGCTGGATCGTCCGGTCGAAGAAGGCGGACACGGCGTACGCCGAGGAGCGCGGCGACGAGCTGGGCATCCCCGAGCCGCGGCCGGGCACCGGGCGGGGCAATCCGGGGGAGAAGGATCTCGCCGCTTGATTCCTGCCCGGGCCGCCGCATGCTCCCGGGTTCCCTGTCCGTGCCTCCCGAGGGGCCCTGCCCGTCCCGGACCCCGCATTCCCGAACTTCGATCCCCCAGGTTCCTCAGAGCCTGGGGGATCGTGCTGTTCCGGCCATGCCCGGGGCGGTGGGTGAGGGAGGCCTCGGCTCAGGTCGGCCGCAGTGCCGTGACGTGTTCGGAGGCGTCCGTGCGGGCCCGGTCCCGGGATCTGCGCGCCGGGCCCGACCAGCCGCAGGTGCAGCGCGCCAGGCAGAACGAGCCGCGTTCGATCGTCGTGCCGGCGTGCTCCGCCGCGGGCGGCGGCGGGGAGTGCGAAGGGGGGTGAAGGGTCGTGGTGCGGACCGGGGCGGGAGGTTCCTCGTGCACCTGTCCACGGTACCGGGGACGGCCTGGGAACGGGGGCCGCGGGCCGTACGGAGCCCCGGCGTACGGCGTACGCGCGGGGTCGGCGTGACGGGGGGCGCCGGTGGTCGTTATGCGGAGCGGGCGAGGGCTCGGCCGAGCGGCAGTCGTTGGGGGTTGGCAGGCGATGGTGGTGCAGCAGTACAGGGACGGAGGCGGGGCCCGCGCTGCCCGCGCCCTCGCCGTGGCCGGAGTGATCGCGGTCACCGCCGGCTGCGTCGGCGGAAGCGGTGAGGGAAGTGGGGGCGGGGGAAGCCACGGGTCCGAGCGGCGCGCCGTGGCCGCCGAGCGCCCCCTCGATGCGCTCGACCGGGCCGCCGACGTCCTCGCCGGGGCGGGTGGGGCGGAAGCCCGTACGTCGATGGAGACGGCGGCCGGCGGGACCCGGGTGACGATCCGGGGGCAGGGCGTCTACGACTTCCGTACGCAGACGGGGCGGCTCAAGGTCGTGCTGCCCGCCGACGCGGCCGGCACCGAGGACCACCGGCCGATCACCGAACTGCTGGCGCCGGGCGCGCTCTACATGAAGAACCGTGGCGCCGGGGTCCCCGACGACAAGTGGGTCAGGATCGACACGACCGCCCTCAAGGACGGCAACCTCGTCACCGGCGGGGTCACCGATCCGATGGCCGCGGCCGAGCTGTTGAGGGATGCCGGTGACGTGGCGTACGTGGGGAAGTCGGAGCTGGCCGGGGTGACGGTGCATCACTACCGGGGTGTCGCGGACCTCAACCGTGCCGCGCGGGCCGCGTCACCGCAGTCGCGTGGTGCCCTGAGTGCGGCGGCGAAAGGGTTCAGCAGGGACGCCGTCCCGTTCGACGCGTACCTCGACGAGGAGGGGCGGCTGCGGAAGGTCCGCCACCGCTTCACCTTCGCCACCGAGGGCCAGGAGGTAGCGGAGGTCACCGTCGTCTCGACGCTGCTGCTGTACGGGTTCGGGGTGCCGGTCACCGTGACGCTGCCGGACGAGGAGGACATCTACACGGGGGAGATCCGGCAGGGGTGAGCGGCCGCCCGTCGGTCCGTCCCTGGAGGGGAGGGCGGGACGGGAGGGGCCGGTTGGGAGGGGGCTAAATGGTCCGTCCGTGCCATGCGCGGCACGTACCGGGCTCCCTACGCTAGGGAGCCGGTGCGTCGAAAAAGGTCGGCGATCGGCGAAGGGTCGGCGACGGCAGAGAGAGGTGACGCAGGTGGTGACGCTCAGCGCTCCGAACGCTCAGGACTACGTGGCCCTCGCCGAGATCGAGCTGTGCGGCGAGCTGATGATCGCGGCCTCGGCGGCGCGCGAGGAGCGTCTCAGTCCTGACCGGATCGATGAGGTGCTCAAGGTCCGGGACGAACTGCGCCCCGGGAGTGAGCTGCCCGGCGGTGGGGCCGGTGGTGACGCGGAGGCGCGTACGACCGTCCCCCGGCAGGGCGTCCGTCGGCGCTGACGCCGCCCGGCCGTCTCCGCGACCGCCCGGGCATCGCGATCGCGCCTGGTGTCGATGTGTTCGGCCCGGTGTCGTACCGGCCCCCTCGCGCTCACTTCCGCACCGGCGCCGCCCCCGTCGGCACGTGCCCCGTCGCCTTCACGTACGCAGCAGGCGGGCGATGGCCTTCGTGGCTTCCTCGACCTTCGCATCGATCTCCGCGCCGCCCTTGACCGCCGCGTCCGCCACACAGTGGCGCAGGTGCTCCTCCAGCAGCTGGAGGGCGAAGGACTGCAGGGCCTTGGTGGAGGCCGAAACCTGGGTGAGTATGTCGATGCAGTAGACGTCCTCGTCGACCATGCGCTGGAGGCCGCGGATCTGGCCCTCGATCCGGCGCAGCCGTTTGAGGTGCTCGTCCTTCTGGTGGTGGTAGCCGTGGATGCCGAGGTCGTGGTCGGTCACGATCTCCCCGGTGTCCGCCGGTCCGGCCCCGGCTCCAGGCACCGCGTCCGGTGCCGCTGCCGCGCCCGTGGTCTCGGTGGTGGTCATCTGCGTCCTCCTGGTGTGGCCTGATGTGGCCGGTGGTGCTGGTCCGCCGGCCGTTCACGCTGCGGTTCTGCGCACCTGACTCCTGATATACCCCTGCCGGGTATATCGTAACGAATCCGGCGGAAACGTGACGGGGGGTCCGTACTGCTCCCCGTTCCCGATGGGCGACACTGAAGAACGCCGGTTAGCCGTGGCCGGATGATGCGCCTAGCATCAGCCTGACCGAATCCAAAGCATCCCGAGGACCCCACGTGCGCTTTCGTCTGACCCCCAGGGAGACGAGCTTCTACGACATGTTCTCCGCGTCCGCGGACAACATTGTCACGGGCTCGAAACTCCTGATGGAACTGCTCGGGGCGGATTCTGCCTCCCGAGTCGAGATCGCGGAGCGCATGCGGGCAGCGGAGCACGCGGGGGACGACGCCACCCACGCGATCTTCCACCAGCTGAACTCCTCCTTCATCACGCCGTTCGACCGCGAGGACATCTACAAGCTGGCGTCCTCCCTCGACGACATCATGGACTTCATGGAGGAGGCCGTCGACCTGGTCGTCCTCTACCAGGTCCAGGAACTCCCCAAGGGTGTCGAGCAGCAGATCGAGGTGCTGGCCCGGGCGGCGGAGCTGACCGCCGAGGCCATGCCGGGGCTGCGGACCATGGACAACCTCACCGAGTACTGGATCGAGGTCAACCGTCTGGAGAACCAGGCCGACCAGATCCACCGCAAGCTGCTGGCCCACCTCTTCAACGGTAAGTACGACGCCATCGAGGTGCTGAAGCTCAAGCAGATCGTGGATGTGCTGGAAGAGGCGGCCGACGCGTTCGAGCACGTCGCCAACACCGTGGAGACCATCGCGGTCAAGGAGTCCTGAACCTCGTGGACACCTTTGCGCTGGTCGTGACCATCGGGGTCGCGCTCGGCTTCACGTATACGAACGGCTTCCACGACTCCGCGAACGCCATCGCCACCTCGGTCTCCACCCGGGCGCTGACTCCACGTGCGGCTCTGTTGATGGCGGCGGTGATGAACCTCGCCGGTGCCTTCCTGGGACAGGGCGTCGCCAAGACCGTCAGCGAAGGCCTGATCGCCACGCCGGTCGGGCAGAAGGGGATGGGCATCCTGTTCGCGGCGCTGGTCGGCGCGATCATCTGGAACCTCATCACCTGGTACTACGGTCTCCCCTCCTCGTCCTCGCACGCACTGTTCGGCGGCATGGTCGGCGCGGCGCTGGCCGGCGGGACGGACGTCATCTGGTCCGGGGTGCTGGAGAAGATCGTCATTCCGATGTTCCTCTCCCCGATCATCGGTCTGGGCGTCGGCTATCTGGTGATGGTCGGCATCATGTGGATGTTCCGCAAGGCCAACCCGCACAAGGCGAAGCGCGGCTTCCGGATCGCGCAGACGGTCTCGGCGGCGGGCATGGCGCTCGGCCACGGGCTCCAGGACGCGCAGAAGACGATGGGCATCGTGGTGATGGCCCTGGTCATCGCCGATATCGAGGGCCCCAACGACGAGATCCCGATCTGGGTCAAGATCGCGTGTGCGGTGATGCTCTCCCTGGGGACGTACGCGGGTGGCTGGCGCATCATGCGTACGCTCGGCCGGAAGATCATCGAGCTGGACCCGCCGCAGGGCTTCGCGGCCGAGACGACCGGCGCGTCGATCATGTTCGGCTCGGCGTTCCTCTTCCACGCCCCGATCTCCACGACGCACGTCATCACCTCCGCGATCATGGGTGTCGGCGCCACGAAGCGCGTGAACGCCGTGCGCTGGGGCGTCGCGAAGAACATCATCCTCGGCTGGTTCATCACCATGCCGGCCGCCGCGCTCGTCGCCGCGCTGAGCTACGGCGCGGTACTGCTGCTCTTCGGCTGAGCCGGTCCGTCGCCGCACACCGCATGGGTCCGCCCCCGCTCTCCGTACCAGGGAGAGCGGGGGCGGACCCTTTCGCCTTGTGGTGGCACCGCCATGCAGCACCGCAAGGCCGTATGGGGGATCAGCCGAAGCGGCCGGAGATGTAGTCCTCCGTGGCCTGGACCGACGGGTTGGCGAAGATGCGCTCCGTGTCGTCTATCTCGACGAGCTTGCCGGGCTGGCCCACGGCCGCGAGGTTGAAGAAGGCCGTACGGTCCGAGACGCGGGCCGCCTGCTGCATGTTGTGCGTCACGATGACGATCGTGAAGCGCTCCTTCAGCTCGCCGATCAGGTCCTCGATGGCGAGGGTCGAGATCGGGTCGAGCGCGGAGCACGGCTCGTCCATCAGCAGGACCTGCGGCTCGACCGCGATGGCGCGGGCGATGCACAGGCGCTGCTGCTGGCCGCCTGAGAGGCCGGAGCCCGGCTTGTTGAGGCGGTCCTTGACCTCGTTCCAGAGGTTGGCGCCCTTGAGCGACTTCTCCACGACGTCCGCGAGCTCGGACTTCTTGTAGTTGCCGTTCAGACGCAGACCCGCCGCGACGTTGTCGAAGATCGACATGGTCGGGAAGGGGTTCGGGCGCTGGAAGACCATGCCGACCGTGCGGCGCACGGCGACCGGGTCGACGTCTCTGGCGTAGAGGTTCTCGTCGTCCAGCAGCACCTTGCCCTCGACGCGGCCGCCGGGCGTCACCTCGTGCATGCGGTTCAGGGTGCGCAGGAAGGTGGACTTGCCGCAGCCGGACGGGCCGATGAAGGCCGTCACGGAGCGGGGCTCGACGGTCATCGAGATGTCGTCGATGGCACGGTGCGTGCCGTAGAAGGCGGTCAGGCCGCTGACGTCGATGCGCTTGGCCATGGGGATCACTTCACTTTCGGTGGCCTCAGCGGCCGGTCTTCGGGGCCTTCCAGCGGGCGATGCCGCGAGCCACCAGGTTGAGGATCATGACGAAGGCGATCAGGACCAGGGCGCCTGCCCAGGCGCGGTCGACCGATGCGGTGGTGCCGACGGCGTACTGCTCGTACACGTACAGCGGCAGGGACGACTGCGCGCCTTCGAAGGGGTTCGGGTTGATCAGCTTCGTGCCGAAGACCAGCAGCAGGACGGGGGCGGTCTCACCGGTGATGCGGGCCACCGCCAGCATCACACCTGTCGTGATACCGCCGATCGAGGTCGGCAGGACGACCTTCAGGATCGTGCGCCACTGCGGGACACCCAGGGCGAGGGACGCTTCGCGGAGCTCGTTCGGGACGAGCTTGAGCATCTCCTCGGTGGAGCGGACGATCACCGGCATCATCAGGATCGCGAGGGCCAGGGCGCCGGCGAAGCCGGACGGGCCGAAGCCGAGCATGAGGTTCCAGGTCGCGAGGACGAAGAGTCCGGCCACGATCGAGGGGATGCCCGTCATGACGTCGACGAAGAAGGTGACGGCCTTGGCGAGCCGTCCCCGCCCGTACTCGACCAGGTAGATGGCGGTCAGCAGACCGATCGGCGTCGCGATGACCGCCGCGATGGCCACCTGCTCGATGGTGCCGAGCAGGGCGTGGTAGACACCGCCGCCCTCTTCGGCGTCGAGGAGACCGCTCATCGAGTGCGTGAGGAAGTAGCCGTCGAGGACGGTGAGGCCCTTGGTGAGGGTGATCCACGCGAGCGAGAGCAGCGGCACGATGGCCAGGACGAAACAGACCCAGACCAGACTGGTGGCGACGCGGTCCTTGCCCTGCCGGCTGCCCTCCACCTTGGCGGTGATGAGGTAGGTGGCGGCCACGAACACCAGTGCGGAGATGAGGCCCCACTGGATGCGGCTCTCCAGCCCGGTGACGAACCCGATCAGACAGCCGGTGGCCACCGAGCCGACGGCGATGCCCGCCGGAGCCCAGCGGGGCATCCTGGCGTGGGCGAGCGTGGCGGTCGTCGGGGCGGCGGCGACGGGGCGCTTTTCCTGGACGGTGTGGCTCATGCGTTGGCCCCCGAGTACTCCTTGCGGCGGGCGATGATCGCGCGGGCCGCACCGTTGACCAGCAGGGTGATGACGAAGAGGACGAGGCCGGAGGCGATGAGGGCGTCACGGCCGAACTCGTCCGCCTCGTTGAACTTCGCGGCGATGTTCTGGGCGAACGTGCCGCCGCCCGGATCGAGCAGCCGGCCGGAGAGCACGAAGCTCGGGGAGAGGACGACGGCGACGGCCATGGTCTCGCCGAGCGCACGGCCCAGGCCCAGCATCGAGGCGCTGATGATGCCGGAGCGGCCGAAGGGGAGGACGGCCATCCGGATGACTTCCCAGCGGGTTGCGCCGAGGGCCAGTGCGGCTTCCTCGTGCATCTTCGGCGACTGGAGGAAGACCTCGCGGGTGACGTTGGTGATGATCGGCAGGATCATGATCGCCAGCAGGATGCCGACGGTGAAGAGGTTGCGGGCCAGGCCCTCGCTGGTCCGCTCGAAGATGTAGGTCCAGCCCAGGTACTCGTCCAGCCACTTGTTCAGACCGTCGAGGTAGGGCACGAGGAAGACCGCGCCCCAGAGCCCGTAGATGATGCTGGGGACCGCGGCCAGCAGGTCCACCACGTAGGCTATCGGGCCGGCCAGTCGGCGGGGCGCGAAGTGCGAGATGAACAGGGCGATGCCGATGGCGACCGGCACGGCCAGCACCATGGCGATGACCGAGCTCACGATGGTGCCGAAGGCCAGGACGGCGATACCGAAGACGGGCGGGTCGCCGGCCGGGTTCCACTCGAAGGCGGTGAGGAAGTTCGCCTCGTTCTTGGAGATGGCCAGGACCGCGCGGTAGCTGAGGAAGGCCGCGATGGCGGCCATGATCACCAGGAGGGTGATACCGGAGCCCCTGGACAGGCCGAGGAAGATCCGGTCGCCGGGCCGGGCCTTGCCGCGGGGGGTGTCCCGCGGCTGCTTTGGTGGCGGCGCTTGTGTGGGTGAGGTTGCTGTTTCCATCTGATGTCTCCGGTCTGCGGAGCCGTGGGGCTCCTGGCGGCGGTGCACCGGAAGGCGCGGCCGACCCCGGTCAGGGGGCCGGCCGCGGCCGGGTCAGGACAGGGTGGGGACGATCTCGCGGACCTTGGCCGCGATCTCCGCGGGCATCGGGGCGTAGTGCGCGTCGGTGAGGACCTTCTGGCCCGCGTCGCTGATCGCGTAGTTCAGGAACGCCTTGACGGAGGGCAGCGTCTCCGCCTTGTTGCCCTTGTCGCAGGCGATCTCGTAGGTCACCAGGATGATCGGGTAGGCGCCCTCGGCCTTGGTGGCGTAGTCGAGCTCCAGGGCCAGGTCGTTGCCGGTGCCCTTGATCTTGGCGGCGGCGATGGCCTTGGAGGCGTTCTCCGTGGTGGCCGCGACCGGCGCTCCGGCACCGGTGTCGATCTTGACGGTGGTCATGCCGCTGGCCGCCGCGTAGGAGAGCTCGAAGTAGCCGATGGCCCCGTTGGTGTCCTTGACGCCCGAGGCCACACCGGCCGAACCGCTGGCGGCCTGGCCGCCCTTGGCCTCCCAGGACTTCGACGAGGCGTCGTACTTCCAGTCATCGGGGGCGGCGATGCTGAGGTACTTGTTGAGGTTCTGCGTCGTGCCCGACTCGTCGGAGCGGTGGAAGGCCTGGATCGCGGTGTCCGGCAGCTTCGCGTCCGGGTTGAGCTTGGCGATCGCCTGGTCGTTCCACCGGGTGATCTTGGTGTCGAAGATCTTGGCGAGGGTCGGGGCGTCGAGGACGAGCTCATCGACACCGTCGAGCTTGAAGCCGATGGCCACCGGGCCGCCGACCATCGGCAGGTTGATGCCCTTGCCGCCGTCCGCGCAGATCTTCTGCGAGGAGGCGACCTCTTCGGGCTTCAGGGCCGAGTCGGAGCCCGCGAAGGCGACCTGGCCCTGGGTGAACTTGGTGATGCCGCCGCCGGAGCCGATGGGCTGGTAGTTGATCTCCACGCCGGGGCATGCGGCCTGGAACTCCTTGACCCACACGTCCATGGCGTTCTTCTGCGCGCTGGAGCCGGCGGCCAGGACCTGGCCCTTGGCGTCGTCGCACTTGATGTCCGAGGCGGCGGCGGTGCTCTTCTGGCCGGTGCCGGCCCTGTCGCCGCCGTTGTCGTCCGAACCGCACGCCGTGAGGACCAGGGCGCCGGAGACGGCGAGGGCACCGAGCGCGGTGGCACGAAGCCGGTTCTTGCGCTGAAGCTTCACTTTCGGGTGTTCCTTCCAGGAGCCGCCGTGGTCTGTTCGTTCTACGACGGCGTGCGATGAGGAGGGCTGCTGCGGCTTGGCGCCGCGCACCGTGTACGTCCGAAATTAGGCAGAACAGGTGAAGCCGCCCACGGGAGAAAGTGAACGGCAGGTGAATCGTGTCGGGCAGGCGGGTGAGGAGGCGCCGGTGGCCGCTGCCTTCGGGTGCGCTGCCGACCGCGCTCTGACCGGGACGTTCGCCGGATTCGGGCGGGGCTTTCGGGGCGCGGGCGGGCTCTCAGGCTCCCGGGAGCGTGTCGAGCAGGGCCGTGAGCTGCTCGCGGTCGCGTGGCTGGGTGAGGCGTACGAGGGCGGCCTCGGGGGCCAGCCACAGGAGGCGGTCCACCTCGGCGTTGGCCGCGAAGGCGCCGCCCGTCGCCTCGGCGGCCCAGTAGCGGACCTCCTTGGGGCGCCCGTCGACGAGATACCGGGCGGTGGGAAGGCGCCGGCCCGGGGCGCAGTGGTGGCCGGTCTCCTCCAGGACCTCCCGTACGGCGGCGGTGAGCGGGTCCTCGCCTCGCTTCAGCTTGCCCTTCGGGAAGGACCAGTCGTCGTAGCGCGGCCGGTGGACCAGGCACACCTCCACTCCGCAGCCGTCCCCGCCCGGGGCGCGGCGCCACAGGACGCAGCCCGCGGCGAGGACGGTGCCGAGGCCGCCGGGGCGCTGCCCGGGTCGGCTCACGGGGCCGTCATGGCCGTCGCGTACGGCCAGGTCTCCCGGAACACCGCCCGCGCCGCCTCCACCTCGTGCCGCTGGTCCGCGTGGAGCACCCCGAGGGCGTACGCGGTGGCCGGGGCGATGCGTGGGGTGCGGGCCGCGGAGGCCGCCGCCGCAGCGGCCTCCGCCGCGTCCCGGTGCAGGTCCAGGGCGTGCCCGGCGCCGGAGAGGACCGGGTCGGCGGTGCCGAGGACGACCTCGTGGGCGTACCGGTGCAGCCGCAGCAGCAGGCGGGCCTGGTGCCAGGCGGTGTCCTGCGCCTCGTTGTACGGCTCCGCGGACGTGTCGGGCGGGAGGGCTGCCACCGCATCGATCAGCTGTTGCTCGGCGCGTTCGGCGGGCCCCAGGAGCGCTTCCGTCCCCCGGCCGGTGGTGCCGGGTGCCAGCGGGACCTCGGAGGCGAGGAGCGCCACGGCGTCGGCGACCGCGTGGAAGCGGGAGGAGCCCAGCGCCTGGAGCGCGGCGGAGTGGGCCCGCGTCCGGGCCAGGGTGAGCTGGCGTTCCAGCAGCGCCCCGGCCCGCGCCGCCCCGACACCGAGGACGGCCCGGCCCTGGGCGCCCGGGCCGGTGGCTTTCGCGGGTTTCGCGGTGGGCTCCGCCCCGCGCGCGGCGGGCAGGGCGGCTCCCGAGAGCCGGTGCAGGGCGTCGACGAGGCGGGTGAGCCGGCCGGCGTACGCGTGTTCGCGGGCGAGGGTGCCGGAGAGCCAGGCCAGTTCCGCTCGGAGGTGGTCGGCCCAGACCGGGTCGAGGGCGTTGCGGAAGGTGTGGAGCGAGCCGCTGATGCGCCGGGCCGAGCGCCGCAGGGCGCGGGCCGCGGCCTCGACCCCCTGGCCGGCCGCGTCCGAGGGGGCGCTGTGCTCGTGGTGCAGCCGCAGGCTGCGCAGGAATTCCGCGGCCTGCCCCTGGAGGTAGGGCGCGAGGACGCCTTCGGCGGTCACCCCGTCAGCGGGGAGGCCGCCGGTGGGACGGTGCGGGTCGGCCGGGGGCTCGGCGGGGAGGCCTGCGGACACGTCCGGGGCGTGGCCCCCCGCCGTACCGGCCTGAGGAATCACGTACTCCGAAACCCCGGCGCCCGGGCCTCCGCCCCCCGGCCCGCTGTCCTCCGGGCCCCCGTTCACGGTGGTGGGGCGGGTCGTCGTCTGGTGGTCAGGGCGTCGCACGCCTGCGCCTCCGGGCATCGATGAGCATCTCCTGGACGTGCCGCAGCGGCTGCCCCTCCGCGTCGGTGGCGTGCCGGGTCCAGTTGCCGTCGGGGCCCAGGTGCCAGGAAGCGGTGGTGTCGGCCATACCGGTCTCCAGGAGTCGGCTGAGTGCGGCGCGGTGGGCGGGGTCGGTGACCCGGACGAGGGCTTCGATCCGGCGGTCGAGGTTGCGGTGCATCATGTCGGCGCTGCCGAACCACACCTCGGGTTCGCCGCCGTTGCCGAACGAGAAGACCCGGGAGTGTTCGAGGAAGCGCCCGAGTATGGAGCGGACCCGGATGTTCTCGGAGAGCCCGGCGACCCCGGGGCGGATGGCGCAGATCCCGCGGACCCAGATGTCGACGGGCACGCCTGCCTGGGCGGCCCGGTAGCACGCGTCGATGATCGCTTCGTCGACCATCGAGTTGACCTTGATGCGTACGTAGGCGGGGCGCCCGGCGCGGTGGTGGGCGATCTCCTTGTTGATCCGGGCGATCAGCCCGTCGCGCAGGGACTTCGGGGCGACCAGGAGGCGGCGGTAGGTCTCGCGGCGGGAGTAGCCGGAGAGCCGGTTGAACAGGTCGGAGAGGTCCGCCCCGACCTGCGGATCCGCCGTGAGCAGGCCGAGGTCCTCGTAGAGCCTGGCCGTCTTGGGGTGGTAGTTGCCGGTGCCGACGTGCGAGTAGCGGCGCAGGGTGTCGCCCTCCTGGCGGACGACGAGCGAGAGCTTGCAGTGGGTCTTCAGCCCGACGAGGCCGTAGACCACATGGCAGCCCGCCTCCTCCAGCTTGCGGGCCCACTTGATGTTGGCCTGCTCGTCGAACCGGGCCTTGATCTCGACGAGGACGAGGACCTGCTTGCCGGACTCGGCCGCGTCGATGAGGGCGTCCACTATCGGGGAGTCGCCGGAGGTGCGGTAGAGCGTCTGCTTGATGGCCAGCACGTCCGGGTCGCCCGCCGCCTGCTCCAGGAAGGCCTGGACGGAGGTGGAGAACGAGTCGTACGGGTGGTGGAGCAGGACGTCCCGCTCGCGCAGGGCGGCGAAGATGTCGGGCGCGGAGGCGGACTCCACCTCGGCGAGGTCCCGGTGGGTGCCCGCGATGAACTTCGGGTACTTCAGCTCCGGCCGGTCCAGCGAGGCGATGGCGAAGAGGCCGGTCAGGTCCAGGGGGCCGGGCAGCGGGTAGACCTCGGCGTCGGACACCTTCAGCTCGCGGACCAGCAGATCCAGCACGTACGGGTCGATGGACTCCTCGACCTCCAGCCGCACCGGGGGACCGAACCGGCGCCGCATCAGCTCCTTCTCCAGGGCCTGGAGCAGGTTCTCCGCGTCGTCCTCCTCGACCTCCAGGTCCTCGTTCCTGGTGACCCGGAACATGTGGTGCGCCAGCACCTCCATCCCGGGGAACAGCTCCTCCAGGTGGGCGGCGATGACGTCCTCGATGGGGACGTACCGCTGGGGGGACGCCTCCAGGAAGCGGGTCAGCAGCGGAGGCACCTTGACCCGGGCGAAGTGGCGGTGGCCGCTGACCGGGTTGCGGACGACGACGGCGAGGTTGAGCGAGAGCCCCGAGATGTAGGGGAAGGGGTGCGCGGGGTCGACGGCCAGCGGGGTCAGCACGGGGAAGACGCGCTGCCGGAAGAAGGTGAAGAGGCGGGCCTGCTCCTTCTCGGTCAGATCCGGCCACCGGATGAGCTGGATCGACTCGTCGGAGAGGGCCGGGGCGATGTCCTGCTGGAAGCAGGCGGCGTGCCGGGCCATGAGCTCGCGCGAGCGGGTCCAGATGAGGTCGAGGACCTCGCGGGGCTGGAGGCCGGAGGCGGATCGGGTGGCGACGCCGGTGGCGATGCGGCGCTTGAGGCCGGCCACCCGGACCATGAAGAACTCGTCCAGGTTCGAGGCGAAGATCGCGAGGAAGTTGGCGCGCTCCAGGATCGGGGTCGACGGGTCCTCGGCCAGCTCCAGCACGCGTTCGTTGAAGGCGAGCCAGGAGCGCTCGCGGTCCAGGAAGCGGCCCTGGGGAAGCTCGTCGCCGTCCCGGTCGGGCTCGTACGCGTCCGCGTCGGCGTCGAGACCGGGGTCCAGGTCGGCGGCGGTGGAGAATCCGGCGCCGGAGGAGGAGTGCGCGACGGCCTGCGGCCGGTGCGCGGCGAGAGCGCTGACGGACGGCTGGGCCGCGCCGGCGGACGGCCGACCGGGGCCGGCGGACGGCTGGGCGGACTGGACCGGGACCTCGGAGCTGGGCTGCTGGCTCATGAACCCATTGTTCCGCCTGGAGGGCGAAGCAGGCGCGTCGGAGCCGGGAAAGATCGCGGAAGGCCCGGGAAACCCGGGGACGCGGTCCGGGGCACGGTCCGAGGCGTCCTCGGGCGCGCCGCCCCGGGCTCTCCCGTTGCGGCGGGGGGCGGGCACGGCTGGCTGCATTCCGTGAGGGTCGCAAGGGCGTCTGAATGGACGGTAACGGAGACATGACGTCCAGGGAGCGGTGTGCCTGCGGCTGGGGCTCGCGGTAACCGTACGTGACCGGTGCCGACGTGTCTTCGCCGCCCGGGCCCACCCCTGTCGGGCCCGGACGGCGAGGTCGGTGCCCGGGCCGGTACCGGCCCGGGCTCAGCCGTGCAGGCGGCGCAGGACCCGGAAGGCGGCGAACACGGCGAGTGCGGCGAGGGCGAGCAGGATGCCGGTCTCGACGAGCTGGAGGGGCCAGTAGTGGGAGGCGGGGTGGTAGTGCACGTAGTTACGTACCACGTCATGCCCGGCCAGGCAGCCCTCGTAGCCGGAAGACATGCCGGCACAGATGTCGTGGGGGAGCCGGTCGCCCCCGCTCGTCACGAAACCGGACTCGACGACGGCGGACCATGTGGGGACCGGGTAGGCGCCTTCCAGGGGGTAGGTGGCCTTCACTGTCGGCCACAGGTGGTCGCGCACCGTGCCGAGGACGACCGTCACCAGTCCGGAGGCGAGCAGGGCCGCCGCCAGCGCCGGAACCGTGCGACGCAGCAGCAGACCGGCGAGGGTGCCCAGCGCGAGCGCCAGCAGCGCACTGGCGACCGGGACCGTTCCCGTGGCGCCGAAGGCCGACGGCTCCTCCCAGATCGCCGGGAACGGGTAGTCGAGCCTGCTTCGGGACCAGGAGAAGGCGGCGGACAGCACCACGATCCCGCCGACCACCGGGACGACGAGGGTGGCGAATCGTGCGGCCAGCCAGGCGGAGGGCGAGGCCGACTGGGTCCAGGACAGCTTGATGCTGCCGGTCTCCCATTCCCTGGCGATCACCGGGCCCGCGACGAAGGCCCCGACGATCGCGGGCAGCGCGATGAGGGCGTAGCCCGCGTAGACGAGCAGTCGGCTGAGGTCGAGCATCCGGTCGGTGAAGTCGCGGGCCGGCTGGAAGCATGCCTCCGTGCTGCTGGACAGGGTGCACCCGGCGTTCGCGAAGTCCGTGACGGCGTGGTCGGCCAGGAGCCCCAGCGCGATCAGGCCGACGACTCCTACGGCGACGGCCGCGCCTGCCGTCCACAGGATCCGTCGGTGCAGGCGCAACAGGACCCGGGAGGGACCCCGCAGCGTCCGGACCTTCGCGGTCAGAGCGCTCATGCGGAAGCCACCGCCTCACGGGCATCGCGAAGCGCACCCGGCATCGCGCTCGGCGTGAGCAGCGGCGGGGCCTCCGGGAAGCGGAGGTGGGCGAGGAGCAACTCCTCCAGGGAGGGTTCCGTGACGGCCCAGAGGGACTCGTCCACAGGGCCCTCCTTCCGTATGAGAGCGGTGAGCTGACGTCCCGTCGTGCGGGACTCGACCACGGTGTGCGGGGTCAGTTCGCGGTCGGCCCGGCCGGTGACCAGGGCGTGGGCGGAGGCGATGTCCTCGGCCTCGCCGCCGAGCCGGACGCGCCCGCCGTCCACGAAGAGCAGGAAGTCGCAGGCGCCCTCCAGCTCGGTGAGGATGTGCGAGGACATCACGATGGTGGTGCCGTGCTCGGCGGTCTCCGCCATCAGCACGCCCATCAGCTCATGGCGGGCGAGCGGGTCGAGGTCGGCCATCGGCTCGTCCAGCAGCATCAGTTCGGGCCGCTTGCCCAGCGCGAGGGCCAGCGCGAGCCGGGTCCGCTGCCCGCCGGAGAGCGTCCGGACCCGGGCTTCGGACGGGAGCGGGGCGGCGATCCGCCAGGCGGTGTCGGCGTCCCACCGCGCCGGGTTCAGCTCGCCGCCGGCCCACAGCGTGTCGGCCACGGTGAGCTGCGGGTACAGCGGCTTGTCCTGGGGCACGTACGCGATCCGCCCGCGTACGGCGGCGGGGTCGGCGGAGCCGAGGACGGCGAGGGACCCGGCGCTCGGCCCGGCGAGCCCGGCCGCCAGGTTCAACAGGGTCGACTTCCCCGCCCCGTTGGGGCCGACGAGTGCGCAGACCCGTCCGGCGGGGAGGCGGAAGGAGCAACCGTCCAGGGCCGGGCGCGCATGCCCTCCGCGCCCGTAGGCCATGGTGAGGCCCCGGGCCTCGATCGCAGCACCTGTCATCAGTCCTGGTCCCCCTTGTACGTGCTGTCCAGTACGGCTGTGAAGAGCGCGCTGACGTCGTCCTTCTCCAGCCCGGCCGACCGTGCCCGGCGGGCCCAGTCGGCGAGTTCGGTGCGCAGCGGCGCGTCGGCGGCGGAGGCCTCGGCCGCGCCGCCGAGTGTCCTGCGGACGAAGGTGCCGAGCCCGCGCCGCGCCTCGACGAGGCCCTCGCGCTCCAGTTCCCGGTACGCCTTGAGGACGGTGTTCGGGTTGATGGCGGTGGCCTCGACGACCTCGCGGGCGGTGGGCAAGCGGTCCCCGGGCTCCAGGACGCCCAGGCGCAGGGCCTGCTTCGTCTGCTGGACGATCTGGAGGTAGGTGGCGACGCCGCTGCGCCGGTCGATGCGGAACTCGACCGCTGCGGACTCTGCCATGTTCACCACCCTTTCACTAATTGAGTAGTGAAAGGGTGGCCTAAGGGAGGGGCGGCGTCAAGTGACGCCGCCCCTGAGCGTGTCCGGGAGAGGTCTACCGCGTCCGTGCGGAACGCAGTTCCTCGTTGATGCGCTGGGCCTCTTCGAGCTGGTCCTCCAGGATGACGATGCGGCAGGCATCCTCGATCTTGGTGCCCTGGTCCACGAGTTCCCGGGCGCGGGCGGCGATGCGCAACTGGTAGCGGGAGTAGCGGCGGTGGCCGCCTTCGGAGCGCAGCGGCGTGATCAGGCGGTTCTCGCCGAGTGCGCGGAGGAAGGCGGGCGAGGTGGAGAGCATCTCGGCGGCCCGGCCCATGGTGTAGGCGGGGTAGTCGTCGTCGTCCAGGTGGTCGGTGGGGCGGGTACTGCGAGGGGGCATAGACCTCTTCTTTCGGGGACACGTCCGGTCTGGGGGGCGTGCACACGTCGGGGGGCCCGAGCGCCGTGCGGCGCTCGGGCCCCGAGCTTTCAACACCATCTGCCGGCCGTTGCGGCCGGCCCTCTTTTTCCGCCGGTCCGCCGGTGAGGGCGGGGGAGCGGGGATCGCGGATGCGTGACCGGGGACCACCTTCCGTTCTGGGGCCTGCGGTACCCGGGCGGTGTGCGCCTCGCCCGGGCGATCCTGATGGTGTCTGCTCCTTACCTCGGTCGGTTCGGTTCATCGGCCGGACAGGGCGAGTACGGTGTACGCCCCCTGGGGGCCTTCCGGCCCGGCGACCAGCGGAGGAACCCACTGCTTCCGGCTCCACCACTCCACCGCCGTGCCCTCTTCGCTGTCCGGCTGCACGAGAAACACTAGACCCGTCAAAAGCGGGATGTCTACTCCCGCCGCGATAGATTTTCTTCCGGGCGCGGGTGCGGGGTTCAGGACTCCGCGCGGTACATCAGGTCCACCTCATGGGTCGTGAAGCCGATCCGCTCGTAGACCGTCACGGCCGCCGTGTTGTCCGCGTCGACGTAGAGCATCGCGGTGGGCAGTGCCTGCGCGGCCAGGTGGTGCAGGCCGATCGCGGTGAGCGCCTTGCCGAGGCCGCCGCCCTGGGCTTCGGGGAGCACGCCGACGACGTACACCTCGCCCAGCTGCTCCTCCGCGTGCACCTTCGTCCAGTGGAAGCCCACGATCTCCCCGTCCCGCTCGGCCAGGAAGAACCCCTTCGGGTCGAACCACGGCTCGGCCTTGCGGTCGTCCAGGTCCTGCTGGGTCAGGGAGCCCTGCTCGGGGTGGTGGGCGAAGGCGGCGCGGTTCACGGCGAGCCAGGCGGCGTCGTCCCGGCCCGGCTCGAAGGTCCGTACGGTGACGCCTTCGGGCAGTACGGGCTCCGCGAGGTCGAGGGGGACCAGGCCGCGGCGGAGCTGGCGCAGCTCGCGGAAGAGGGAGAGGCCGAGCACCTGTGCCAGGTGCCGGGCCGCCGAACTGCCGCCGTGCGCCCAGACCCGCAGCCGCTTCCCGGTCGCCGCGAGGAGCGCGGCGCCCAGGGCCCGCCCGTGGCCGGTGCCGCGGCGTTCGGGGTGGACGACGAGCTCGGCGGCCGGGGCCTCGACCGGGTCGGTGTCCTCCAACTGCGCGTAGCCGGCGAGGCTCCCCTCGCTGATGAGCAGGAAGTGGCGTACGCCGACGCGGTGTCCGCCGCGGATGCGGAGCCTTCCCTGCTCGGAGACCGCCTGCCTGCCGTCGAACCGGGCCGCCTCGCCGAGGAGTTCGAGGACGGCGTCGGCCTGTTCGGGGTCGAGTACGTCGAGCGCCTGGATCTCACGCCCGGGGGAGGGAAGGGGTGTCTCAGTCGTCATGGGACGAGCGTACGGGGGGTGGGTGCGCGGTCGGGGTGCGTACGGGAACGGGCGGGGCGGCGGTCACACGGCCGCCGTGACCACCGGCTCGCGCCGACCCGTGCCCGCCCGCGCGCCCACTCGCGTACGCGCGTACTCACTTCGCCAGTGCGAACAGATGGGGGATCGCGATGACGAGAAGGGGCAGGGGCAGCCAGACGGCATAGGGCGGGCCCCAGGCCCGGGGCCCGGCCGTCCCGGTGGGGCGGAGTCCGGGGTGGCGTGACAGCGCCATGAGATGGTCGGCCACCGTCTCCACGGTCACCGGCCGGCGCGGCAGGCGGGCCAGGAGCGGCGGGAGGAAGGGTCCGGGCATCCGGTCCACGACGCGGAGGCACCCGTCTCGCCGGGGCACGACGGTGCCGAGGTCGGCCCAGGGGACGTGGTCGACCGAGAAGAGGCCGGGGATCGCCACCCCGTCGCGGTCCGCGGTGATCTTCCACGCGGAGAGGCGGCAGTGGATCCAGAGCCCCGCGGCCAGCCCCCACCCCCGAAAGAGCCAGTCCGCCCAGTTGAACGCGCCGAGATCCCGGTCGTACGCGAAGGGCCCGAACACCACCAGGAGCGCGAGCCATACGACTGCCAGCACCCGGCTGCCCGGCCCGGCGCCCCACGCCAGGGGAGTGGCGCTCGGGGTGAGTTCGCCCGCGAGCACCTCCTGCCGCGCCCGCCGCTCCCGGGCCAGGGCCCGGCGCCGGTCACGACGGCTGTTCCGCGTCCGCTCCATGCGGTCCGCCCCTTTCTCGGCGTCAGCCCATCGCTCGGAGGGTGGGTGTGCGTGCGTCCCGTGCGGGGCTCCCTCCCGGTGCCGCACCCGGTGCCCACCGCGTGCGCACGGTGGACGCGGTGGAAGATGCGGTCGGCCGTGGTGCCGTTCACCGAATGTCCCCAACGGAGACGCAGATCACGCGACCTTCCGGGAGCTGGGAGTCTGAATAATCACTCTTCAGGGGTATTTCACATTATTTACCCACCAGTATCTTTCACATCTGCATCACGTAAGTGATGAGAATGTGTTGATGAGACTGAGGGGGATATGACGGTGCATATACCTGCACCTGAGGAGCGTGGGCGGCTGTGGACCGGGGGGAGTCTCCGCTATCTGGCGGGGAGTCTGGTGCTGGCGCTGTCCGTGACGCTGCTCGACGGAAGTGCGGCGGTGGCCGCGGGCCAGCGCCAGGAGCCTGTCGCGCCGGAGAAGCCCGCCGCTGTCACGCAGGCCGCTGACATACCGTCCGCCCGTGTCGCCGCCCGGTTGTCGGGCAAGCGGGTGGAGGCGCTGTCGGAGCGTACGGAGACCTCCACGACCTGGGCTAACAAGGACGGTTCGCTCACCACCGAGCTGACGGCGGGTCCGGTCCGTTTCGAGGACGAGGCCACGGGCGAGTGGCGTGATGTCGATCTGGACCTGGTCGCGGGCGACGACGGTTCGGTGGAGCCGAAGGCGCACCCGGAGGGGCTGAAGCTGGCGGGCCGTACCGGCACGCCGCCGACCTCGCTGCGGGCGGCCCAGTCGGCCAAGGCCTTTGACCTGGTCACCCTGGGCGAGGGCGACGAGCAGATCACTCTCCAGTGGAAGGGCGCGCTGCCGACGCCGAAGCTGGAGGGCACGCGCGCGGAGTACGTGAACGCCGTGCCGGGCGCGGATGTGGTCGTGGAGGCGACCCGGACCGGGTTCGAGCAGTACGTCGAGATCAAACAGCGGCCCGCAGTCGAGAGCTACACCTACACGCTGCCGCTGAAGGCCAAGGGCCTGGACGTCGAACAGCAGCCCGACGGCAGCGTGTTGTTCACGGACGCGAAGAACAAGAAGACCGCCGTCATGCCCGCACCGGTGATGTGGGACGCCACCGTGGACGAGGTCTCCGGTGAGCACACCCGCCGGGTCCCGGTGGCGATGAAGGTCGTGAAGAACGACGAGGGCGTCGACCTGGTCGTCACCCCGGACGCGAAGTTCCTCGCGGACCCCGCCACCAAGTACCCGGTCATCGTCGACCCGTCCACATCGGCGCTCTCCAACGTCTTCGACACCTATGTCCAGCAGGGCGAGACCCGCGACTGGTCCACCGACGTCGAGCTGGACCTCGGGAACCCGGGCACGAAGAACGCCAACGGCACGCCCCGTACGGCGCGTTCGTTCATCTCCTGGAACACCGCGCCCATCGCTGACGCACTCGTCACGGACGCCAAGCTGAGCCTGTGGAACTTCCACTCCGGCAACACCGACTGCAAGCCGCAGTCGTGGGAGGTCTGGTCGGCCGGAGCCGCCTCCACCTCCTCGCGCTGGACCGCGCAGCCGGCGTGGACGGCGAAGAAGGCCACCTCCACCGAGACCAAGGGCAACCCGTCCTGCACCTCGGCACCGGACGGCTGGATCAACGCCAACGTCACCACCCTGGTCCAGGAGTGGGCCTCGGCGAAGGCGGCCCGGTCCCACATGGGCCTGCGGGCCACCAGCGAGACGTCGGTGCCGCAGTGGAAGCGGGTCAACTCCGCCAACGCCGCGAAGAACCCGCCCAAGCTGGTCGTGACGTACAACTACCGGCCGCGTACGGGCACGAAGCAGGAGGCCGGTCCGCCGTTCTTCTCCTACGGCGGTGCCTACACGGTCAACACCGTGCGTCCCACTCTGCGCGACACGTTCGTCGACCCCAACGGTGACAAGATCCAGGGCGCGTACCAGATCTTCGACAACGCCACCGACACCCAGGTCGGGGACGTCCTGCGCTCGGCCTTCGTCCCCTCGGGGCAGCCCGCCCCGGTGACGGTTCCGGCGGGCGTGCTGGCCAACGGCAAGACGTACAAGTTCCGCAGCAGCCCGTACGACGGGACGCACTACAACCTGGGCTGGTCGGCGTGGAAGACCTTCACGGTCGACACCACCGCCCCCTCGGCCCCCACGAAGATCGTCTCGACCGACTACCCGGTGGACAAGTGGGTCAAGGGCGCCGGCCAGGCCGGTACGTTCACCGTCACCCCGCCCTCCGGCAGTGACCACAACTGGGTCGAATGGTCCCTGGACGGGCTGACCTGGACCAAGGTCACCACCGGCGGCGCCGCCGCGGCCAAGGCCATCAGCGTGACCCCGCCGAAGGACGGCACGCACGCCCTCCAGGTGCGGGCCGTCGACAAGGCCGACAACAAGTCCGAGGCCATCGACTACACCTTCCACGCCGGGCCCGGCGGGTTCATCCAGCCGTCCGAGGGCGAGCGCACCGCCCGCCGTCTGCCGCTGGTCGCCGAGGCGGAGGCTGCCAAGTTCACCGGCGTGGCCTTCTCCTGGCGCCGCTCCGAGGCCGACCCCTGGGTCCGCATCCCGGCCGGACAGGTCACTTCCGGCGGCACCCAGCTGACCGCGTGGCCGGTCCCCATGACCAACGGCCGCAACGCGCCCCTGGTCTGGAACGCCACCGAAACCGTCGACCCGGACGGCAGCGTCCAGCTCAAGGCCGACTTCACCGGCCCCAACAACGCCACCGGGGCCACCGAGCCGCTCACCGTCATCGTGGACCGCAACGCCTCCGGCGCCGCCACCAGCGACGTCGGCCCCGGTTCGGTCAACCTGCTCACGGGTGACTACACGCTCTCCGCGTCGGACGCCTCGGCGTTCGGCCTGGCCGTCTCCCGTACGGCCTCCTCGCGGAACCCCGACAAGGGGGCGCAGCAGGAGGGCCAGGTCGCGATCTTCGGCAAGGAGTGGGTCTCGGGTACCGCCGCCGAGCTGACCGATTCGGACTACGCCCAGCTGCGCAGGGTCTCGGACACCGCCGTCACCGTCGTCGACGCCGAGGGCGAGGAGCTGTTCTTCACCGCGAACGCGGCGAAGACCGGGTGGATCCCGGAGCCGGGCTCCGAGGACCTCACCCTCACCGGCAGCGTGACCGGTTCCTTCACCCTCTCCGACACCGAAGGGACCGTCACCGAGTTCACCAAGCCCGACCCGGGCGTGCCCACCTGGCAGGTCAGCTCCACGCTCCTGAACGGCCTGGCGAACTCCACCACCACGGTCGTCTCCGAGGCGGTGACGGTGGACGGCAAGAAGCTGGCCCGCCCCAAGCGGATCATCGCTCCCACCTCCGCCACGACCACGGCCACCTGCACGGCCACCCCGACCGCCAAGGGCTGCCGCGGGCTGGAGTTCGTCTACGCCACCTCCACCACGGCCACCGGCTCCGCCTTCGGTGACTACGCCGGACGCGTGAAGGAGATCCGGCAGTGGTCCACCGAGCCCGGTGCCGCCTCCGCGACCTCCAAGGCCGTGCAGTCGTACGCGTACGACGGAAGCGGGCGGCTCCGCCAGACCTGGAACCCGCTGACCAGCCCCGCGCTCAAGACCGAGCACAGCTATGACGCGGCGGGCCGGGTCACCACCCTGGCCCCGGCGGGCGAACTGCCCTGGACCTTCACCTACGGCAAGGCGGGCAACGCCGCCACCGCCGGTGACGGCATGCTCCTCAAGGCATCCCGCCCCGGCCTCCAGCAGGGCACCACGGGTACGGAGTCCGGTACGGCCGCCACCAGCGTCGTCTACGACGTACCGCTGACCGGCACCACCGCCCCGTACAAGATGGGCGCGGCGGACGTGAGGACATGGGGCCAGCTCGACGCCCCGACGGATGCGACCGCGGTCTTCCCGGCCGACTCCGTACCGGCATCCGCCACGGGCGGTTCGCTGACCAGCACCTTCTACAAGCGGGCCGACATCACCTACATGGGTGTCTCGGGCCGCACGGTCAACACCGTTTCTCCCGGCGGCCACACGGCCACCACCGAGTACGACCGCTTCGGCAACACCGTCCGTGAACTGTCGGCGGCCAACCTGGCCGTCGCCCGGGGGACCACCGCCGCCGACCGTGCCGTACAGGCCGATCTCGGGATCGACCGGCTCACCGTCGCGGAGCGCGCCGACCTGCTGGCGACCACCTCCGTGTACGACGAGAAGGGCATCCGGGAGCTGGAGGAGTTCGGCCCGCTGCGGCGGATCGACCTCACCACCGACCTCAAGTCCGGCACCACCACCCTCGTCCCCTCGGGTACGTCGGTGACGGCCCGGACCTGGACGGTCAACGAGTTCGACGCCGGGCGCCCCACGGACGGTACGGCGAAGGTCAGGGACCAGGTCACCAAGGTCACTACCGGTGCGCAGGTGCGTGAGCACCCCACCGTGCTCGGTGAGCCGCGGGTCACGCAGACGGTCTACGACTGGGCCAAGGGCCTGCCGACGAAGACGGTCAAGGACCCGGGTGGTCTCGCGATCACCGAGACCACCGAGTACGACGCCCAGGGCCGGATCACCAAGCAGCTGCTGCCCGGGGCGACCGGCAGCGACGCCGCGACCCGGGTGACGACCTACTGGTCCGCCACCGGCACGGGCACCTGCCAGGGCCGCCCGGAGTGGGCCGACCTGGTCTGCTCCACCGGACCGGCCGGTGCCATCACCGGCGGCGGCAGCAACCCGACCGCCCTGCCGACCACCACCACCGAGTACAACTGGTGGGGCAGCGCGGCCAAGGCGACGGAGACGGCCAACGGCGTCACCCGCACCACGACCACCACCTACGACAACGCCGGCCGTCAGACGAGGGTCGCCATCACCGGCGGCACGGGCCCGGCGGTCCCGGAGGCCACCACCGAGTACGACCCGGCCACCGGCCGGGCGGTCAGGACGGTCTCGCCGACCGGCGGCACCATCACCAAGGTGTTCGACAAGCTCGGCCGCCAGGTGTCCTACACCGACGCCGACGGCGGGAAGACCACCACCGAGTACGACCTGCTCGACCGCCCGGTCAAGGTCACCGACAGCGCCCCCTCGACCGTCACCTACACCTACGACCACAACGCCGAGCCGCGCGGCCTGGCCACGAGGACCACCGACTCCGTCGCCGGCGCCTTCCACGCCACGTACGACGCCGACGGGTCGGTCAGCTCCGAGAAGCTGCCCGGCGGCTACACCCTCACCCAGACCGAGGACACCACGGGTGCCACCACCGACCGCACCTACACACGCGACAGCGACGGCACGATCGTCTACTCCGACACCGTGACCGAGTCCGTCCACGGGCAGGTCACCAGCCACGACGGCTGGTCGGGCCAGACCTACCGCTACGACGCGATCGGCCGCCTCACCACCGTCGAGGACACCGCCGACACCGTCTGCACCCGCCGCGCCTACACCTTCGACGCGCGCACCAACCGCAAGTCCCGCACCACGGCGACCGGTACCCCCGGCGCCGACTGCCCCACCACCGGAGGGACCACCACCAACCACACCTACGACAGTGCCGACCGCCTCGTCGACAGTGGTCACGTCTACGACGCGTTCGGCCGCACCACCGCCCTGCCGGGCAGCACCATCGGGTACTACGCCAACGACCTCGCCCACCAGCAGACCGCGGGTGGCAAGCGGCAGACCTGGCAGCTCGACGCCGCCCATCGCTTCCGCTCCTGGAAGGTCGAGACAGGCAGCGGCTCCACCTGGACCCAGACCGCGTCCAAGCTGAACCACTACGACAGCGACAGCGACAACCCCCGCTGGATCACCGAGGACACCGCGTCGGGTGCCCTGACCCGCAACGTCGACTCGGCCTCCGGGGACCTCGCCGCCACCACGAGCAAGACCGGCGACACCGTCCTGCACCTCACCACCATCCACGGCGACGTCGCCCTCAAGCTCCCGCTGACCGCGGGCGAGGCACCCGTCGCCCTGGACTCGGACGAGTACGGCAACCCGCGCGTCGGCCAGGAGGCGACCCGCTACACCTGGCTCGGCGCCAAGCAGCGCTCCACCGAGACCCTCACCGGTCTCACGCTCATGGGCGTCCGCCTCTACAACCCGGCCACCGGCCGGTTCCTCTCCACCGACCCGGTCCACGGAGGGAACGCCAACGCCTACGAGTACTGCACGGCCGACCCCGTCAACTGCTACGACCTCGACGGCCGGTTCGGCTGGAAGAAGTTGGCGAAGAGGGTCGGCGGATTCGTCAACCGCAACATCGGGACCATCGCCACGGTCGCCTCGGTGGCGAGCATGTTCGTGCCCGGGCTGGGGCTGGTCGCGCTCGGACTGAACGCCTACAGCGTCTACCGGTCGGCGAAGAGCGGTGACCGACTCGGTGTGGCCCTCGCCCTCCCGGGTGTGGGCATCGCGGGTCGTGCCTACCGGCTCGGCCGGAAGGCCAACCAGGCGAAGAAGGCGTACAACACGGCCAAGTCCACCCGAATCAGAAAGAAGGGCTCCAGCAAGCGAGCTGTCGCCAGGTCCGGTGCGCGCTACCGTTCCGCGGCGGGTAGGGCCACCCGCTGGGGTCGCTACGACGCCCGGTACACCACGTTCGGTGTCCACGTCGCGGTCGCCCAGAGTCACTGGAACAACCGGCGCCGCTGAATGACCGGAAAATAGATGTTCCCGCAAGGGCGGGGCTCTCCTGCCCCGCCCTTGCGCCCCGTCCCATCCATACCCTTCATCATGAAAAGGCCCGAACGTGGACCTCAATTGGCTCGTCGTCCGATGGATCCTGGTCCTCGGCCGCCTCATCGGCCACGACCCCTCGCCGGAGGAGCGGGCCGAGGAGCAGGACCTCTGCCGCCGTCTCTCCCGCCGGGAGAAGGTCCCAGCAGACGATCTGGAGTTCGCCTACGGCGCGGCGATCTCCGCCTGGTGGGGCGGAATCATGACCTCCATGGTTCTGGTCGTCCTCGGGCTCTTCCTCGAAGACGTCCACCCCTCCTTCGACGTGCTGGTCCTGGTGGCCCTGCTCACCATGGGCATCGCTCTCGCGCTCGTCTTCCTCTGCGCCCTGCGCAACTGGATGCTCGACCGCGCCGACCCGCAGACCCTGGTGGGACGCATCGCAGCCCGTCTCTCCCGCCCGCGCGCGTACGACTTCTGGCTGGCGGCGGCGGGTTCCGTGTGGCCCGCTCTCTGGGGGGCCGGAATGGTGTGAGGCCGTGAACGCCCTGAGGGAGCTGGCGGCGCCTTCACTCTCCCTCTCTCCTCCTCTTCTCGTCAGAAAGCTGAACCCATGGACATCGCCTGGTACATCGCCCGCTGGGCGCTCCCCCTCAACGCGCTGACCGGCCACCGGCCCCCGCCCGAGGAGCGGGCGGACGAACGCGAGGTCTGCCTCCGGATCGCCCGGGGTGAGGAGGTCGACAACGAGGACCTCGACGTGGCGTACCCGGCCGCGTGCGGGGCCTGGGGTGGGGGTCTCATGGTGAGCATCCTGCTCTCCGCACTCTTTCTCGCCCTCGGGGACCACGTTCATCCGGTCTTCGAGACCCCCGGCTTCGTCTCCCTGCTCGCCATGGGCCTCTGCCTGGGCCTCTTCCTCATCTGCCACTGCAGGGACTGGCTGCTCGACCGCGCCCACTACGCCGACCCGGACGCCTGGACGGGACGGGTCGCCGCCCGTCTCTCCCGCCCGCGCGCGTACGACTTCTGGCTGGCGGCGGCGGGTTCGGTCTGGCCCGCGATGTGGGCGGCGGGGTACGTCTGAGGGGATGGGCGAAGGCAGGCCCTAAGGCAGGCGCGAAGGTAGGTCCGTGAGCCAATTGGCCGGATGGCAACCAGGTTGTAACCCCTGACACCTGTTGCGCTACGCGCGTTGACTCTAGGCTGCGGCACGCAGGATTCCAGACGTGCGACACAAGGGGACCGATGTCAGCGACTCCGCAGAAGAAACGTGCCTCCCGGCGGGTGCTCGCCGCCGTGGCGGGGCTGGCCACCGTGGGCGCCCTCGTCGCCGCGATGCCGGCCGGGGCCCACGACCGGGGACCGGGCCAGGGACACGGCCAGGGGCACGGGCACGGCCACCAGCCCCGTACCGTCGACGTGCAGTTGCTGTCCTTCAACGACCTGCACGGCAACCTGGAGCCCCCGGCCGGTTCGGCGGGCAACGTCACGAAGACGCACCCGGACGGCACGGTCGAGACGATCCCCGCCGGTGGCGTCGAGTACCTGGCGACCTCGCTGCGCACCGCGCGCAAGGGCAACCCGTACACCATCACGGCCGCCGCCGGTGACATGGTCGGCGCGAGCCCGCTGCTGTCGGGCCTCTTCCACGACGAGCCGACGATCGAGGCGCTCAACGGGCTGAAGCTGGACGTCTCGGCGGTCGGCAACCACGAGTTCGACGAGGGTGCCGCCGAGCTGGCCCGCCTCCAGAACGGTGGCTGCCACCCGGTCGAGGGCTGCTACGAGAAGGGCAAGAAGTTCAAGGGCGCGGACTTCCCCTACCTGGCGGCCAACGTCACCAAGGAGAAGACCGGCAAGCCGCTGCTCAAGCCGTACACGATCTGGAAGAAGAACGGCGTCAAGATCGGCTTCATCGGGGTGACCCTGGAGGGCACGCCGGACATCGTCACCGCCGAGGGCGTCAAGGGTCTCAAGTTCCACGACGAGATCGAGACGATCAACAAGTACGCCAAGGAACTGGACCGCAAGGGCGTCAAGTCCATCGTGGCCCTGATCCACGAGGGCGGGGCCCCGGCCTCCACCTCGTACAACTACGACTGCGACAGCCCCGGCGCGGGCGACGGCATCTCCGGCCCGATCGTCGACATCGCCAGGGGCATCACGCCGAAGGTGGACGCCCTGGTCACGGGCCACACCCACCAGGCGTACGTCTGCACGGTCCCGGACCCGGCGGGCAAGCCGCGGATGGTCACCTCGGCCGCCTCCTTCGGCAAGCTGTACACGGACACCACGCTCACCTACGACCTCCGTACGAAGGACATCGTCCGTACGTCGGTGAAGTCCGCGAACCACGTCGTGACCCGGGACCAGCCCAAGGCCACCGACATGACCCGCCTGATCGAGCGCTGGAACCGCCTCGCGGCCCCGATCGCCAACGCGCCGCAGGGCTACATCAGCGCCGACATCAACGGCCGGGGCTCCACGGCCCCCGAGAAGCCGCTCGGCAACGTCATCGCCGACGCCCAGCTCGAAGCGCTCGCCCCGGCCGACAAGGGCGGTGCGCAGATCGCGTTCATGAACCCCGGCGGCATCCGCGCGGACCTCGTCTACAAGGCGTCCGGCAGTGAGGGCGACGGGGTCGTCACCTACGGCGAGGCGTTCACCGTGCAGCCGTTCACCAACATGATGAACGTCGTCGACCTGACCGGCGCCCAGCTGGTCACCGCGCTCCAGCAGCAGGTCAGCGGAGCCAACGAGGCCGCACCGAAGATCCTCCAGGTCTCCAAGGGCCTCACCTACACCCTGGACCTGACGAAGACCGGCGCGGCCCGCGTGGTCACCGACACCATCAGGCTGAACGGCGAGGCGATCGACCCGGCGCGCACCTACCGTGTCGCGATGAACGAGTTCCTCGCGGGCGGCGGCGACGGCTTCCCGGCCCTCGGCCAGGGCACGAACAAGCTGGTCGGCGCCTCCGACCTGGAGGTGTTCAACACCTACCTGGCGGCCCACTCCTCGGCCGCCTCCCCGCTGGCCCCGCCGGCGACGGACCGGATCACGGTCATCCAGTAAGCAGTGGTACGGGGTCGGGGGAATCCACATGGGCATACGCGCGTTCGACGATCACCGCTCCATGATCACCGGTTCAGAAGGCGTACGCATCTCCCGTGGCGGGCGC
>NZ_JBWKCM010000038.1:0-49837 GCF_056436485.1 Streptomyces sp. NPDC043746 | reverse complement strand
GGCATCGCCCGGATGCACAACCTCGCCCTCGCCGGATAAGCAAGGCGGCCGCCATGCCCGAGGCGGCTTCAAGATCTTTGCGGGACAGCCCTTAGGGTACGAACATGAGTGCACAGGCGTACGTGTCGAAGCTGTTTTCGTTGGCCGGGCGGGTCGCCGTTGTGACCGGGGGGAGTTCCGGGATCGGGCGGGGTATTGCCGGGGCGCTGGCTCGGGCCGGGGCCAGTGTTGTTGTGGTGGCTCGGCGAGAGGCCGAGTTGAAGGACACCGTTGGGGAGTTGGAGGGCTACGGGTGCCGGGCCGCCTGGGTCAGTGCTGATCTGGGGACCGGTGAGGGAGTGCGGGCGGCCGCCGATGGGGTCGTTGCCGCATTCGGGGAGCCGGACATTCTTGTCAACTGTGCTGGGATCAACCTGCGGCCGCCCATGGACGACCTCGGTGAGGACGTGTGGGACACCACCATGGCCGTGAACCTCAAGGCGCCCTTCCTCCTTGGGCAGCGATTCGGGCCCGGGATGGCTGAGCGGGGGTACGGGCGGATCATCCATGTCAGCTCGCAACAGGCACACCGCGCCTTTGTGAACAGCGGGGCGTACGGGGTGTCCAAGGGCGGGCTGGAGTCGCTGGCCCGGTCGCAGGCCGAGGCGTGGTCCCCGTACGGCGTCACCGTGAACACGCTGGTGCCGGGGTTCGTGCTGACCCCGCTCAACGCGCACCTCGCCTCCGATCCGGAGAAGGTCGCCTCGCTCGCCGCCCGCACCTTCGTCGGGCGCAACGGGCTCGCGGAGGACTTCGCGGGGGCCGCCGTCTTCCTCGCCGGGCCCTCCTCCTCGTACGTCACCGGGCAGGCGTTGTTCGTGGATGGTGGGTTCTCGTCGCACTGAGGCTGAGGCCCGGGAGTTCTCCCTGGTCGCTGGGGCCGGGGAGTTCTCTGTTCGTCGGGGTTCGAGCGACAGCGACCGGGCGGCGGGCCCCGTGCTTGCCGGAAGCCCGCCGCCCCTCCCCCGGAACGGCCCTCAGGAACTCTGCTGCCAGAGCGCTGCCGCCGCCTCCTCCACCGCCGACGCGACCGCCGTCGACGTCGCCTCCTTCGTGAGGCCGAGGCCGGTCAGGACGCCGGTGCCGGCTTCGAACTCCAGCAGGGCCAGCAGGATGTGCTCCGTGCCCACGTAGTTGTGGCCGAGCCGCAGCGCCTCGCGGAACGTCAGCTCCAGGACCTTGCGCGCGTCCGCGTCGTACGGGATCAGCTCGGGGACCTCGTCGGCGGCGGGCGGCAGGGCCGCTTCCGCCGCCGTGCGCAGGGCCTCCGGGGTTACGCCCTGGGTCGTGATGACGCGGAGCGCGATGGCTTCCGGTTCGGCCAGGAGTCCCAGGGTCAGGTGGGCCGGGACGATCTCGGCGTGGCCGGCGGCCTTGGCCTCGTTGTAGGAGGCCATGACGACGTTCCGGGCCCGCTGGGTGAAGCGGCCGAAGCCCTGGCTCGGGTCCAGGTCGGACGCTTCGTCGCCCTTCTTCGTGACGAAGCGCTTCTGGGCGGCCTGACGGGTGACCCCCATGCTGCGGCCGATGTCGGTCCAGGACGCACCCGAGCGGCGCGCCTGGTCCACGAAGTGGCCGATGAGGTGGTCGGCCACGTCTCCGAGATGGTCGGCGGCGATGACCGCGCCGGAGAGCTGCTCCAGTGCGTCGGGGTTGGACTTCTTGATGGCCTCGATCAGGTCGTCGAGGCGCACGGACGGCGTCGCGGGAAGTGGCTGCGTCATGCGTCAACCCTAAGTTGACACCCGGAGAGTGTCAACCTTAGGTTGCGCTCAAGCCCCAAGCCGCTCCCTGGCCGCTCCGTCAGAGGTCCAGGTCGACCACCACCGGCGCGTGGTCGGACGCGCCCTTGCCCTTCCGCTCCTCGCGGTCCACGTAGCTGTCCTTGACGGCGGCCGTGAAGGCGGGGTTGCCGTACGTCAGGTCGATCCGCATGCCCTTGTTCTTGGGGAAGCGCAGCTCCCGGTAGTCCCAGAAGGTGTACGCGCGGTCGTACTTGAGGGGGCGGGGCAGCACCTCGCCCAGCCCCTCCCCCTCCAGGGCCGAGAGGGCCGCGCGCTCGGCGGGGGTGACGTGGGTGGCGCCGACGAAGAGCGCGGGGTCCCAGACGTCCTCGTCGGTCGGGGCCACGTTGAAGTCGCCTAGGACGGCGAAGGGCAGCGGGCCCGCCACCTCGGGGGCGACGGCCTTGCGGAGGGCTTCCAGCCAGGCCAGCTTGTACGTGTAGTGGTCGTGCTCCACCTCCCGGCCGTTGGGGACGTAGACCGACCAGAGGCGGACCGGGCCACAGGTCGCGGAGATCGCGCGGGGCTCCTGGGCCCCGTCGTAGTCCGGGCCGCCGGGCAGTCCGGTGACGACGTCGGTGAGGCCGACCCGGGAGAGCAGCGCGACCCCGTTCCACCGGCCGTTGGCGTTGACCGCGGATTCGTACCCCGCCTCGCGCAGGGCTTCGGCGGGGAACTGCTCGGCCGTGCACTTGGTCTCCTGGATGCACAGCACGTCCGTGCCGCTGCTCTCCAGCCAGGCCAGCAGCCTCGGCAGCCGGGCGGTGATCGAATTGACGTTCCAGGTGGCGATGCGCATGACCCCAAACCTAGCGGCTCCCACTGACAGTCGACGAAACCCCGCCGTCGGGCGACGAACGGCGGGGCGGGGTGGGCTGCGGCAGAGGGGGCGGGCCGTCGGGCCCTCACAGCTCCGTGACGCCGCCCGGGGCCAGTCGGCCGTGGTCCGCGCCGCCCAGGGCACCGATCTGGTTGTCGTAGATCGGCCGGGCCAGGTCGGTGAGCAGGGCGTCGTGGACGTCGATCGCGCGGCGCGGCTTCACCTCCCGTACGTAGTCGATGACCTCGGAGATCTTGCTCCAGGGGGCCATCACCGGGAGCAGCAGGGTGTCCACGGCGCGGTCCGGGACGGTCAGCGCGTCACCGGGGTGGAAGACCGAACCGTCCACCAGGAAACCGATGTTGGTGATCCTCGGGATGTCCGGGTGGATCACCGCGTGCAGTTCCCCGTGCACGGTGACGTCGAACCCGGCCGCCGAGAACGCGTCGCCGTCGCCCACCGTGTGCACCCGGCCGGGGAAGGCGGCCGAGAGCTGGTCGGCCACGCTGCGCAGGGTCCAGATCTCGGCCGCCGGGTTCGCCTCCAGGCCCGCCCGCAGCCGGGCCTCGTTGAAGTGGTCCGGGTGCTCGTGCGTGACCAGGAGGGCGTCGGCGCCGAGGGCCGCGTCGTCCTCGGAGAAGCCGCCCGGGTCGATGACCAGGACGCGCCCCTCCTTCTCGATCCGCACGCAGGAGTGGGTCTTCTTGGTGAGCGTGAGTGGCTGAGGCGATGCGTTCATGGGTCCATCCTGCTACGCGGGCGGGGTGGTTTCCTCCTGGATGACGGACTGCGCGACCGTGAAGGCCGCGCCTGCCGCCGGGATGCCGCAGTAGACGGCGGCCTGGAGCAGAACTTCCTTGATCTCGGCGGGTGTCAGACCGTTGCGCAGGGCGGCCCGGGTGTGCGCGGCCAGGCCCTCCAGGTGGCCGGAGGCGACGAGCGCGGTGAGCGTGACGCAGCTGCGGGTGCGGCGGTCGAGCCCGTCCCGGCTCCAGGCCTCGCCCCACTCGTACCGGGTCACCAGCTCCTGGAAGTCCTCGGTGAACGCGTCGGTGGCGGCGGTCACCGCGTCGACGTGGGCGTCCCCCAGCACCTCGCGTCGCATCCTCGTGCCGCGTTCGTGGCGGCTGTCCGGCTGCGGGCCCGCTCCCTCGGGCGCGTCGGGCGCCGGGGCGATCTCGGCGACGGGCGCCGCGGGCACGAAGGGGGCGGGCGTGGCCGGGCCGGGGACGAGCGACGGTACGGAGGCCGTGGCGGGCGCGTCCTGCCAGGCGGTGGAGAAGTGGGTCAGGAGCAGGTCGGTCACGGCGGCGGGCTGCTCGACCGGGGCCAGGTGGGAGGCGCCGGGGACCAGCGCGAGTCGGGCGTCGGGTATCCCGGCGACCAGCGTGCGCGCCTCGGCGGGTCCGGTGACCTGGTCCTCCGCACCGACCAGTACGAGGGTCGGGACGCCGATCCGGCCCAGGTGGTCGCGGATGTCGAAGGCGGCCAGCGCCTCGCAGGCAGCGATGTAGCAGCCGGGGTCGGTGGTACGGACCATCTGCACGGCCCATTCGACGATCGCGGGCTGCGAGGCGGCGAAGCCGGGGGTGAACCAGCGCTCCGGAGCGGTACGGGCCATCGGCTCCAGGCCGTTGGTGCGGACGATCACCCCGCGCTGGCGGAACTCGTCGGCCGTGCCGAACCGGGGCGAGGAGGCGACCAGTGCCAGCGAGGCCACCCGGTGCGGGTGGCGCAGGGCCAGGTCCGTCCCGACGGCACCGGAGATCGAGCAGCCCAGGTAGCCGAACCGGTGCACGCCCAGCTCGTCCAGGGTCGCGATCAGCCGGTCAGCGAGCTCGGCGACGGAGGACGCCGGGTGGGCGGGGGCGCCGCCGTGGCCGGGCAGGTCGTAGCGGAAGACTCTCCAGTGCTGGGCCAGCTCGGGTATCTGGCGGTCCCACATGTGCCATGTGGTTCCCAGCGAGGGCCCGATCACCAGGACCGGTGCACCCTCGGGGCCGTCGAAGCGGTACTGCATGGATTCCGTCGCCTTCTCACTCACCGTTCCCACGCTCCCACAGCTCTCCGGGCCGCCGGACGGCGGGGGCACGGTACCCGGGCTCCGCCGTGCCGAGCGGTACGGGGAGACGGGCCGCCGGGCGCACCGATGGGCCGGCCGCCTCCCCCTGACCGGACCAGACCTGACCAGTGAATAGCGAGGGCCGTCATGTGTGAACGCAAAGAGGGAAAGTGAAGCGGCGGCCTTTCACTGCAAAGCGGCAGCTGTTTCGTGAGTTTTCCTTCGGGATCTCCTCTATCCCGGTGTCATGGAGGATTCCGTCCGCCCGTGGCGGATCAGTGCGGCGCACAGAGCGCCCAGGCTCAGTACACAGAAAAGGGTCCGGAACACATTGGCCGTGACCCATGCCGACTTGAATTCGTCGATCACCGCGTGGAGGTCCTTGGCGGGCGCCGGGTCGCCCAGCGCCTCCAGGTCCGCGTTGAGGGGAAGGTTGAGCGCGACGGTGACGACGAGCACCGCCAGGTAGCACAGGGCCGCGACGGTCAGCGGCAGGGCCACCGAGCGGCGCTTGCGGCGGAAGGCCAGGATCGCGGAGGCGACCGTCAGGCCCAGTGCGGCGAGGAAGACCAGGCCGAACAGCGCACTGCCGTCGATCGCCGTGTTGAACCGCCGCATGGCCGCGGCGTAGGCGGCGTCGTCCAGCTCGGCGAGGCCCGGCATGACGGAGATGTCGTAGGCGAAGAACAGCCCCGCCATCAGCCCCGTGCAGAGCACGGAGGCCACCAGTAGCGCCACGGTGGTCCGCTCACGGGCGGGCGGGGGTCCGCCGGGCCGGACCGGGTCGGCGGAGTGCGGGGCGGCGTGGGGAGGGTACTGGCTCATGTGGCGGTCCCGTCGGTCGGATGGACTCTCCCGGATGGTTGCGTACGGTGCACGCAGCAGAACAGAGCGTACGTGCCGTGCGCGTGGTCATCCCAGCAGGTTCGGGGCCCCGCGGTCCATATCCCACACGCTCACGCGCATACGCGTGCGTCACCGCGCGCGGTCGAAGGAGGCTGCCAGGCACTCCTCCAGGAACGTCAGTGCCCGCGCGTGGTAGAGCGGGGCGGCCTGTCCGAGGCTGAGGTTGTGCCCGGCCTCCGGCAGGCGTTCGACGACAGGGCGGCGGGTGCCCGTGAAGCTGGCGGCCACGGCGGCCAGTTCGTCCCGGTCCAGGCACCACCAGCCCTCGTACGCGCCGAAGGTGAGCCGCACGGGGCAGCGGACCCGGGCGGCGGCGGCCGGGAACCGGCCGGGCCACCGGGCCGTCTCCTCCTCCTCGGCGGCCGGGACCTCCCGGAGCAGGGTGCGGCTGGCCCGGAAGGTGCCGCCCGGATAGAGGCGCAGCGGGCCCCAGTTGAGCGATCCCGCACCGCCGCCCAGAGTGTCCGGGAAGTGGGCGGCGGCCGGTGCGTAGTGCCAGCCGCAGCCGTTGAGGTCGAGTCCGAGGAGGCGGTCGGCGGGGGTCTGCCCGGGCCAGGGCTCCCCCGCCAGGTGCAGGGCCGTCTTGCCGCCGTCGGAGTGCCCGAGGAGATGGAATCCGGCCCCTACGGGGTGCAGTTCGGCGTAGTCGGCGAGCGACCGGCGCAGCAGCCGGGCCTGTTCGGCGAGCGGCAGGCCGCGGGGCAGGGTGGCGCGGGAGAGGCCGTAGCCGGGCCGTTCCACCGCGAGGACGGTGTGGCCGAGTGCGGTGGCGAGGGCGAGCAGCGAGGTGTGCGGGGCGACCGGTCCGGCGAAGTAGCCGGGCGACATCGCCCGGCCGTGGACGGCGACGAGCACGGACCGGGGCGCCCCGGTGGCGGGTTCGGCCCGCCAGGCGCCGAGGCGGTGGGGGCCCCGGCCGAGCACGATCTGCTCCACGCCCCTGGGGACGAGGTCCCGCGCGGCGGCGTCCGCGGTGGCGACGGTCGGCGGAGCGCTCATGCGGGCACGTCCTCGGCCTCGGGGCCGGCCGGGACCTCCGGTTCGGCGGTCTCCGTTCCGGGTACGGGGGCCGGGGGCGGCAGGACCGGGGGCGCCTCGGCGGTCGGCGGGACCACGATGCGCCCGGTCGCCTCGGCGCTCGCCGCCCGGTGCGCGTCGAACGCGCCCAGCCAGGCCTCCACGCTCGGGGCCCGCAGGAGCGAGGTGCCGATGAGCAGGCCCCGGTAGCCCTCGGCCAGCAGACCGGCGGCGGTGGCGGGGTCGCCGACCGCGCCGGCGCTGACGGGGCAGAGGGTGCCCGCGGCCCGTACGGCGGGCAGCAGCGCGCGGCTGCGGTCCAGGTCCCCGGCGTCCCGTTCGCGGGCGGTGATGTCCTTGTTGTTGACCGCGACGACGCAATCCTGCGGGTCGGGCAGGCCGACCGCCTCCTCGGCGCGGGTCACCTCCACGAACGGGGTCAGCCCGTGCTCCTGGCACTCACGGGCCAGGTCGTGCAGGGACTCCCGGGGCAGCAGGGCCGCGGTCAGCAGGACCGCCGAGACGCCCGAGCGGGCTGCGGCGGTGATCTGGTCGCGCCGGGTCACGAAGTCCTTGAGCAGGACCGGGACGCCGACGCGTGCGGTCACCTCGTCGAGCATGGCGGCCGTCCCGCCGAACCACCGGCCGGTCACGACGGAGACGCACGGCGCCCCGGCCCGCTCGTAGGCGGCGGCGACATCGCCGGGGGCGCGGCCCCGCAGCAGGTCGGTGCCGTGTGCGTCGCGGGACTTCACCTCCATGATCACGGGGCGTTCCGCGCCGAGGAGCGCGGACAGGAAGGGCTGCGTCATCGGGGGTTCCTCACGGGGTGATCGGGGCGCCTCTCACAGGGCAGAGGTGCCGGTCCAGGCGCGGTCCAGCGCGGCGACCAGGGCGGGGTCGAGCGGACCGCCGTCGCCGCGGGCGGCGTGGTCGATGTCGACGCCCCGGAAGCCGGGGTGCGCCGCGACGGCATGGCCGGCGGCGTCGGCCTCGGTGAGGCCGCCCGCCAGGAGGAAGGGCAGGGGCAGGGCGGGCAGCAACGTCTCCAGCTCCTCCGCGGGGACGCGGTGGCCGGTGCTGCCGACCGCGCCGTCCCGGGTCGCCGCGTCGACCAGGAGGAGGTCCGCCCCGGCGCGGGCGTACGCCGTCAGGAACGGCCGTTCCACACAGGCCCCGTCGAGTACGTGCACCGCCTTGACCAGCACCGCGTCGGGCAGCTCCGCGCGCAGGGCGGTGACGACGGCGGGCGGCTGGTAGGCGTGGAGCTGGATCCAGCGCACCCGGGCGGCGTGGGCGGCCGCCGCGATCCGCTCGGCGTCGTGCAGGAAGGTGACGAGCACCGGCTCGGCCCGGTCCGCCGTGCGGACCGCGTCGGCCAGTGCGGTCAGCTGAGCTCCGGTCAGGTCGCGGGACCCGCCCTCCACCCCGTACCAGAGGCCGACGAGGTCGGCCCGTACGGCCACGGCGGCGGCCTCATCGGGGGCGGTCGCGCCGCACACCTTGAGCAGTGGCCGGGGCGGACCGGTCGGGGCGCTCATCCGCCCAGTCCCAGGGCCGAGGCGACGTGGTTGTACTGGATGTCGTTGGTCCCGGAGTAGAGGGTGCCGGCGACCGCCGCCCGTATCTCCTTCTCCAGGCCGACCTCGGTGAGGTAGCCGGCGCCGCCGAAGACCCGGACCGCGGAGAGGCTGGTGGAGAGGGCGGCCTCGCTGGCGAGGATCTTGGTGATGGCGAGGTCGGCGGTGACGTCCTCGCCCGCGGCGAGCCGCTCGGCGGTGTCGTAGAGCCACTTGGCGGCGGTCTCGGTGCGGATCTTCATGTCGGCCACGCGGTGCGAGACCGCCTGGTAGTCGCCGATGGGGTGGCCGAAGGCCCGGCGTTCCCGGGCGTAGGCGACGGTGCGCTCCAGCCGGTGGCGCATCTCTCCGAGCTGGACGGTGAAGCCGAACAGGATCTCGCGCTTCATCACGTGGTCCAGGACCAGCAGTCCGCCGCCCACCCGGCCGAGCACCCGGTCGGCGGGTATCCGGCAGCCGTCGAGGTGCAGGGTGGACAGCGGGGCGGTCCGCAGCCCCATCTTGGCTGTCGCCCCGCCGACGGAGAGTCCGGGGGTGTCCCGGTCCACGAGGAAGGCGGTGGTGCCGAGCGGTCCGCCCTCCGGGCGCGTACGCGCGTAGACGACGAAGACGTCGGCGATGGGGCCGTTGCTGACGAACGCCTTGCCGCCGGTGAGGACGTAGTGCGTGCCGTCGCGTACGGCGCGGGTGGTCATCGCCATGGCGTCGGAGCCGCTGTCGGGTTCGGTGATGGCGTGCGCACCGATCAGCTCGCCCGAGCAGATGCCGGGGAGATAGCGTTCGCGCAGGGTCTCGCTGCCGAAGGCGGTGAGCGGGACGCCGGTGCTGGCCATCGAGGTGGTGGCGCAGAAGTTCAGGCCGGACTCCCGGCAGGTCTCGCCGAGGGTCTCCAGGACGTGCAGCGTGGTGACGAGGGACTGTCCCGCGCCGCCCCACCGCGGGGGGAACGGCAGCCCGAGGACGCCGCTCCTGGCGAGGGACCGCCAGCGGTCCGGTTCGAACGCGGACCGGGCGTCCGCGTCGATATGTCCTTCGCTCAGGATCGTGCCCCACTGGGCCATGCCTGCGCAGAGCGCCTGCTGATCCGCGTCGCGGTTGCTCATGGCTGAGCCTTCCGTACGGGCCGTGCGGGTGGCCTCGGTCGATGGCGGTCGGAGGGGGACGGCGGTCTCCCGTCGTCGTCGGATCGGCGGGCGCCCGTGGTTCAGGCGCCCGTCGGGTGAGCGGCTGAGCCGTCTAGTACGCGGAGGGGACGTTCTCGTCCAGGCTGTGCACCTCGTCGCCGCGGAGGGCCGGGGCGAAGACGCAGACCAGACGCAGGTCCTCGTGGGGTGAGGCGATCAGGAAGTGCGGGTCGTTGTTGTCGAGCGAGTAGAGGACGCCCGGTGTCAGCGGATGACTGGTGCCGTCGAGTTCGACCACCTCGCCGGAGCCCTCGATGCAGTAGCAGGTCTCCAGGTGGTTGCGGTACTCCAGGCGGGACTTGGTCCCGGCCCGCACCGTGGTGTCGGTGACGCTGTACCCCAGGCCGTCGGCGTCCAGGAGGAATCTGCGGCTGAGTCCGTTGCCCCAGTCGACGGTCTTGACGGTCTCGATGTTACGGATGAGCACGAGTGTCCTCCTTCGGACGGGCGGTGGCGGGACGGCCGAGCGCGGCGACGAAGGAGCGGTAGTCCTCGACCGGGTCGGACCCGGCTTCCAGGCCCCGTTCCAGCGTGGCCACTCCGGCGGAGCCGACGATCGCCGCGTCCGCGCCGCTGCGGGCGACGGACGCGAGATCCTCGGCGGTGGACACCCCGAAGCCGACGGCGATCGGGGAGGTGGTGAGGTCGCGCAGTGAGCCGACGAACGGCGCCAGTCCGGCGTGGCCGCCGTGGGGCGTCCCGGCGCCGCTGCGCCCGTAGCGCGCGACCAGGTAGAGGTATCCGGTGGCATGGGCCGCTGCCTCGGCGACGGTGGCCGGTGGGCTGGCCGGGTAGCAGGTGGTGACCTCGGGCAGGCCCGCCGCGCTGAGCGCCTCGTGGTGGGCGGGGCGCAGCCGGGGCGGCAGCCCGTGGGCCAGCAGGGCGTCCGCGCCGCTGTCCGCGACGGCGCGGGCGCAGTCGGCGGGCGGGGCGGTGCGCAGGCTGTGGCTCCAGTCGGCGAGCACCGCGATCCTCAACCGCTTCAGGCCGGGCCGTACGGCGGTGACGAAAGCCAGGGTCTCGTGCAGTCCGACGCCCCGTGCCAGCGCCCGGTCGGCGGAGCGGCGCACGACGGGCCCGTCGGTGGGCGAGTCGGGGAAGGGGACGGCCAGTTCGAGGCAGTCGACGCCTGACTCGTCCAGCAGGGCGACGAGGTCGGTGAGGACGGGCAGCGGCGGATCGCCCGCGTTGAGGAAGACCGCCAGGCCCAGCTCCTCGCAGGCGCGGGCCTCGGCGAAGAAGTCAGCCCGCGCCATGGCTCGCCCCTTCCCGGCGGCCGGAGGTCAGCCGCTCCAGCAGACCGAGCGCCGCCCCGTCGTCGAGCGCGGCACCCGCCTCGGCAACCGCCTTCGCCCAGTCGTCGCGGTGGCCGGACGCCAGGGCGAGCGCGGCCGCGTTCAGCTGGAGGGTGGCGCGCAGCGGGCTGCCGGCCCGGCCGGTGAGGAGGGTACGGAAGTGGTCCGCGGCCGCGTCCCGGGAGACGGGGGCGAGGTCGTCGGGGGATCCGTCGGCGGGGACGAGGTCGCCGGCGCACAGCGTCAGCGTGGTGCCGTCGGGGAGGTGGATCGTGTTGTCGCAGATGCTGAGGAGCTCGTCCGCCCCGAGCGGGTTGGTCACCAGCCAGGTCGCCGGAGCGCCCGGCCGGGCTGCGACGGCCCGCAGGGCGGGCGGGAGTTCGGCGCCGCTGACCCCGGTGACCTGGGCGGCCACCGGGACGGCCGCGAGGAACGGGCCGACCGTGTTGAGGAAGCGGCCGAACACGCGCATGGGTGTCGGCACGGCCAGCAGCGCGAGCCGGGCCAGCTGCACCGGATAGACGAACGGCCCGGTGAAGGAGATGCCATGGGCGTCCAGGTGGCGGGACGCCTGGTCGAAGGAGGCGGCGAACGGGACGCCCAGTCGGTCCAGGAGGTCGACGGAGCCGGTGCGCGCGGTGTGGGCGCGGGAGCCGGACTTGACGACGCGGACCCCGCAGGAGGCGGCGACCAGCGCGGAGGCCGTGGAGAGGTTGACGGTGGGCGGACCGCCGCCGGTGCCCACCACGTTGACGGTGCCGGACCACGGCGTCGTGGGCCGCGCCGGTCGCCGCCGGTCCAGGGCGTCGAGCATCGCGAGCAGGCCGTCGGCCTCCGGCAGGGCCGCGGTGAGCGAGGCAAGCAGCGCGAGGGCGTCACCGCGGTCCAGGGCTCCGTCGGCCAGCGCCTGCCACAGCGCGTCCCACTGGTCCGGGCCGGCCGGCGCGCGCCGGTCGATGATCGGGACGAGGGCCGGGTGCACGGCTCAGCCGCCCGTGGCGGCGGCGCTCTGGGAGCGCGCGATGTAGGCGTCGATGGCGTTGACGCTGCGGAAGTTGTCGGGGTCGAGGTCGGTGTCGCCCACCGCGAGCCGGAAGTGGTGCTCGACCCAGGCGATCAGCTTGAGGACGCCGAGGCTGTCGAGCGCGCCGTCGGCCAGGAGGTCCAGGTCGGGCGGGAGTTGGGCGGGGGTCAGGTCGGGCAGGAACTCCCGGACGATGTAGTCGCTGATCTGGTCGGTGTTGCTCACGGGGCGCTCCTTGGCGGGTTGCTCGTACGGGGGTCGAGGACGGCTTCGGATCTGCCGAGGGCCTGCGGGATCGCCCTCGGGCGGTCTGCGGATGGCCTCCTCCCGACGGAGGGGTGGGCCGGCCCCCGGCGGGGTCAGGACACGGCGGCGGGTGCGGCCACGGTCGCCGCGAGCGCGCGGCGGTCCACCTTGCCGGTGCTGGTGCGCGGCAGGGGTTCACGCGACGGGATGAGAAGAGCGGGGACCCATCCGCGGGCGAGCCGTGCGGTGCAGTGCCGCTTGAGGTCGAGACCGGTGGTGGTGGAGGCGGCCTCCAGTCGGACGACGGCGACCAGGCGGCGGCCCTCGACCGGGTCGGGGACCGTGGTCACCCCGGCCTCCAGCACCTCGGGGTGCTCCAGCAGCACCTGCTCGACCTCGCCGGTGTTGACGGCGACGCCCCGGATCTTCACCTGGTGGTCCAGCCGGCCGACGAGCCGGAGGGCGCCGTCGGCGTCCTTCTCGACCAGGTCTCCGGTGCGGAACCAGCGGACGCCCGGCCTGCCTCCCGCCGCCGGGTCCAGGACGAACTTCTCCGCGGCCCGGCGCGGATCGGCGTACCCGGTGCTCTGAAAGGGCGTGGAGACCTCCAGTTCACCGCGGCCGGGACCGGTCAGCAGCCGCCCGTCGGAGTCCCGCAGCCGCAGGCGGACTCCCGGCAGGGGGCGGCCCAGCGGCATCGGGACGGGGGTCGGCAGGCTCCGGTCGACCTCGTACATCAGGCTGTCGTTGGTCTCGGTGCAGCCGTAGATGTTGTACAGCCGGGCCCCGGGGGCGAGCTGTGCGAGGTCGGCGAGCACCTGCTCGGGCATCACGTCGCCGGTGAACGCCGCGTGCCGGACGGTCTCCAGCGGGCCGCCGCCCTCCGCGCGGGCCTGGGCGCCGACCAGGGCGTAGAAGAGGGGGACCGCCTGCACCACCTCGACGCGGTGGGTACGCAGCAGGCGGAGCAGGCGGGGGCCGCTCGCCGCCGTCGTCGCGTCCACCAGGACCACCTGGCCGCCGTGGGCGAGGGTGGTCCAGACGTCGAGCAGGCAGAGGTCGAAGTTGAGCGGGGCGTAGTTGAGGACGGGGGTGGACTCGGTGATGCCGAAGGCGCCGGCGGCCCAGTCGGTGAAGGCGTCCACGGCCCGGTGCGGCAGGGGGACGGCCTTGGGGATGCCGGTGGAGCCGGAGGTGGTGAGGACGAGGGCGGTGTCCGGCGGCACGGCTTCCCCGCAGCAGTCGCCGCGCTGCGGGCCGGTCGCCGTGACGGTCGCCCCGGCGAGCACGTAGCGGCAGCCCGCCTCCGCCATCACCGCCGCCAGGTGGTCGGGCGGCAGGGTCGGCGAGGGCAGCAGCGCGGGGCGGCCCGAGGCCAGGGAGGCGAGGACGGCGGCGACGGCGCCGGGCGACTTGTCGTCGAGCACGGCGACCGTGGCAGCGGCAGGCACGTGCTCGGCGAGCAGGCCGCGGGCGGCGGCGGTCGCGTCGGCCAGCTCCCGGTAGCTGGTGGGGGTGCCGTTCCACCACAGGGCCGGCGCGTCCGGGGTCCTCTCGGCCCAGCGCAGCACGGAGCCCGCACTCCCGCCGTACCGGGCGGTCCCGGTCATCGGCCCGCTCCCGACGCGGGGCCCAGCCGGAGCCAGCCGCCCTTGACGGCGGCCGCGCCCTGGGACCGTACGGTGAAGGCGACGGTGTCCCCGGCGGCGGAGGGCGTGAGGTCGAGGGTCGTTCCCCTGCCGGGCAGGACGGGGCGGGCGAAGCGCGCGCCGACGGCCAGCACCCGGTCGACGTCCCCGTCCGCGTACCGCTCGGCGGCCTCCTCCACGGCGAGCGCGACGAGGCCCATGCCGTGGGCGATGACATCGGCGAACCCGGCTTCCCGGGCGGCCCCGGGGTCCAGGTGGACCGGGTTGAGGTCTCCGGCGGCGTGGCCGTAGTCCGCTATCCACGCCCGGTCGATGCCGAGGTCGCGGCTGACGGTGGCACCCGGCGACTCCTGGCGCACCGCGGCCGTCGGGACGAGCGTGCCGTGCGGTTCGGCGGTGCGCAGGCCGACGAGCAGGATGTGGGCGGTGAGCCGGGCCTGTTCGGCGCCGGTCGCCCGGTCGGTGAGCATGGTGGTGAGGACGAGCCGGGTGCCCCTGGGTTCGGGGCGTACGGCGTCGAGGGCGGCGGACGCGACGAGCGGGACGCCGGGGCGCGGCGGTCGGTGCAGCTCGATCTCCTGGGCGAGGTGGACCAGGGAGTACGGGCCGTGCCCGGCGGCGAGGCCGGCGACGGTGCGTTCGGCGAGCGGGTGGGTGAGGACCAGGGCGGCGAGGGGGCCCGCCCCGGCCCGGCGGCCGGGCGCGGGGCGGCCGAGCGCGCGGCGGGTGACGGTGCGGTAGCGGCGGGCGGCGGGCGCGTCGAGGAGCGGTGCGGCAGGGTCGAGGGCCGGGCTGGGCAGGGTCGTCATGCGGGGGTCACCACCAGGCTGCTGTTGTGGCCGCCGAAGCCGAAGGAGTTGGTCAGCGCGGGGCCGGTGGGGACGGGCCGCGGACTGCCGTGGACCACGTCGATCTCCATCTCGGGTTCCGTTCGTGTGTGGTTGGCGGTGGGCGGCACCGCACCGGCGTTCATCGACATCACGGCGACCACGAGTTCGACGGCTCCGGCCGCTCCGATGAGGTGGCCGAGCACGCCCTTGCTGGCGGTGACCGGTGGCCCGTCGGGCCCGAACACCTTGGCCAGGGCGGCGGCTTCGGCGCGGTCGTTGTGCACGGTGGCGGTGCCGTGGGCGTTGACGTGCGCGATGTCCGAGGGCGTGAGGCCCGCGTCGGCGATGGCCCCGGACATCGCCTCGGCGGCGAACGCGCCGTCGGGTCGGGGGGCCGAGAGGTGGTGGGCGTCGGAGGTGGCGGCGTACCCGGCGACCAGGCCGTACGCGCGGGCGCCGCGCGCCGTTACGTCCGTCGCCCGTTCCAGCACCACGAAGGCGGCGCCCTCGCCCATCACGAAGCCGTCCCGGCTCACGTCGAAGGGGCGGCAGGCGGTGGCGGCCTCGGTACGGAGGGAGGCGGCGCTGAGGTTGCCGAACCCGGCGAGGGTGATCGGCGTGAGGGTCGCCTCGCAGCCGCCCGCGATCACCACGTCGGCGCGGTGGTCGCGGAGCATGGCCGCGCCGAGCCCGATGGCGTCGGCCCCGCTGGCGCAGGTGGTGGAGACCGTGAGCGCCGGTCCGTGCCAGCCCAGTTGGAGGGCTATCTGGGCGGCGGCCGCGTTCGGCATCGTCATCAGGGGCATCAGCGGGCGGACTCCGCCGGGGCCCTTCGCCGCGAAGTTGACGGACTCGGCGTCGCTGGTGGCGCGCCCGCCGACGGCGTTGCCGACGACGATGGCGCACCGGGCGGCGGGCGCCCGGGGCAGCCCGGCATCGGCATGGGCGGCGAGCGCGGCGGCGAGACCGTAGCGGGCGAAGGGGTCGAGCCGCCGGGCGGCCTTGGTCGCCAGGGCCTCCTGCCAGGGCAGGCCGTGGCCGGTGAGTTCCGGCACCCGGCAGCCGATCCGGATGCGGTGGTCCGTGGTGTCGAAGTGGGTGAGGCCGACCGCGAGGGAGCGGCCCGCCGACACCGCGTTCCACAGGTCGTCGGTGGTGAGTCCGGCCGGGGTGACGGTGCCGATCCCGCTGATGGCGATGTCCGGCCGGGCGGAGCGTTCCGCCTCGGTGCGCATGGTCCGTGTGGTTCCTTCCCGTTCCGGTGACCGGCCGTCGGCCGTGGACGCGGTGGCCGCGCCCGCGGGGGGTACGCGGGCGGCGGCGGGGGTCACCCCGTCAGGAGGCCGCACTCCCCCGCGGCCTTGAGGAACGCCTCGGCGGCCAGCTCCACGTCCGCGTCGGTGTGCCGTGCGGTGACGGCGATCCGCAGCCGGGCCAGGTCGCGCGGCACGGCGGGCGTCACCACGGGCAGCCCGATCACGCCCAGGCGGCGGGCGGCGGTGGCCAGGTCGTAGGCCGCTTCGTCGCCGCCGGCGATGAGCGGGACGACGGCCGTCTCGCTGTGCCCGGTCCGCATCCCGCCCGCGCTCACCAGCTCCCGGAACCGGGCTCCGTGGCCCTGGACGCGGGCGACACGCTCCGGTTCGGCGCGCAGCACGCGCAGTGCCTCCAGGGCGGCGCCCGCCGAGGCGGGTGCGAGCGCGGCGGAGAAGAGGAACGGCCGTGCGGCGTAGCGGAGATGGCCGATCAGCTCGGCCGAACCGGCGACCCAGCCGCCCATGGAGGGGATGGCCTTGGAGAGGGTGCCCAGCTTGACGTCCACCCGTACCCGGCCCTCGAAGTGTTCCTCGATGCCCAGGCCGGTGCGGCCGATGACGCCGAGGGCATGGGCCTCGTCGGTCATCAGGAGGGCCTCGTGGGCGTCGCAGACCTCCCGCAGCCGGGGCAGCGGCGCGATGTCCCCGTCCATGGAGTAGACGCTGTCGACGATGACCAGCCGGACTCCGCCGGGGGCGGCGACCTCCATGCGGCGGGCCAGGTGCTCGGTGTCGTTGTGCCGGAAGCGGACCACGGCGGCTCCGCTGAGGCGGCAGCCGTCGACGATGCTGGCGTGGGCGTACTTGTCGACGAAGACGGTGTCGCCGGGGCCCACCAGGGCGCCGATGGTGCCGACGTTGGCCGCGTAGCCGGAGCCGAAGACGATGGCCCGCTCCCGCTCGGCGACGGCGGCGACCTCGGCCTCCAGCTCCTCGTGGAGGGGGATCGACCCGGCGAGGGCCCGCACTCCGTGGTTGCCGGTGCCGTAGCGGGCGGCGGCGGCCTGGGCGGCGGCGACCACGCGCTCGTCACCGGCCAGGCCCAGGTAGCTGTAGCCGGACATCATCAACAGCCGTCGGCCGTCGAGGTCGACGTAGGCCGTGTCGCGCTCGGCGGTGTAGGGAACGAAGCTGTTGCGGCGCTCCGGCTCCCACTCCAGGGAGGTCACACGGCGCTCCGTCGCCTCCAGTTTGTGCGTGATTCTCCCCCACGCTGCGGATGCCATCGGCCGTCCTCTCCCTCGTGACCGCCATTGCACAGAGGTGCAACGAATCTGATGCGCCTCGAATTCAACGACCCTCTCGCAATGGAGGCGCAACACGGGAGCAAGATCAAACAGCCGCCAATGGATTTGGCATGTGCCAGAGCTTCCGATTCACCACTCGTTTACTGATGCAACTTTATGGCGCAGTTGACACACCTACTTTTTGAACGAGAATGCTATTCACTCAGCCGTGGAGAAGATTTGACCGAGCTCGTTCCGACCGACGCAGACCCCCCACGAGATCCTCACGCGCCACCCGGTCCACGCGTCACGCCCTGGGTCCTGCACACGGAACCGCACGCACGCCAGAAAGTCGACTTCCGTCATCCATGCCGCCGAGGAAGTCGCCTCAACCTTTTCTTGGGGGGATCGACCGTGCTCATCAGGCTTGTCGGCCTTGTCTCCATCGAACATGAATCCGAAGCTCCGCGGGTACTGGCCAGTCATCAGGCCCAGATCGCCCTGGCCCGACTCGCCCTGGAACGCCCTTCCGGCATAGGCCGGGAGCAACTCGCCGACACCATATGGCCGGACGGCCTGCCCAGCACCTGGGCCTCGGCGTTACGCAGTGTCGTCAGCCGCCTTCGGGCTCTCCTCTCGGAGGGGGAGAACGCCGAGACCGCGGTGATGGCACACGGCGGGCGCTACCTGCTGCGGCTGCCGGAGGATGCCCAGGTGGACGTGGAGCGCGCGGAGCAGGCCGCTCTCACCGCGGCCGCCGCCCACCGCGAGGGCGACCACAGCACCGCGCAGCGGCTCGCCACCACCTCCGTGTCCCTGCTGCGGGGACCGTTCCTCGCCTCGCACGAGAGCGAGTGGGTGGAGTCCGTCCGGCGCCACCTCAAGGAGCTGCGGGTCTCGGCCCTGGAGACCGCGAGCAGTTCCTCGTCCGCGCTGGGCGACACCCACCACGCCCTGCGGTACGCGGAGGAGGCGGTGCGCCAGGCGCCGTTCCGGGAGAGCGCCTACCGCTGCCAGATGACCGCGCACCGCCTCGCCGGCAACAGGGCCGAAGCCCTGCGCATATACCAGCAGCTGCGCGTCGTCCTCGCCGAGGAGCTGGGCTGTGACCCGAGCCCGGAGAGCGAGGCCGCCTACCTGGGCCTGCTGGAGCGGACCCGGCTGCCGGTGGCCCCCGCCCGGGCGGAGTGGGAAGCGCTGTCGACACACCGGCTGAGCTGACCCCCCGGCATGGCGGTGGGGAGGAACGCGGCATCGCGTCCCTCCCCACCGGCCCGGAGCGGCTCACATGATGGAGACTCCGCTGTCGATACTGACCACCTGTCCGGTCATGCAGTCCTGGTCGAGGAAGAGCGAGACCCCGCGGGCGACCTCCTCCACCGTGACGAACCGCGGGACCGGCGCCTTGTGGGCCATGTCGGAGACGATGCTCTCCGGCAGCTGATCGGTCATACCGGTGATCATGAACCCCGGTGACAGGGCGTTCACCGTGACCCCGCGCCGGCCGCACTCCGCGGCCAGCGCACGGGTCATCCCCATGACGCCCGCCTTGGACGCCGAGTACGCGGTCTGCCCCGCCGTCGCGATCAGGCCCGACGGCGAGACCACGTTGATGATCCGCCCCCAGCGCCGCCGCAGCATGGACGGCAGCGCCACCCGGCTGGTGTGGAAGGACCCCAGCAGGTTGGTACGGATGACCTCGTGCCAGTCGTCCGGGGACTGCATCGCCATCAGGGCGTCCTTGCGGACGGCCCCGTTGTTGACCACCACGTCGATGGGTCCCAGCGCCTCCTCGACCTCCCGGTAGAGCTGCTGGGTCTCCTCCCAGGACCCGACGTCCGCGCCGACGACGACCGAGTCGTTCGTCAGTCTCCCGCTCACCGCGCGGGCCTGGTCGGCCGCGCTGCGGTAGTGGACGGCCACCCGGCAGCCCAGCGCGTCCAGTTCGACCGCCAGCGCCTGCCCGAGGCCGCCCGACGCGCCGGTGACCAGGGCCACCGGCGCGTCGGGCCGCTCGCCCGCTCCCCTTCCTCCGCTCACGCGGTGCCTCCCCAGCGCATCAGGACCGACCCCCAGGTCATGCCCGCCCCGAACCCGGCGAGCAGCACCAGCTCCCCGGCCTTGATCCGGTCCGCCTCCAGCGCCTCGGTGAGCGCCAGCGGGATCGAGGCCGAGGCGGTGTTGCCGTATCGGTCCAGGTTGGTGATCAGGGACTCCGGGCGCAGACCTGAGTGCTGCACCACGGAGTTGATGATGCGGATGTTCGCCTGGTGCGGGATGACGTGATCCACCTCCGCCGGAGCGATCTTCGCGCTCTCCAGCGTCTCGCGCACCGTCCGCACCGTGTAGCGGACGGCGTTGAGGTAGATCTCGTTGCCCTTGATCCGGGCGAAGTGGAGCCCCTGCGCGACCGTTTCCGGTGTTGTGGGCATCCGACTTCCGCCCGCCGGAACCTTGAGTGCATCTGCACATGATCCGTCCGCACCCAGGTTCCAGGCCAGGACGGGATCTTCCGGACCCGGTACGAGCACCACCGCGGCCGCCGCGTCGCCTACCAGGATCGAGAGGTCCCGGTCAGCGGGGTTGGCGGTCAGGGTGTGGGTGTCCGAGCCGATCAACAGGATCGGACGGCGGTCCATGCGCAGGAGGCCCATGGCCGCGACCAGCCCGTACACGAAGCCCGCGCACTCGGAGTTGACGTCCATCGCCCCGCCGCCGATGCCCAGTCCATGGTGGACGAAGGCGGAGGTGGCGGGGGACGGCTGCTCGGGCGTGGCCGTGGCCACGATCAGATGGGCGATGTCGGCGCCGGTCAGCCCCGCCTTCGCCAGGGCGGCGCGGCCCGCGTCGACGGCAAGGGAGGCGGTGGTCTGCCCCGGGCCGACGGCCCGGCGCTCATGGATGCCGCAGCGGCTGACGACCCAGTGCTCGTCGACGCCGAAGCGCTCGGCCAGTTCGGTGCTGGTGACGACCCGCTCGGGCAGGGCCTTGCCCCACCCCGCGATGGCGAATCCACTCATGGGCCCGCCTCAGGCCTCGGCCGGCTGCGGCGCCAGGTCGACCAGCTTCGCGTACACGTCCCGCATGGTCGTGCTGTCGTCCAGCTCCGCGAAGAGGGACTCGTCGGCGGGGATGTCGGGGTGCTCGTTCTGGAAGTTGTACAGCCACTCCATCAGATCCAGCGAGTCCACACCCGGGATGTGCCGGATCGGCGCGTCGGGTGTCACCTCGGTGGCTCCGGAGACGGCGGCGAGCTGCTCCGAGAGAACCTCGACAGTCGGCAGTGCCATGATTGTTCCTCTCTCAACGCGACGTACGGTCGTGTCGGCATGCAAGCCGCTCCTCGCAACCGGATCGCAACAGGCCGGTCATACGCCGCTGTTGCGGATGGATTGCACAGGTCCGCTTGGCTCCCTCCCAGCACGGTTCAGGACCGGACAGCCGCCCGGCGCTCAGCGCCCGGTCGGCAGGAGCTGCGAGGAGAGGGCGAGGATGGCGACGATTGCCTCCCACACCGCGGAGCCGGAGGTGGACGCAGTCCGCCACCACTACGAGGTGGGAAACGAGTTCTACCGTCTGCTGCTGGGCCCCAGCATGATGTACAGCGGGGGCTACTGGCAGGAGGGGGAGGGCCTGACCGAGGCTTTGGACCTGGCGCAGGAGCGCAAGCTCGACGTGTTCGCCGAGCTGGCCGACGCGGCGGGCAAGAGCCGGGTGCTGGACATCGGCTGCGGCTGGGGCACCCTGATGGACCGGCTGACGCGGAAGCACGGCGTACGCGAGGCGGTCGGGCTGACGCTGAGCCGCACCCAGGCCGACTTCATCGCGGGCCTGGGCAACCCGGCCCTCACCACCCGGGTGGAGAGCTGGTCGGAGCACAGCGCCCCGGGCGCGTACGACGCCGCGTTCTGCGTCAACGCACTGGAGCACTTCGTGCCGTCCAGCATGTCGCCGAAGGAGCGCACCAAGCGCTACCGGTTCTTCTTCCAGCAGGTTCACGAAGCGCTGGTGCCGGACGGCCGGTTCGTCCTGCACACGATGACCGCCGAGGCCCAGCCGATCGGCCGGAAGATCCTGGCGGACCTGAAGTTCCTCCAGCGCTCCGAGTTCGCGGGGATGCACATCCCACACCTGCACGAGCTGGCTGCCGCCACCGAGGGCCTGTTCGAGGTGGTGGAGCTGGTCAACGAGCGTGAGGCGTTCGCCCGGGCCTGCCGCGCCTGGCTGATGCTGCTCGCCGAGCGGCGCGAGGAGGCCGTGGCGCTGGAGAGCGAGGAGGTGGTGGCCCGCTTCGAACGCTACCTGGACATCTTCGCGTACACGCTGGAGGACCGCTTCTTCAACAACTTCCGCCTGACGCTGGCCCGCAAGAGGTGACCGGGATGGCTCAGGCACCCCTGGATCCGGCCCGCGACCTGCGGGTGGCGGTGATCGGCAGCGGCTTCTCCGGGCTCGGCACCGCGATCCGGCTCATGCAGCGGGGCATCGACGACTTCCTGGTCTTCGAGCGCGCCGACGAGGTCGGCGGCACCTGGCGCGACAACACCTACCCGGGCTGCGCCTGTGACGTGATGTCGCACCTGTACTCCTTCTCGTTCGCGCCGAACCCGAACTGGAAGAGCACCTTCGGCACGCAGCGGGAGCTCTTCGCCTACCTGCGCGACTGCGCCGACCGGTTCGGGGTGCGCTCGCGCATCCGCTTCCGGCACGAGCTGACCGAGGCGCGCTGGGACGGCCTGCGCCAGCGGTGGCTCATCTCCACCACCGGCGGCGACTACACCGCCCGGGTGCTGGTCACCGGCACCGGCTACCTCAGCGAGCCCGCCGTCCCCGACATCCCCGGCCTCTCCGGGTTCCAGGGCGAGGTCTTCCACTCCTCGCGGTGGCGCCACGACCTGGACCTCACCGGCCGCCGGGTCGCCGTCGTCGGCACCGGGGCGTCCGCCATCCAGTTCGTCCCCGCCATCCAGCCGGAGGTCGGACAGCTCGACCTCTACCAGCGGACCCCGCCCTGGATCGGCCCGAAGAACGACAAGGCCAACAGCGCCCTCCAGACCAGGCTGCTGACCTCCGTCCCGGGCTACCAGCGCTTCCGCCGGAACTTCAACATGTGGGGCCGGGAGGTCCTGGCGTTCGTGATGGCACGTCCCGCCGTCGCCGGGAAGATGCAGAAGATGGCGTCCGACCACCTCAAGAGGAGCGTGCCCGACGAGGCTCTGAGGGCCCGGCTCACCCCCGACTACGTCATGGCCTGCAAGCGGCTGCTCTTCTCCGACACGTACTACCCGGCGATCCAGCAGCCCAACGTGGAACTGGTCACCGACCGGATCGCCAAGGTCACCGCCGACGCGGTGGTCGCGGCCGACGGCCGGGAGCGCCCGGTGGACACCATCGTGCTCGGGACGGGCTTCGAGGCGATACGCCGGCCGATCGCGGAGCGCGTCTTCGGCCGGGACGGCGTCAGCCTCAAGGACACCTGGCACGAGGGTATGAGCGCGCTGCGCGGTACGGGCGTGGCCGGGTTCCCGAACCTGTTCATGCTGCTCGGACCGAACACGACACTGGGCCACTCCTCCCAAGTGATCATGATCGAGGCGCAGATCGCCTATCTCCTCGACGCCCTGGCGACGATGGACAAGCGCGGTCTGTCCAGCGTCGAGGCGCTGCCCGAGGCCCAGCGCGCCTACAACCGGAAGCTGGACCAGCGGCTGGAGGGCACGGTGTGGAACGCCGGGAACTGCCGCAGCTGGTATCTCGACGACCGCGGCCGCAACCCCTCCATCTGGCCGACCTACACCTGGCGCTTCCGGCGGGCCACCCGGCGCTTCGACCTCGCCGAGCACCGGCTGACCACCAGCGAGGACCTGCGGACGCCCGTGCCCGCCGCTTCCCGACCTCCGTACGCGTGACCGACGAGACATGGAGTCCCTCCCCGTGAACCTGCACACCCCTTCCCGAAGAGCAGTGCTCGGCACGGTCGGCGCCGCCGCCACGGTGATCGGCTGGAACGCCACCACCGGAAGCTGGGCCTGGGCCGCCGACCCGGCTCGCCGATCCGGCGACCACATCGTGTCCGTACCGCCGCTGGACGGCACGCTCACCACGGACACCAGCGCATTCGGCTCCTACAGCCATGACTTCGGACGGCTGGTCAACAACACCGTGCCCTGGGCGGTCCTCACCCCCGGCTCGGTCGAGGACATCGCCAGGATGATCCGCTACGCGGCGGCCAACCGGCTGAAGCTCGCGGTCAACGGGCGCAGCGGCACCGGCGGCGACCTGGAGTCCCACTCCTGCTACGGCCAGGCCGCCGTCCCGGGCGGCATCTCGGTCGACGCCCGCGGTATGGCCCGCATCGTGTCCACCGGCCGCGACTCCATCACCGTGGAGGCCGGGGCCACCTGGGCGGAGATCACCGACCATCTGCTGCCGCGCGGCCGCACTCTGCCCGCCCTGCCGGACTATCTGCCGCTCTCGGTGGGCGGGACGATCAGTGTCGGGGGCATCGGCCTGACCATGGGCTCCGAAGGTCTCATCGCGGACACCGTGACCTCGATGACCGTGGTGACCGGCACCGGCGAGATCGTCACCACCTCGAAGACCCGGCGCTCCGACCTGTTCCGCACCGCGCTGGCCGGCGGCGGCCAGGTCGGCGTCATCGTCGGCGTGACGCTGCGAACCGTGCCGGCTGCCGAGCGGGCCACCGTGTTCAGCCTGTTCTACAGCGACGTCACCGCCTTCATGAAGGACTCGGAGATCCTGCTCGCCGACCACCGCTTCCAGATGCAGGGCGGCGAGATGGTCCGCAAGCCGGACGACTCCGGCTGGCGCTACAAGATCGAGGCCGTCGCCACGTACTCCGGCGGCCGGGCCCCCGACCGGGCGAGACTGCTGTCGGGCCTGAAGGACCTGCGCGCCGAGGCGCACGTCGAGGACCACTCGCTGCGCGACTACCTCTTCCGCCTGGACGGCTACGAGGCCTTCCTCAAGGAGGCCGGGCACTGGTTCGAGGCCAAGCCGTGGCTGAGCCTCTTCCTGCCGCGCTCCTCCGCCGCCCGCTTCCTGCGCCTGGCGGAGAGCCAACTCACCACGGAGAGCCTGGGCGCCGGGGTGGTGCTCACCTACCCGTACCCGACGTCCAAGGTGACCGCGCCGATGGCGGTGCAGCCGACGGACAGGACCGGTTACCTCTTCGACCTGCTGCGCTTCCCGGACCCGGGGACCAGCGACGCCGAGATCGCGCGGATGGTCCAGCAGAACCGCTGGCTGTACGACCGGGCGGTGGAGCTGGGCGCCAAGCGCTACCTCGTCGGGGCTGTCCCGGACCTGACCGCCGCGGACTGGCGGCGCCACTTCGGCAGCGGCTACCGGGCCCTGTGCGATGCGAAGCGGCGCTTCGACCCCGGCAACGTCCTCACCCCCGGTCAGGGCTTCTTCGGCTGACCGAGCACGGCCCCGGGCCGCTCCTGCGGGAGCGGCCCCTCCCGTTCATCCCCTGGAGGAGGAGCAGTTGAAGAAGTACGAGCTCGTCGACGAGGCATTGCTCGCCGCCGGTCCGGACACGGTCTGGGAGGCCCTGCTGGGCGAACTCGCGGGCGAGGCACGGTGGTGGGTGCCGGACAACACCTTCGAGCCGGTGGACGGCGCCCCGGACCGGATCGGCGCGCTGACCCGGGTCACCGTCCACACCAAGGGCGTCGACAAGGGCGGACGGAAGCTGAGGTTCACCGCGCGCACCACCGCCGTACAGCGGGCGGAGCGGCTGGCGCTGGAGTACGTGGAGGGGGCGTTCCGCGGCACCGCGGAGTTCACACTCACCGCACTGGAGGACGGCGGCACCCGGCTCGCCATGTCCTTCCGCGCAGTCCCGCAGGGGCAACTGGCCCTCCTGGCACGCCTGGTGGACGTCGGGGCGCTGCACACCCGGGCCACCCGCGCGGCGTTCGGCAGGCTCAGTCGGCTCCTGGCCGCCACCCCCGCCACCGCTCCGGCCGCCGGAGGTTCGCGGTGACCCCTCCCGCCGCCGGGGAGGTACTCCTGGCCACCGAGGACGGCGGTCGCCTCGCACTCTCCGTGCTGCATCCACTGGAACACAGCGGCCGGGAACTGCCCGTGGTCGTGCTGGCCCACGGCTGGGGCGGCGGCCGTCGGATCTGGAGCCCGGTGACCGACCGGCTGCTGCGCCGCGGCTTCCCGGTCCTCGCCTACGATCTGCGCGGCCACGGCGCCTCGACCGCGGGCTCCTCGGGCATGAGTGCCGAGGCGATGGCCGCCGACCTGGCGACGGTCATCGCGTACGCCGGTGACGCGCCGCTCGTCGTCGGCCACTCCGGGGGCGGGTTCGCGGCGCTGTCCCTGGCGGCCGCGTCCGGCCCGGCTGCCGGAGCGGCGGGCCTGGTGCTGGTCGCCTCGGCCGCACACGACCAGGACACACCGGAGAAGGAGGCCTCGATGATGGAGGCCCCCCTGTTCTCGTGGGCCCTGCGGCGGCCCGCGCTCGGGCGGCTCCTGCTCGGCCGGATGACGGGTACGGCGCTGGACCCGCGACTCCGTGAGGTCAACCGCCAGGTGTTCGCGGGGACCGCGCCGCCGGTGCGGGCCGCCTGCTTCCGCTCCTCCCGGGGCATGGACCTGCGGGCGGCGCTGTCCTCGGTACGGGTCCCTGCCGCCGTGCTGGCCGGGGAGAAGGACACGGTGATCCGGCCGGAACTGGGCCGGGAGCTGGCCGCCGCGCTGCCGAACGCCTCGTTCACACCGGTGCCCGGGGCCGGGCACGTCCTGCCGCTGGAGAGCCCGGACGCGGTGGTCTCGGCGGTCCTCCGGGTCCGCGACGGCGTCGCCCGGGGCCCCCGGGGCGACGTGGCCGCGAAGCCCGGGGGTGCCCGGTGACGGCCGCCCCGCGCCGCTCGACGCCCCGGGGCCGGGCCCGAGAGGACATCCCTGGCACGCCTCCGTCCGGGCACCGTCTCAAGGTGCTCCGGGCGGGCACGGCCGGTTCGCGGCGCCCGGCCCGCGCCCTCGGGTGGTCCGGGGGGACGGCGGGCCCGTGATCGAGCGGGTCGTCCCGGAGGGGGTGGCGGGGGCGGAGGCGTTCGACGACGCGTTGCCCGGACTGCCCGACCCCCGGGAGCTCGCCCTGCTGCGCGGGCGGCCCGAGGCGACCGTCCGGCGGTTCGCCGCCGCACGGGCCTGCGCCCATCGCTGCCTCGACCAACTCGCCTTGGAGCGGGGCCCGCTGCTGCGTACCGTGGACGGCGGCCCGGCTTGGCCGTCCGGCGTCGTCGGGAGCATCACGCACTGCGCCGGCTACCGGGGTGCGGTGGCCGCGCGCTCCGAGATGTGGGCGGCGCTCGGCGTGGACGCCGAACCGGCCCTGCCGTTGCCGCCGGGGGTGCTGGGCCTCGTGGCGACGGCCCAGGAGCGGCGCATGGTCGTCGAACTGTCCCGCGATGTGCCCGGCGTCCCGTGGGACCGGCTGCTGTTCAGCGCGAAGGAGTCGGTCTACAAGGCCTGGCACCCGGCGACGGGCCGCTGGATCGGGACCCGTGCCGTCGAGGTCGCGTTCACCTCCGACGGCCTGCTCACGGCCTCGGTACGTCCGGAGCGCACGCAGCCGCCCCCGGCGGGTCGGCAGTCGGCCGCGCTCGCGCCCGGGAGCGGCGTACCGCGGCCGGTGCGTGGCGCGTACCCCTACACCGGGTGCTGGCGCGTCGGGGGCGGACTGCTGCTCACGGCCGTGGCCGTGCCCGGGACCGGGGCCCGGGGCGGTATACCGGACGCGGCGTCCCGGCCGACGCGGCGCCTCAGCGTCTGAGCATCACGGTCCGGCCGTCGGAACCGGTGGTCGGCACCCCCTCCGAGCGCTTGCCCCGGCGGTACTCCTGGGGGCTGACTCCGCGTTCGCGTTTGAACGCGGCGCTGAGCGCGAACGGCCCCGAATAGCCGACCTGTTCGGCGATCTTGGCGACCGAGAGGTCGGGGTCGCGAAGCAGGTCGGAGGCGAGCGTGAGCCGCCACCCGGTGAGGTAGGACATCGGCGGTTCGCCGACCAGTTCGGTGAAGTGACGCGCCAGCTTCGCCCGGGAGACCCCCACGGCGGAGGCGAGCGAGGCCACCGTCCAGGGGTCGCCCGGCCGGTCGTGCAGCAGCATCAGGGCCCGGCCGACGACCGGGTCGCTCTGGGCCCGGAACCAGAGCGGGGCTCCGGTGCCGGGCTCGACCAGCCAGGAGCGCAGCACATTGATCAGCAGCAGGTCGAGCAGCCGGTCCAGGACCACCTCCTGACCGATGTCCTCCTGGTCCATCTCGGCGGCCAGCATGCCGATCAGCGGCGTCCGGGCGGCCGAGGCGGGCTGCACCAGCAGGGCGGGCAGGCTGGCGAGCAGCCGACGGCCGACCTCGTTGGGCGCCTGGTAGGTGCCGCTCAGCATCACCGTGGACCCCGCGCGGTGCGGCTCGCCCCAGGTGCGCACGCCCAGCGACATCGTCTCCGTGACGTCCTCGCCGTCGGCGGTGCTGCACCGCTGTTCGGCGGCGACCGTGACGCCGGGCGGGGTGGCCGGGTCGTCGACGAGGGTGTACGGCTCGGGGCCGCGGAGGACCGCGACGTCCCCGGCGGCCAGCTTGACCGGCTCGCCGCCTTCGCGGAGCACCCATGCCGATCCGTGCAGCAGGGTGACGAGCGACAGCGGGGCACGGTCCTCGACACGCAGGCCCCACGGGGGGTTGAACACGGATTTCAGCAGAAAGGCCCCCCGCGCCTTGGGGCTTCCCAGCAGGCCGCTGAACGCATCCACCACAGTCACCTCATACGTTTCGCCATCGTGGTCACGCGAGCCGGCACGGCGTGGGCCGCCGCCTCTCACACGGGACGCCGGGCGCCGTACGGACCAGCCCCAGAGGCTCGGTCGTGCTCCCGGGTCCTCCTGCAACGGCCCGGGACCTACGGCGGTTCCCACCCCTTCGCCCCTCGGCACATCCCGTCACCCCGCCCGGGAGTCCGTCCGCCGCCGGGCCGCGCCACCGAGCAGCGCGAGGGCTCCCAGGCAGGCGGCCGTACGGACGGCGTTGGCCGCCCGCCACGGCCGTTCGTACGCGGTCCTGGCGGCCGTCGCCGCAGCCGTCGTGGCCACGGGAGCGTTGCGGAGGCGGCGGTTGAGCGGCAGGTTGGTTCCGATGGTCACCGCGATGCTGAGGCCGTAGAGCACCGCGGCGGCCCTGGCCCGCCGGGCGGCTTCGCCCTGCTCGGCGCGGCGGAGCCGACGGGCCGCGACACCGGTGGCCACGAACACCCCGAGGAAGAGCGCTCCGAAGGAGGCGCTGTCGTCGAGGGCGTCGTTGGCCCGGCGCATCGTGCTGACGAACCGCTCGTCCTCGCGGCGTGCCAGCACGGGCATCACACCGACGTCGAAGGCGAGGTACAGCCCGGCCATCAGACCGGTGCCGACGGTGGCGGCGAGGAGCGCCGGTTCGGGTCGGGAAGGGGTGGGGCTCATGGTCTCTCTCTCCGGTCGTTCGGTGGTGCGGCCGGCGGGCGCGGGTCCGGGTCCGGGTCAGGTCGGTTCCAGCAGTCCGGTGACGGAGCGGCGGTAGGACTTCAGGAGCAGCGTGCGGCCGATCAGCCGCACCGGCCCCGGCATCACTCCGTCCGGATCGGGAAGTCCGTCGAGCAGCCAGGGCGGCAGAATCCGCTTGATGCCGAAGGGTGCTGCCGCCAGGACCCGGCGTTCCAGGGCGGCGAAGACGTCGGGCGGCACCCGGGCGAAGACCGGGAAGGTCAGCTCCTCCTCCTCGTGCAGGTGCTGGTGGAGGACGGAGTCGAACATGCCGACGGGCCCGGTGAGCGCTTCGGCCCGGCCCGCTTCGAGCGCGCGGGTGACCCGGAGCATCGAGTCCTCCAGAGCCACGTGGTCCTGGACCATCAGGTGTGATCCGGCGGCGATCTCGGGCGCGTGCTCGATCAGCCCCGGCCAGAGGATGTCGTCCTCGGTGCGGTGGTGCCAGTCGACGATGGCCCGGAACTGCCGCCACCACTGCGCGACTGCGGGCAGGCCGGCCGATGTCAGCAGCGGTACCGCGGCTACCAGTCGGCGGGAGTCACGTCGCAGCGCGAGATGCGTCTGCGCGAACCCGCGGAGGTGGCGGGGCAGCGCACCCACACCTCTGCCCTCCCACGCCGGCCCGTCCATCGCGTTCCTCTTTTCTCCGGGCGTGCCGGCGCTGTGCTGCCGGGCCCCGGCTTGTCGGTATGTGGCGACACACGGTCGACAGGGTGGCCCTCGGACCGGCTTCCCGGTGCCGCGGACCACCGCTGCTCGAACGGGAGCGGTCAGGCGTTCCAGGCGCCGCCCGCCGCCGCCTCCTTGGCGTAGTCCGCGAAGTCCTTGGGCTCCCGCCCGAGCGCTTCGCGGACGCCGTGCACCACGCTGGCGTTGCGGCCGTCGACGATCAGCGTGAAGAGGTCGGCGAACTCCTCCGGCTCGCCCAGCTGCCGCAGCGCCGCCCGGTAGTCGTCGACGCTGACCGGGATGTAGGTGATGGTCCGGCCGGTGGCGGCGGACAGCTCGCGGGCCACGTCGTGGAAGCTCAGCAGCCGCGGTCCGGACAGCTCGTAGGTCTTGCCGATGTGGTGGTCGTCGGTGAGTGCGGCGACGACGACGTCCGCGATGTCGTCGGCGTCCACGAAGGGCTCGACGGCGTCGCCGGTCGGCAGCGCCAGCTCGCCGGAGAGGACGGGGTCGAGGAAGAAGCTCTCGCTGAAGTTCTGGTTGAACCAGTTGCAGCGAACGATGGTCCAGTCGCAGCCGGACGCCTTGAGCGCGTCCTCGCTCGCGACCGCTCCTTCCTCGCCCCGGCCGGAGAGCAGCACGAGGCGCTTGACCCCCCGCGCCACAGCGGTGGCGGCGAACCGTCCGATGGCCTCCTTGGCGCCGGGGAACGCCAGGTCCGGGTAGTAGGTGACGTAGGCCGCGGAGGCTCCGTCGAGAGCCGCCTCCCAGGTGCTCTCGTCCTCCCAGACGAAGGGGGTCCCGCTGGAGCGCGAACCGACGCGGGTCGGGCGGCCGAGCGTCTCCAGGCGGTCGACGACGCGTCGGCCGGTCTTGCCGGTGCCGCCGATGACCAGGACGGGCGGTGTGTTCTGTTCGTGAGTGCTCATGACTTCATTGAAGTCTCCAGAGCGCAGACGGTGAATAGCTCACAGACTCAGTTTCATTCGCCATCGTCTCATCTTGGTGAAGCTTCACGTAGGTGCGACGTCGCATCGGCAGTCCCGGGCTCCGCCTCAGCCGGTGACGGCCACGGCGACCAGGACGAAGGCCGCGGTGGCGAGCAGGGTGCGCAGAGCGTGCAGGGCGGTCCACCGGCCCTCGAACGCCGTGCGGGCGCCCCGGTCGTCGCCCCGCCCTTTCGACGACTCCAGCGCGTTGTTCAGCGGGACGTTGCCCCCCGAGGTGACCAGGTGGCCCACCAGCGCGCAGACGGCCGCGGCGCCCACCAGGGTGGTGTCGCCGCCCGTCCGCCCGTCCGGCTCGACGAAGAACGAGGCTGCGGGGAAGGCGAGCGAGCCGAGGAAGAGGAGCAGGAAGAGCGGGCCGGGCACCTTGCGGTTCACCGCCCGCATGACCGAGGTGAAGGACGTGTCGTCCATCTCCCTGAGGGCGGGCATGACGCCCGAGAGGAAGGCGAGCATGTATCCGGCGTACAGACCGGTACAGGCGAGGGCGAGGATCTCGAGAACTTCCGGCATGGCGATCATCATGGCCGCCGGGGACGCGTCCTCGCAGGGCATCGTCGAAACGAGCCGCGAGAGTACGGCCGGTTCTCGGCCGGTCGGCGGCCCGCGGCGCCCGGTCAGCCCGCCGCGAGGCGGCGTGTCAGGGAGTCGCCTCCGAGACGACATGGACGACGGGGCTCGCCGGGTCGGTCATGTTGACCGTGATGGTCTGGGTGGGGCGCGGCTTCTCGTTGCGGTGTGTGGTGCTCGCCCAGTTCTCGTCGGGGCTGAAGTGCCAGCCGGTGACGTTGACGTCACGGGCGCTGATGTCGACGGCGCCGGGCTCCAGTGCCGCGCGGCCGGTGCCGATTCCGGTCAGGAACCGGTCGAGCCCGCCGGAGGTGGTCTTGAACTCCACGTACATCCGGCTGGCTTTCCAGTTGTTGGTCTCGTAGTACTGGACGCCCGAGGCGTTCCCGGGGATCGGGATCTCGAAGATCCTGCGCTGCACCTTGGAGGGCCAGCCCTCGCGGAGCCCGACCGCGGCGGCCGCGGCTTCCTTGTCCTTGCCGGAGCGGCGGCTCTGGCCCGCGGAGATGAGCAGATAGCCGGCCGGGATGCCGATCAGCAGCACGATGATCGTGGCGGTGACGAACCGCCGCCGGAAGACCCGCCGACGGCTCTCGGGCGGCTTTCCTCCACCGTCGCCCGGCCCGTCGGACAGGGGCGTCGGCACCACGGGATGGTCGGCTGCGATCATGATCAGGTGGTCCCTCGTGCTGCGGAGCGGGGTTCGAGTGCGGGGTACGGGGTCGGAGGCGGTTCCCGTACAGCGGGAGCTGCATCCCGTACGGGGGCGGCTTCGAGCGTACGCAATCGGGAGCCGCTACCCGTAACGGACGGCGTACCCAGGGGGGTGAAGACGTCGGACGCGCGGGGGCGGTTCAGTCGGCCGTCCGGGTCGACCGGGTGTTGCGGATGGTGTTCGCCGCCTGGTCGTAGATCTGGGCGTACCGCTCGTACCGCTCGACGCGGCGCCGGTTGGCCCGGCGGAAGCGGCGGGCGACCAGCCGGGCGAGGTCCGCGGCACCGACCATACCGGCTTCGGGGCCCAGCTGGGCCTTGGCGATCCTTGCCTCGGGGCGGTAGCCGCGGCCGGTGAGGTGGCGCTTGAAGGCGTCCCGGGCAGGGTTGATCAGGAGGTCGTCGGCGGCGCTGACACCGCCTCCGATGACGAAGCAGGAAGGGTCGAGCGCGGCGGCCAGGTTGGCGATGCCCACGCCGAGCCACTGGCCGATGTCCTGGAGCAGTTCGATGCACATCGCATCGCCCTCGCGGGCCAGTTCGGTGATGAGGGGGCCGGTGATGTCGGGGATGTTGCCCTTCACCCGCTCCAGCAGACCGTGCGCGACCGGGGAGTCGGCGGCGGCCAGCTCCCTGGCCTCGCGGACCAGGGCGTTGCCGGAGCTGTACTGCTCCCAGCAGCCCCGGTTGCCGCAGGGGCAGCGGTGGCCGGAGGGCACGACCTGCATGTGGCCGAACTCACCGGCGACCCCGTACTTGCCGCGCTTGACCTGGCCGTCCTCCAGGATCGCGCCGCCGATCCCCGTACCGAGCGTGATCATGACGAGATGGTCCTCACCGCGGCCGGCGCCGAAGCGCCACTCCGCCCAGGCGGCGGTGTTGGCGTCGTTGTCGACCATGACGGGGACGACGAGGCGGGAGGCGATGGCGTCGCGCAAGGGTTCGTCGCGCCAGGCGAGGTGGGGGGCGAAGAGTACCTTGGAGCGGTCGGCGTCCACCCAGCCCGCCGCGCCGATGCCGACCGCGTGGACGTCGTGACGGTCGGAGAGGTCCAGGACCAGCTCGACGATGGTGTCCTCGACGACCTTGGGGCTCTTGGACTTGTCGGGGGTCTCGGTGCGGACCTTCTCCAGGATGTTGCCGTCGGCGTCGACGACACCCGCCATCACCTTCGTACCGCCGATGTCGATCCCGACCGTGGGGACGCGGGGGGCGGAGAGGTGCGAGCGGCGTTCCTTGGTGCCGACGGTCTTGAGGACGGTGGCGCGGGCGGAGCCGCGGTGTGCGAAGTCGCGGTACGTGCTCATCGTCCCTGCGGTGTGTGTGGGGGGGGCCGGCCGGCTCTCCCGCCCGGCGGCGGACGGCGCCCGCCGGGCTCGATTCTGCCACTGCCGGGCCCCTGGAGAGCTCGCCCGGGGTCGGCCGGGGCGGGTCGCGGGTCAGGAGCCTTCTCCGGTGGCGGCGGAGGTGCCCGGGAGGGTGGGGGTCGGGGTGCGCTCGAGCTCGTGGCTCAGCTCCTCCAGCTCGCTGCCGCCCGCCATCTGCCGGGTCAGCTCGTCGAGCGTGACGTCGTCCTTGGTATGGCTGCCGGACATCGCCCCGCGCTTGAGGAGGACGAACCGGTCACCGACGAGGTGGGCGTGGTGCGGGTTGTGCGTGATGAGGACCACGCCGAGCCCTGCGTCCCGGGCGGCGGCGACGTACTTGAGCACCACCCCGGACTGCTTGACTCCGAGGGCGGCCGTGGGCTCGTCGAGCACGAGGACCTTGGCGCCGAAGTAGACCGCGCGGGCGATGGCCACGCACTGGCGCTCACCGCCGGAGAGCGTCCCGATGGGCTGGTCGACGTCGCGCAGGTCGATGCCCATGCGGAGCAGTTCCGTACGGGTCGTCTCGCGCATCTTCCGCACATCGAGGCGCTTGAAGGGGCCGACGCCGGTGGTGGGCTCGGAGCCGAGGAAGAAGTTCCGCCAGACCGGCATGAGCGGGACGACGGCGAGGTCCTGGTAGACGGTGGCGATGCCCCGGTCGAGGGCGTCGCGCGGGTTGGCGAGAGCGGTCTCCTCGCCGTCGATCAGAAAGCGTCCGGCGTCGTGCCGGTGCAGCCCTGCGATGATCTTGATGAGGGTGGACTTCCCTGCGCCGTTGTCACCGAGGACGCAGGTGATCTCGCCCGCGTGGACCTCCAGCGAGACATGCTCCAGGGCCTTGATGTTGCCGTAGAACTTGGACACGTCGTCCAGCTCGACCAGGGGGCCCGGGCTCTTGTCGGACGTGGCCGTCATGTTGTCGCCTCCGCACGCTTGCGCACCCACGCGTTGAGCAGGGTGGCCAGGAGCAGCATCGCTCCCAGGAAGAACTTGAACCAGTCCGGGTTCCACTCGGCGTACACGATGCCCTTGCTGGTCATGCCGAAGATGAAGGCACCGACCGCCGAGCCGATCGCGGAGCCGTAGCCGCCGGTGATCAGGCAGCCGCCGATGACCGCCGCGATGATGTAGGTCAGCTCGTTGCCGACGCCCTCGCCGGACTGGACGACGTCGTAGCTGAAGAGCAGGTGCTGTCCGGAGACCCAGGCGGCGAAGGCGACGCCGAGGTAGAGCCCGATCTTGGTACGGATGACGGGGACGCCGACCGCGCGGGCGGCGTCGGCCTCGCCGCCGACGGCGAAGATCCAGTTGCCGAAGCGGGTCCGGAGGAGGATCCAGGTGGCGAGGGCGACGAGCGCGATCCACCACAGGATCGTCACCTTGAACTCGACGCCGCCGAGGGTGAGTGTGGAGGCGAACAGGGCCCGGGCGGAGTCGAAGCCCTCCATGTCCCCGATGGCCTTGGTGGAGACCGTGCCGCTGATCAGCTTGGTGAAGCCGAGGTTGAGCCCGGTGAGCATCAGGAACGTACCGAGCGTGATGATGAAGCTGGGCAGCTTGGTGCGGGTCAGCATGAACCCGTTGAACGCGCCGATGGCCAGCGTCACCAGCAGCGACACGAGGACGCCGACCCAGACGTTGGCCGTCATCTGGTAGCTGAACATCGACGAGACCAACGCGGAGCTGGTCACCAGGACCCCGGCGGAGAGGTCGAACTCGCCGCCGATCATCAGCAGCGCGACCGGGGCGGCCATGATGCCGAGGACCGAGGCCGCGTACAGCACGGTGCCGAAGCTGGAGGCCTGGAGGAAGCTGTCCGCGACGATCGCGAAGAAGAGGAAGACGGCCACCGCGCCGACGACCGAGCCCAGCTCGGGGCGGCCCAGCAGCTTGCGCAGCGGCGAGGTGTGGACGAGGCGTTCGTCCAGCTGATCCGGTGCGGCGGTGGAGCCGCTCATCGGGTGCCCCGCTTGGTGTAGTCGGCCAGGGCGTCGGCGTCGGCGGCGGTGATGATCTGCGGGCCGGTGAGGACGGGCTGACCGCCGCCGAGGACGTTGAGGTTGGAGCGGTAGAGCCAGAGCAGGTCGACGGCCTGGTACCCCTGGAGATAGGGCTGCTGGTCGACGGCGAAGCCGAGCTTCTCGATCTGGAGGCCGGTGGCGACCTTGGCGTTCAGGTCGAAGGTGTTGATCTCGGCCTTGCTGCCCGCCGTCTGCTTGGCCTGCACGGCCGCGTCCGCGAAGGGCGCGCCGAGGGTGACGACCGCGTCGATGCTCTTGTCCGACTGGAGCTTGGCCTCGATGGACGCGGTGACGTCGGGCATGTTGGTGCCGTCGACGTACAGGTTCTGCATCGTGCCCTCGAAGGTCTTCCCCGCCCCGGCGCAGCGCTGCTCGTGGCCCACGTTGCCCTGCTCGTGCAGGACGCAGAGGGCCTTCTCGCGGCCGCGTTCGTTCAGCTCGTCGCCGACGGCCTCGCCGGCGATCGTCTCGTCCTGGCCGATGTGGGTGAGCGCCCCGAACTCCCGGGACTCGGCGGAGCCGGAGTTCACGGTGACGACCGGGATGCCCGCCTTGACGGCCTTGGCGACCACGGCCTTCATGGCATCCGGCTTGGCCAGCGAGACGATCAGCCCGTCGACCTTCTTGTCGATCGCGGTCTGCACGAGCTGGGCCTGCTGGTTGCCCTCGTCGTCGTGCGAGTAGAGAAAGTTGATGTTGTCCTTGACGGCCGCCTGCTCGGCGCCCTTCTGGACGATGTCCCAGAAGGTGTCGCCGTCGCCCGAGTGGGTGACCATGGCGAAGGTCCAGCGGGGCGTGTTCACCGCGGCCCGCCCCTCGGCAGCCTCGGCGGCGCGCTCTTCCGCCCGCTTGCCGCCGGTGCTGCTGCACCCTGCGGCTGCCAGCACCACTGCCAGGACGGCGCCCAGCGCGCGTACCCCTGTCCGAACCCTTGCCACGACGCCGTGCCCTCCTGCTGCTGCTCGCTGTGCGCTTGACCGGGCCGGGGAGTGTACGGGGCCCCGGGCCGACTGACCAGTATCCCCGAGCGGCGACCGGGCCCGCCCGGCGGCCCGGTCGGTGCGGGCCCCGCCTGCCCGTCCGGCGGGCTGGATCGGGGGCCCGGTGGGCCGGGTCTCCCCCAGGCAGGCTGGATCAGCGGGACAGGAGTTGGAAGGTGAAGGTGTAGCGCGAGGCCCGGTAGACGTGGGTGGCGAACTCCACCGCGCGGCCCGTGTCGTCGTACGTCGTGCGCTCCATCGTCAGCAGCGGCGCGCCCGGCTCCTCCTCCAGGGCCCGGGCCTCCGCCTCCGTCGCGGCCCGGGCGCCCACCGACTGGCGGGCGCTGTGCAGGGTGATGCCCGAAGCCCGCATCAGCCGGTAGAGACCGGTGGACTCCAGCTCCGGCGCCCGGAGGTCGAGCAGGTCGGGAGGGAGGTGGTTGCGCAGGAGTGCCATCGGCTCGTCGTGGGCGTAGCGCAGCCGCTCGACGAGGTGGACCTCCGTGCCCTCGGGGAGGCCGAGCGCGGCGGCGATCTCGGCCGTGGCCGGTTCCGTGGTGGTGCGCAGGACCGTGGTGGCGGGGCGCTGGCCGGCCGCCTCCAGGTCGTCGTAGAGCGAGCTGAGCTCCAGCGGGCGGCGGACCTGGCTGTGCACGACCTGGGTGCCGACGCCCCGGCGGCGCACCATCAGCCCCTTGTCGACGAGCGACTGGATGGCCTGGCGGACCGTGGGGCGGGAGAGGCCGAGGCGGCGGGCGAGGTCGATCTCGTTGCCGAGCAGGGTGCCGGGGGCCAGTCGGCCCTGTTCGACGGCGGCCTCCAGCTGCTGCGCGAGCTGGAAGTAGAGCGGCACCGGACTGGTGCGGTCCACGCTCAGCGGCAGCGGCTGATCGGCTCCTTGTGCGGTCACGGGGGCGAGCCTAGTTCGATTGTCCGGACAAAGCCACGGCACGTCATTTGTCAGGACAAACGCTTGACATGATGACCGTGCCGACGTCACCTTGGGGCCATGCGTATCGGACTCGTCGGAGCGGGACGTATCGGCACTTTCCATGCGGAGGCGCTGAGCCGTCACCCGGCCGTGGACTCCCTCCTGGTGGCGGACGCGGATCCGGAGCGCGCCGCCGTGGCCGCCACCCGGACCGGAGCCTCGGCCGTCGGGGTGGACGCGATGTTCACCGGCGAGGGCCACGGCCTCCCCGACGCGCTGGTGATCTGTTCGGCGACCGCCGCCCACGCCCCGCTCATCGCCCGCGCCGCCCGGGCCGGGCTGCCCGCGTTCTGCGAGAAGCCGATCGCCCTGGACCTGCCCGGCACGCTGGGTGCGCTCGCGGAGGTGGAGGCGGCGGGGAGCGTGCTCCAGCTGGGGTTCATGCGCCGCTTCGACGCGGGGTACGCGGAGGCGAGGGCCGCGGTACGGGAGGGGCGGCTCGGGCGGCTGCACACCGTACGGGCCACCACCTCCGACCCCGCTCCCCCGCCCGCCGCCTACCTCCCGCTCTCCGGCGGGCTCTACCGGGACTGCCTGGTCCACGACTTCGACGTCCTGCGGTGGGTGACGGGCCGCGAGGTGCGCGAGGTGTACGCCACCGGATCGGACGCCGGGCCCGCGATGTTCCGGGAGGCGGGGGACGTGGACACCGCCGCCGTCCTGCTCACCCTGGACGACGGCACCCTGGCCACCGCCACCGCGACCCGCTGCAACGGGGCCGGATACGACGTCCGCATGGAGCTGGCCGGGGAGCTGGACCAGCTGGCCGTCGGCCTCGACGACCGTACGCCGCTGACCTCGGCCGAGCCTGAGGGCCCGGGCGCTCCGTCGAAGCCGTGGCCGGGGTTCCTGGAGCGGTTCGCCCCGGCGTACGAGGCGGAGCTGGACGCCTTCCTCCAGGTGGCCCGGGGTGAGCTGGCCAACCCGTGCGACGGCCGGGAGGGCCTGCACGCGCTGCGGATCGCCGAGGCCTGCGAGGTCTCCCGCCGCGAACGCCGCCCGGTGGCGATGGCGGAGATCCCGGGCGGCTGAGGCCGGGCGTCCTCCCGCCGTGTCCCGGCGGACCGGCGGCTGGGGTCGGACGGCTTCCGCCGTGTCCCGGCGTCCTTCTCCCTCGGCCGGTATCCCCGGGGCCCGCTCCCCCGTACGTGCCCCTCACCACCGCACCGGCAGGCTCAGCGGGCCGCGCATCAGGACGCCGGTGCGCCAGCTGAGCGCGGCCGGGTCGGCGGCGAGCCGTAGTTCGGGGCAGCGCTCCAGCAGCGAGCGGAGGGCGGCCTTCGCCTCGATCCGGGCCAGCGGGGCGCCCAAGGGCTGTCCCGCAATCCCTGGCGGGCGCACGACGACAGCTCCGGCGCCTCGCCGCGTTGTCGGAACGCCCGAATACATCCCGTATGCGGACGTCCCTCCGCCGTGCGATGCACCGCATCCGACGCCGCGCGCTGATCCACCAGGGATTGCGGGACAGCCCTCAGGCAGTAGTGGATGCCGTGGCCGAAAGCGAGATGGCCCCGGGCGTCCCGGGTGATGTCGAAGCGGGCGGCGTCCGGGTAGCGGGCCGGGTCCCGGTTGGCGTCCGACATCGCGACGAGGACCAGCTCCCCGCCGCCGGGGATCACCGTGCCGCCGATGTCGATCGGTTCGGTCGTGAAGCGGTACGTCGGTGTCTCGACGGGCCCCTCGAAGCGCAGGATCTCCTCCACCGCCCTGTCGATCAGCCCGAAGTCCGCTCGCAGGAGCGCCAGTTGATCCGGGTGCGTGAGCAGGCTGAGCACGCCGTTGGTGATGAGGTTGACGGTGGTCTCGTGACCGGCGACGAGCAACAGCCAGGCCATGCCTATCAGTTCGTCGGCCAGGAGCCGCTCGCCGTCCTCGTCGGCCGTGTGGATCAGCGCGCTCAGCAGGTCCTCGCCCGGCCGCGCCCGCTTCTCCTGGAGCAGCCCGGCCAGATAGGCGGCCATCGCCCGGGTGGAGGAGGCGCGTTTCGAGACGTCGACGGCGGAGACCGCGTGGTCGGACCACTCGCGGAAGGCCGTGCGGTCCAGGAACGGCACGCCGAGCAGCTCGCAGATGACGTTCATCGGCAGCGGGTAGGACAGCGCCTCGACGAGGTCGGAGCGCCGGTCGGGCGCGGCGAGCATCCGGTCCAGCAGCTCGTCGGTCGTCTCCTGGATGCGCGGGGTGAGTCGCTCCATCCGGCGCGGGGTGAACTCGCGGGCGACGAGTCGGCGCAGCCGGGTGTGGTCGGGGGTGTCGCTGGTGAGCATCGAGGTGCCCGCGGAGACCTTGGTGACGCCGAGCGCCGGTGAGGCGTTGGCCCACTGTTTGGAGAGCCGCTGGTCGGCGAGGAGCGCCCGCCCGGCCTCGTACCCGACGACGAGCCAGGCGTGGCCGCCCTCGGGGATACGGACCCGGTGGACCGGGCCCCTGGCCCGTAACGCGGCGTAGACCGGATACGGGTCGCGGGTGAAGTCGTCACCGAGCGCGGCCAGGTCGACCAGACCCTCGGGGTCCGTGGTTGCTTCGGCGGTCAACGGGTGCTCCTTCGTCACGAGTGGTGGAGACGGGCGGCCCTACCAGCGCACCGGCAGCCGCCGCACCCCGCGCATCAGCAGACCGGGCAGCCACTCCGGCTCGCCGCCCGCCGGGTCGCGGGCCAGCTCCGGGCAGCGCTCCAGCAGCGCCCCGATCGCGATCCGGGCCTCCATGCGGGCGAGCGGGGCGCCCAGGCAGTAGTGCGCCCCGTGGCCGAAGGCCAGATGGCCCTGGGGTGCGCGGCGGATGTCGAAGGTGTCCGGGTCCGTGAACTTCTCCGGGTCCCGGCCGCCCGAGGCGAGGGCGACGAGCACCGGTTCGTCGTACGGGATCACGGTGGAGCCGATGGTGACCTCCTCCCGGGTGAAGCGGAAGGTGGCGGTCTCCACCGGTCCGTCGTACCGCAGCATCTCCTCGACCGCCCCGTCCAGCAGTCCGGGATCGGCGCGGAGCAGGGCGAGTTGGTCCGGGTGGTCGAGCAGGGCCCGCACCCCGTTGGAGATCAGGTTGACCGTGGTCTCATGACCGGCGACGAGCAACACGAAGGCCATGCCGACCAGTTCCTCGCCGGACAGTCCGTCGCCTCCCTCGTCGCGGGTCCTGATCAGGGCGCTCATCAGGTCGTCGCCGGGTGAACTCCGTTTCTCCTCGATGAGCTGGACGAGGTAGGTGCTCATCGCGCCGACCGGGTCGGCCTCCCGCTGGGCCGGGGTGGGGGTGACGATGGCGCTCGACAGGGTGCGGAAGGCGTCCCGGTCGATGTCGGGGACGCCGAGCAGTTCGCAGATGACGGTCATCGGCAGCGGGAAGGCGAGCGCGTCGACCAGGTCGGCGGAACCGGCCGGGACCATCGCGTCGAGCAGTTCGGTGGTGATCCCGGTGACCCGGGGGCGCAGCGCCTCGATGCGGCGGGGCGTGAACTCCCGGGCGACGAGCCTCCGCAGCCGGGTGTGGTGCGGTGCGTCCAGCTCCAGCATGTTGGCGCTGATCGGGTCGACCTCGTCGGCCCAGCGCCCGGTGGCGCGCCAGTCCTTCCCGAACCGCTGGTCGGCGAGGGCCGCGCGGGCCTCCTCGTAACCGACGATGAGCCAGATCCGCTCCATCTGCTCGGTGCGCACCGTGTGCACCGGCCCCTCGGCACGCAGCTTCGCGTAGTACGGGTAGGGGTCCGCCGTGAAGTCCGGCAGTTCCCTCAGATCCAGCATGGCCATCGTCGGTCAGCCCCCCTCTTCCGGTCCGGTCCGCCCGGCACCGCTCGGTCCCCTCAGCGTAGGCGGCCGTCCCTCTCGCCGTCGCTGTCGAGCAGTCCGGCATCGTGGACCAACAGGGCGATCTGGACACGGTTGTTGAGGTCGAGTTTGGCGAGAATTCGTGAGACCTGGGTCTTGACGGTGGCGATGCTGAGATACAGCTCGCCCGCGATCTCGGCGTTGGAGCGTCCGCGCCCGACGGCGACCGCCACCTCCCGCTCCCGCTCGGCCAGTTCCGCGAACCGCCTGCGTGCCCGCTCCCTCCGGGGCATGCGCTCGTCCTGTGCATTGCCCGCTGCCCGGTCCATGAGCTGCCGGGTGACGGCGGGCGAGAGCACCGGGTCCCCGGCGGCGACCCGGCGGACGGAGTCGACGATCTGGGCGGGCGGGGTGTCTTTCAGGACGAAACCCGCCGCTCCGGCGCGGATGGCCCGCAGGACCTGTTCGTCGGCGTGGAAGGTGGTGAGGACGAGGACGTCGGGCGCGTCGGGGCGGCGGCGCAGCCCCTCGGTCGCGGTGAGCCCGTCCATGCCGGGCATCCGGATGTCCATCAGGACGACGTCGGGGCGCAGCCGTCCGACGAGGTCGGCGACCTCGCTGCCGTCCGCGCCCTCGCCCACGATGTCGATGCCCTCGGCCCCGCCGAGCATCAGGGTGAGCCCGGCCCGCACGAGCGGGTCGTCGTCCACGATGAGCAGCCGGACGGGCGGAGTGCGGGAAGGAGGCACGGAGTCCGGAGGGGGCGGTGGCGCCAGGGTGTTCATGACAGCCACCGTAACCAGCGGGCCGTACGCCATCGACACCTCGGCCCCGCCACGCGGGCCTTGTCCGGCTCAGACCGCCCGCCTCACGCCGACGGCCACGGCAGCCGGGCCCGGACCCGGAAGCCGCCGTCCGGTGTGGGGCCGTGCTCCAGGCCGCCCCCGGCGAGGGTGGCGCGTTCGGCGAGGCCGATGAGGCCCTGACCGGAGCCGGGGACCCGTTCGAAGGGTTCGGTGGGGGCCGGGTTCGCCACCTCGACGGTGAGCCCGTCGCCGGGGCCGCCGGTCACGGTGACGGTGACCTCGGTGCCCGGGGCGTGTTTACGGGCGTTGGTCAGGCACTCCTGGGCGATGCGGTACACCGTGCGGCCGGTGGCGGCGGGGGCGTTCGCGGGGGCGGCGACGCGCTGGTCGAGGGTGACCTTCATGCCCGCCCGCCGGGACTCCTCGATCAGCGCGTCCAGGGTGGTGAGGGTGGGCTGCGGCCGCTCGCCCTCGCCGGCGTCCCCGGGGCCGCGCAGCACTCCGATGATCTCCCGTAGGTCCTGGAGCGCCTCGTGGGAGCTGTCCCGGATGACTCCGGCGGCCCGGGCGATCTCGGCGGCGGGGGCGTCGGGCCGGAATTCGAGGGCTCCGGCGTGGACGCTGAGGAGGGTGAGCCGGTGGGCGAGGACGTCGTGCATCTCGCGGGCGATGGCCTCCCGAGCCAGCCGCTGGGCCTGTTCGGCGCGCAGTTCCGCCTCGGCCTCCGCCCGGCGGGCCCGTTCGCGGAGCGTGAGCACGAGCTGGCGCCGGGACCTTACGCCCAGGCCCCAGCTCAGCGCCAGCAGGACCAGCAGCACCCCGAAGAGGACGGAGGCCACGTAACCGGTCTGCGGGTCGGGGCGCACAAGCGGCTGGACGGGCACTGTGGCCAGCGCCGCCGCGCCGACGATCGCCGTCGGCTTGAGCGGGCGGTGGACGGCCAGGCTGAACAGGGCGACCAGCAGGGCGCCGACGGCGACGGGCTCGACGACGGCGACGACGGTCAGGGCCACGGCCAGACCGACGGGCCAGCGCCGCCGCAGCCAGAGCGCGCAGCAGGCCGCCGCACCCGCCACGGAGTCCACGAACACCACCGCGTCGGCCGTGGACTCGTCGGCCTCGACCGCGGCGACGGCGAGCATGCCGATGAAGGCCGCGCAGAGGAAGGCCGTGATGTCGACGACCCAGTCGCGTACGGTCCGCCGGCTGCGGGCCCGGTCGCCGGGCAGCTCGGGGTCGGCCATCGCCGAGGGGAGCAGCCAGCGGTACTCGGTGCGCGTCATATCGACAAACTTATGCAGCCGGGCGGCCGGAACGCGTCCCTCGCGGGGAGGGAGCGACCGAAGTCGCCCGGTCCGCTACTTTCGTCGCTGCGAAGGGGCCGGGTGGCCGACGCGGCGGGAGCGGGACGGCCGCGGGGTTCGGCGTATGAGGACATTCATCGAGGCGGTCGGGTTCCTCATCCTGCTGCAGGGCATCGGAGGGCTGGTCCACGAGTAGACCCGGGGGGGCTGCGGCTGTGGACGCCAGCTCGTCGCATGGACTTCTTCGGTGACCGGGCGCTGTTCGTCAGCGTCGTGCCGATCGTGACGGGGTTCGCGATCATGATCGCGCCGGACGCGGTCCGGAAGAAGCCCTGACCGTGACGCACGCGGTCAGGAAGGGGCGCGACCGCCTCCCCGCGTCCCGGGCCAGCCCCCCTCGTCCACGCTGCGCCGCCCCCACGCGGTGCCCGCCAGGACCAGGACGGCACCGGCCACCCCGAGGACCCCGAGCCGTTCGCCGCCGAGGCCGATCCCGACGGCGGCGGCCCACAGCGGTTCCGTACCGAGCAGCAGGCTGACCCGGGACGGCGAGGTGCGGCGTACGGACCACATCTGCACGAAGAAGGCGAAGAGCGTGCAGAACACGGAGAGGAAGACCAGCCCGGCCCACTCCCTGGGCCCGAAGCCCGTCGCCACGCTCCACGGTGCGGCGCCCGTCCCCGGGAGGGCCACCAGGACGGCGAAGACGGCGACCGCGCTGCCGAGCTGGACGGTGGTCAGGGAGAGCGAGTCGGCCGACCGGACCGCCTTGGTCCGGGCCATCGCCAGGACGTGGACCGTACGGGCGAGGGCGGCGAGCAGCATCAGCAGGTCACCGGCCGAGGGGCTGGTGAAGCCGCCGCCCTGGGTCAGCAGGACCACCCCGGTGACGGAGAGCCCTGCGGCGGCGACGAAGGAGGCCGGGGGCCGGACGCGGGTCACGGCGGCCTCGGCGAGCGGCGTGAAGATCATGGTGAGGCTGATGATCAGCCCTGCGTTGGTGGCCGAGGTGTGGACCACCCCGTACGTCTCCAGCAGGAAGATCCCGCTCAGCACCAGGCCCAGCAGCCCGGCCCCGCGCCACTGCGCCCCGGTCAGCGCCCGCAGTCTGCGCCAACCGGCCACCACCAGGACGGGCAGCACGACCGCGAAGCGCAGGACGAGGACGGCGATGACGGTGTGCGTGGTGGTGATGCCCTTGGCGGCGAGGTAGCTGGCACCCCAGACGGCGGCGACCGCCAGCACGGGCAGATCGGTGAGCCAGGCCCGGCGGGACGTTGCGAGGGCGGGGGCGGGCGCGACGGCAGCGGACACTTCTGGTGCTCCTGGTTCTCCACATCGGGACAGATGGTGGAGACCTCACCGGCTCGCACGCGGAACGATCACGCTACTCGCCGGGCGCGGCGGAAAGGAACACCTGTCTCACGTGCCGGATGCCGCCCGGTCCGCCCGCCGGTATCGCCCGTGGTCAGAGGCGGGGCGCGCGGGTGGGCGGGGCGACGGGGCGGGCGGCAGGTGGTCCGGTGGCGCCCGTGGCCGTCCCTAGAATGACGCCTCGATAACTCTGAGGCACGGAGTGGTCACATGGCGGCAGTACGGCTGGACGGGCGGGTCGAGCGGGGCAACCAGACCCGGCAGCTGGTCCTGGGGCGCGCGGTGCAGATCGCCTCGGTGGAGGGCCTGGAGGGCCTCTCGCTGGGACGGCTGGCGGCCGAGCTGAAGCTCAGCAAGAGCGGGGTGTTCGCCCTCTTCGGGTCGAAGGAGGAACTCCAGCTCGCCACCGTGCGCGCCGCGGTCGCGGTCTACGTCGACCATGTGCTGCGCCCCGCCCGTGCGGTCCCGCCCGGGGTCGGCCGGGTCTGGCGGATGTGCGAGGCGTGGATCGCGTACTCCCGCGACCGGGTCTTCCGGGGCGGCTGCTTCTTCTACGCGGCCACCGCCGAGTTCGACGCCCGCGGCGGCAAGGTGCACGACGCCCTGGCCGCCGCGCAGACCGGCTGGGTCACCTTCGTGGAGGAGACGATCGAGGAGGCGCGGGCGGCGGGCGACCTGGCGGACGACACCGACGTACGGCAGCTGGCCTTCGAGGTGATCGCCTTCCTGGAGCTGGCCAACGCGGAGTCGGTGCTCCAGAACAACAGCCTCGGATACGCCAAGGCGGCCCGGGCGATCCTGGCCCGGCTGCGGTCGGCGGCGACGGAGAGCGCGACGCTGCCCGAGCTCTGAGCTTCCCAGGCTCGGAGCGCGGGTTCGATTTCTCGTCACCCGCTCCATGAAAGAGCCCCAGGCCAGGCGCCCGGGGCCTTCTTGTTGGCCCGGAGCGGAATCCGGATGTCGCCGACCGGCTTCGGTCGCCGGCCGGGCCGGGGTGTACATCAGCTCGAAGAGGGGCCTGCAGCGCCGCCCCCGGCCGTGCTGTACCAGCAACCTGCTCACACCGAGTCATAGCCCACCGCGTCGCCCCTTCTCATCTGCCGTGCGCTCGTCGTGGAACCGGAGAGAAGCTCCCACTCAGTCGCTGTCCGGCGTGCGCTCACCAACCTGTAGGACCTGGGCAGCAGCGGACTTCACTGCCGAGTAGGCCGTCGTGCGGCAGCAGTGACGTCGCCCGAGGGCATGAGGTGCGGCCGGGGAACGCTCACGTACGTCCTCACTGTCAGGCGGTGACGAGGTCCTGCTCACGGTCCGGCGTTCCGACCTCGGGCCGCTTGTTCGGCAGTGCGAGCCGGAAGACCTTGTGCCACGCGGAGAACACCTGCTTGGGCAGCGGGCCGGTGACGTACTCCAGCTCGTACTTCTCGAACAGCGCGCGCACCTTCACCGCGACCTCGGCGTACCGGTTGCTCGGCAGGTCCGGGAACAGGTGGTGCTCGATCTGGTGCGACAGGTTGCCGGTCATGAAGTGCATGGCCTTGCTGCCGCTGATGTTCGCCGAGCCCATCATCTGGCGTAGGTACCACTGGCCGCGCGTCTCGCCCCTGATCGACCGGCGCTCGAAGACCTGTACGCCCTCGGGGAAGTGCCCGCACATGATCACCGAGTGGGTCCAGAGGTTGCGGACCAGGTTCGCGGTGAACGTGGCGGCGAGCGTGGGGAGGAACGACGGGCCCGACAGCAGCGGGTGGATCACGTAGTCCTTGAGCACCTGCTTACGGATCTTGCGGCCGACGGCCCTGGCCCGCGCGCGGAACTCCGGGTTCTTGCGGCGGCGCTTGTGCAGGTTCTTGCCGAGCTCCAGGTCGTATGCCGCGATGCCGTACTCGAAGAAGCAGGCGTTGAGGAAGTTCCACAGCGGCTGGCCGAGGTGGAAGGGGTGCCACTTCTGGTCTTCGTCGACGCGCATGATGCCGTAACCGAGGTCGTTGTCCTTGCCGATCACGTTGGTGTACGTGTGGTGCAGCTCGTTGTGCGAGTGCTTCCACTGATCGGACGGTGAGACGTGGTCCCACTCCCAGGTGGTGGAGTGAATCTTCGGGTCCCGCATCCAGTCCCACTGGCCGTGCAGGACGTTGTGGCCGATCTCCATGTTGTCCATGATCTTCGCCACGGACAGCCCGGCGGTGCCGATCAGCCACGCGGGCGGGAAGATCGAGAACAGCAGCACACCCCTGCTGACCAGCTCCAGCTTGCGCTGCGCCGCGATGACCCGGCGGATGTAGGCGGCGTCCTTCTCGCCTCGGTCGGCGATCACCTCGTCGCGGATGGCGTCCAGCTCGCGGCCCAGCTCCTCGATCTGGTCCGCGGTCAGGTGGTCGGTGGGGTCGATGGCGGTCAAGGTGCTCCTACCGTTCGATGTCGCAGGGGCCCGCCGCGGCGGACACACAGGTCTGGATGAGGACGCCCGGCTCGGCCTCGGTGATCTCGCCGGTACGCAGATCGCGGACAGCGCCGGCCTTGAGCGGCGTGACGCAGCCGAAGCAGATGCCCATACGGCACCCGGAGGGCATGAGCACGCCGGCCTCTTCGCCGATGTCCAGCAACGGCGTGGCGCCGTCAGCGTCGACGGTCTTGCCGGTGGCGCTGAACGTGACCTCGCCGCCCTCGCCGGCGACGATGGTGCCGACGCGGAACCGTTCGGTGTGCAGGCGTGCTCGGACGCCCTGTTCGGTCCAGTGCTCCTCGGCGGCGTCGAGCAGACCTGCGGGCCCGCAGGCCCAGGTCTCGCGCTCGGCCCAGTCGGGCACGAGTTCCTGGAGACGGGCGATGTCGAGCTTGCCGTCGGTGTCGGTGTGCACCTCGGTGAGCCGAAGCTTCCTGTCCACGACCAGGCTGTGCAGTTCCTTGCGGAAGATCACGTCCTGAGGCTGTGGCGCACAGTGGACCATGACGACGTCGTCGAGTTCGGTGTCGCGCAGCATGCCCATCACGGGCGTGATGCCGCTGCCGGCCGTCAGGTAGAGCACCTTGGCGGGCTTGGCCCGCGGCAGGACGAAGTCACCGGTCGCCTGGTCGAGCTGGATCAGCGTGCCCGGTTTCGCCCTGCGGACCAGGTGATTGCTGACCTTGCCGTCCGGGATCGCCTTCACGGTGATCGTGATGCGGCCGTCCTGGCGGTTCGTCGGCGAGGTGATGGAGTAGGCACGCCACAGGCGCACTCCGTCGACGTCAACCCCGATCCTCACGTACTGGCCGGCTGTGTGGCCGCGCCAGCCCCGCCCCGGCCTGATCACGACAGTCGCGGCGTCATCGGTCTCGGAGTGCACGGCCTCGACGCGCCCACACAGGTCAGCGCCCGCACGCAGCGGGCTGACCAGGTCGAGGTAGTCCGACGGCAGCAACGGCGTCGTGACCATCTCCAGTAGTTTCCACGCCCCACTGCGGAGGGCTCCACTCGTCATGACTCCAGCTTGCTGCGCCTCCAGGCGTAAAGTCCTGACCACAGGACGTAAATCTGGTCGGCTGAATTGTTCGCAGGGAACAAAAAGATGAGCTATGCAATGCGGAGGGCCAGCGAACTGGCCCTGGATGAGACGACGGTCACCGCGCTTCGGGCGGCACTGAAGACCACCGCCGACGAAGTCGTCCAGGCGATCATCGACGAGGTTCCCCCCTACGCCCATGCCTTGTCGGGCCGCATGGGCGCCACCATCCGCAGAGCCGTCCGCACCGCCCTGGGGCACTACCTGGACCTTGCGAGCGGGAACGCCACAGGCGGCGACGCCGGGGACGCCGCCTACGAGCTGGGCCGCGGCGAGGTGCGCGACGGCCGTTCGATGGATGCCCTGCTCAGCGCCTACCGCGTCGGCGCCCGGGTCGCCTGGCGATGTCTGGCAGCGGGGGCCGTACCCGCGGGTCTGCCCGCCGCCGAGGTCGCGAAGTTCGCCGAGCTGACCTTCGCCTATATCGACGAGCTCTCCGCCGCGAGTGCCGCGGGCCACGCCGACGAACTGGCCGCCCGGGGCAGAGCCCACGAGCGCCACCTGGAACACCTGGCCCGCGACCTCCTCGCCGGTGCGAGCCCGGACGTGCTGCTGGCCTCCGGCCAACGGGCCAGGTGGCAGCCTCCGGTTTCGCTGACCGCCGTCCTGCTGCCCGCCGCCCAGGCCCGGCCTGCCTACCGGACACTCGACCCGAGCACCCTCGTCCTCGACGACCTGCCGGATGCCACAGGTGTGCTCCTCGTCCCCGATGCCGACCGTTCACGTCTCCTACGGCAGCTGACCGACCGCGCCGCCGTGGTCGGCCCGGCCCGTCCATGGACCCACGCATCCGCCTCGTACGCACGAGCCCTGCGCGCGCGCTCCCTTTCCTCCGACATTCGCGACACCGAGGACCACCTGCCCGACCTGGTGCTCAGCGCCGACGCGGACGCGTTCGCAGACCTGCGCACCCGAGCCCTCGCACCGTTGCGGACCCTGCCTGCCGCAACCGCACGACGGCTGGAGGAGACGTTGCGGGCGTGGCTGCTGCACCAGGGCAGACGGGACGAGGTCGCTGCGGCGTTGTTCGTCCATCCCCAGACGGTCCGATACCGGATGTCGCAGCTCCGGGAGCTGTTTCCCGACCTCGCATCACCACACCGGGTCCTTGAACTGACGCTGGCGGTCGGCCTCCGGGTCAGCTGACGCGTCACCCGTCTACCGCCGCGCCCGCGAGCGTCCGGATATCGTGCTCGTTCCCGGTGCCGAGCCGCTATGACCTGGGAAACGGCTTTCCGGTCGTCGTGGCAAGGGGCCGGCCACTCGTCCCACGGGCACCGCCGTCCCGCGGCGGCCCGTACCTTCCTCCTGGCAGCCGGTCGGACGACCGGCCAGGGCCCACCTGGCACACCGCGCGAGGGAGGATGGGATGGAGTACGAAACCCGAGGTCAGGAGCCCCCATGACAAAACTCGTTCACCGACCTCGAGAGGACGCGGAGTTCGATTTCATCCTCCGGAGAAGCGAGGTTCCGGTTCTCGCATACTTCACCGGGGCATGGCCCAAGGCAATCGAGCCCTGTCGGGTGATGGATGTCGTCGTGGGCGACATCGCCGCAGCCTACGCGGGCCGCCTGACGGTCGTCCGCACCGACATCACGCGTTGCCCGGCGGCAACCGAGCGATACGGGATCACCGGAGCCCCGTCCTGCCTCCTGCTGAAGGAGGGAGCGGCGATGGCGCACGGCACGGGGCCTATGACCATCGATGAGGTACGGCAGTTCCTGGACGGTCACCTCTGAGCGGCCGCCGCGGCACCCGGACCGCCGCTTCCCGTCGCGTTCGAAACGGACGCGGGCGGTCGGCAGCCCGTCTCCCGCCTCACCGCCGCAGGGCGGTTCGAGGCCGTGCGCGAGACCGCGGAGCCGCTGATTCCCAGGATTTGGGGCACATCCCATTCGGCGAATACGAGACCAACCACTACCGCGAAACCACGAAACCCCAGGTCACACTCACGACCTAGAGTCTCGATCAAACCCGGAACGGTTCACGGGGCTGGTGGTGGTCCCATGACGTCCGATTCCCGCCGGTTTCCCGGCCTCCGGGCGACTTTGCTGGAACCCGTCGCCGGATCGGCGGCGCTTCCCGAAGGCAAGGAACTTCCCAATCGTGTTGTCAAGCCGCTCCCGTGACGGGAGGTGAAGTGTGAAAGCACTCTCCGTCACGGATCATCGCCCACAGGACGTTG